>JARYME010000011.1 GCA_029907315.1 Armatimonadota bacterium | reverse complement strand
AGTAGTTTCGCCTATGTCGGTCTCAAGATTGAAAAGCTGCTGTGGTATAACTGTCTGCCCGCTTCGAGTCTTATGCTCCAGCACCAGCTTCCACTTGCCGGATCGTACCGCCTGCAGTTCGTCCTTCCAATAGTAGAAAAACGCCTTGTGCGGACTGACCGCGGACTTTTCCCCGAACAACAGCGGGCGCACGTCTTTGCCGTCAATAATCCTGTCAGTTGGAACCCTCGCCCCTGCTAGAGCTGCAAATGTCGGGTAGATGTCGATCGTGGAAACGACTTCTCTGCAGACTACGCCCTTCGGGATCCGACCTGGCCACCAAGCTATGCCCGGAACGCGCATACCTCCTTCCCAGGTAGTGCCCTTACCGTCGCGCAGAGGCAACGCGCTGCCTCCATTTTCCTTCATCGAGAGCCACGGACCGTTGTCGGACGAGAATATGACCAGCGTGTTCTTGTCCAGCCCGAGGCTTGTAAGAGTATCGAGTATTTCGCCGGTGCTCCAGTCGATGCATTCAACTACATCCCCATATAGGCCCCGTTTGGACCTGCCGGCAAACCTTTTCGAAACACTCAATGGCACGTGTGGCATCGTGTGTGCAAGGTATAGGAAGAACGGCCGGTAGCGGTTCTGCTTTATGAACCGAATAGCCTCCGCGGTATATCGTTCCGTCAGGGTTTCCTGGACCACCGGCTGCTCAATTATCTCCTCGTTGCGTATCAGCGGTACAGGCCAGTTCGGCCGCGGCATATCGTTGGAGTAAGGTAGGCCGTAGTAGTAATCGAATCCGTGACGTGTCGGCAGAAAAGGTTTTTGATCTCCAAGGTGCCACTTGCCAATGCACGCTGTGGCATATCCCCTGGTTTTCAGCAGTTCGGCCAGCGTTATTTCCTTGTCACTGATTCCTATCGGTGAAAATGGCCCCAGCACGCTCGGCAGATTTACCCTTATAGGATAACATCCTGTCAGGAGAGCAGCCCGAGACGGCGTACAAACAGCCGCCGCTGAGTAGAAATCCGTGAACTTTATTCCCTCAGCGGCCATTCTGTCGAGCCGAGGAGTATGAATAAGCTCTGAACCGTAGCACGAAAGATCGTTGTAGCCCAGGTCGTCGGCGTAGATGATAACAAAGTTCGGAAGCTCTTGCTTCGCTGGCGAACTGCCGCAGACAGCCACAGATGCAGCCGCTCCGACTGCGGCTTGCAAGAATCTCCGACGCGTAATTAATCTTTCCCCATCGCTCATTTCTTTTCTCCTTCCCTCGGTCCAATGACTACAGACAGCCGTTCCACTGTGTCTTTATGGGTGGCTGCTAGGTTCCGATTTTCCTCAGGGTCGGCTTCAAGATCGAAAAGCAGCAGATCGTCCCGCTCCGGATAACCTCTGACCAGCTTGTACCGACCGTCGAATACCAGTCGCCACTCGTTCAACCCGGAGCGCACGTAGTCCCTGTGCCTTTGCTTCTTACCTTCCAGCACCGGCCTCAGCGAGATCCCATCCACAGTTGGCGGAGCGTTGATGCCGGCGTAGTCCAAGATGGTCGCCGTCAAATCGATCAAGCTTGTAGGGCTGTTTGTAACCAATCCTTTTCGGACACTTGGCCCCGCAATCACTAGCGGTACACCGACCGAAGGCTGATACGGCACTGACTTGCCCCAAAGCCCGTGGTCGTTCAACATTTCCCCGTGGTCGCTTGAGTATATGATGAACGTGTTGTCCAGCTCGCCTCTGCTCGCTAGCTCGTCTACAAAAAGTCCCAACCAGCGGTCGATGTTCGTTACCATTGCCGAGTAGTTTCTCCGAACTGCAACGTTTTGCTCTGGCGTCAACTGAGTGCCGCCATTCGGCTGCGGGAACTCGACGTCCTGGTAGAGTTTTGTCATACTTTCCGTGATGTCCCATGGGGGGTGCGGTCCCACAAAGTTCACCTGCAAGAACCACGGTTTTCCTGCGGGCACTTTTCGGATCAGCTCCAGAGCGTTTTGGCCCACCCAGTTATCGCAGTAGGCATCGTCCGGCAACGGAGTTGGGAACACTGCCGCCTTGCCCACCTGGGAGCGTTTTCGATAGTCTTCGACATGTAGTTGCCTCAGCCCGCGCCGTTCCAGGAAAGCCATATAAGGATCGCGGGGCTTATCGCGTCCAGAAGCGACCGCGTCCTGCTTGCCGGCATTGTCGATACCGTCCGAAAAGCCCCATTCGGTCAGCAGGTTCTTGCCGTCAATACCCCATATCGGCGAGGCCTTGTGCAAATCGAACTTACCGCAGCCCATCACCCAGTAGCCGTCATCGCGCAAGAGCTTGTAGAAAGTTGTCTGGTCGATCGGGTAATCCTGGTCGTTGTTCTTCACCCCGCATCGTTCGTACTCACGTCCTGATGCCAGACAAGCCCTCGCCGGTGCACACAGCGGCGAGGGGGTGAAAGCCCAATTGAACCGAACTCCCCGCGCCGCCAACTTTTCGAGATTGGGCATTCTAACGGGCACCTTCGGATTCCACGGCACCCAATCGAAACGATGCTGGTCGGGAAACACAAAAAGGAAATTCGGTCTTTTCTTCTGACCGGTTGAGTCGGATGCCCGCTCAGATTCTCCGCTTACTGCCGACGGAACGAGCACATAAGCACCCAACACCGCTGCCCTTTTCAGAACTTCTCTCCGAGTCAAATTGCCGTCTTGCATAGTAGTCGCGTCGGTTTCAGTGCATGTGCAACTTAGGTGGTTTATTATAGCTTAGTCCATTAAGCCGTTCCAACCTTCCTGATCCACCGCAAAAAACACGCCGCGCCAAGCTCGGGCGCGGCGTGCTATCGGAAGGAGGGCGAGAGAATCGGCCTGGCTCTTCTAGATGTCTACTCTCCAGTTCAGTCCCTTAGTTACTTTCAAGAGCTTGGTGTGTCCGTCGTAGAACAAGAACATAGTGCCGCCGTTGTGGCTAACTCGCAAGTTGTAAATCTTGCACCAGGACCCGTGGCGAGGCCCTATACCAGTTTCACCGTTCGGACCGCGGTCAACCATAGGAATGATTTCGTCAGGAGCCGGATTGATGCTATTCCAACCATCCCCGGAAGTGGTCGGACCTGAAATCTGGTTGTTATTGATGACTTTGCCGTCTCCGTAACCGATTCCGTAGGATACCCATCCCATTCCTTCGCCCACAAATATTATCTGCGAAGGCCGCTTGAACTCGCAGTCCTTGAGCCCGCCAGCGGCAAACTTTCCGTGGTTCCAGTTAGTTTCATTCATCGTGTAGGCAAAGCCAACGTTCAATCTGCTGCCGATACCTATCTGGTAAGTTTTACCCTCCACCGTGACGGTGCCCTGTGTCTGTTGTTTTAGCCAAGGGGCACTCGGGCATTTGTAAACCGTGTTGCGGTCCTTGTTTTCGTTACCGGTTGGCGTCGACCAATCCATCTTCTGGCCCACGTAGCGTGTTATTACCCAGAAAAAGCTGCCTTGGTCATCAGCACCGCCCGGAGAACGTACACCATTCTGCCAGATATGGCAGTTGCGGCCATCGTAGTCATCGCGATACATTGCCAACGCACGGCCGATGTTGGAAAGATTCGCTGCACACTTTGTTACTCTGGCACTTTCTCGCGCCGAGATGAAAATCGGGAACAATATAGCAGCTAGGATAGCGATGATCGCTATCACAACCAACAGTTCGATAAGCGTAAATCCTAATTGTTTTCTGGCACGCATTTTGACCACCCCCGGGTTAATTGCCTAATCATTTCGACCATTTTCTGTATACCACAAATTATCTTGCAGCGCAAGAGCTTGGGAAGAGATTTGGATCACCCATGCTATATTATCGTAGAGTGGCTACAATTGGTTCAGCCAGGTTAGACCTAATTCGTAGCTTTGCGTGGACAGCCTTAGAACAGGCCGTACACCTCTCCGTTTGGCTTCATGCCAATCTTCGTCGCCGCGGGCACCTTTGGTAGTCCTGGCATTGTCATTATGTCTCCTGCATAGGCGACCACAAAGCCAGCACCGGCACTTACCTTGGCTCCTCGTATCGTGATCTCGAAGTTCTTTGGTCTGCCATAGACCTTCGGATCGTCCGACAGCGATGTCTGGCACTTCGCCATACACACGGGCAGGTTCCCGAATCCCAGGGCTTCGATCTGTCTGATCTGAGACTCAGCCGCCGGTAAGAATTTAGCCCCATCCGCACCGTAGAACTTCTGGGCAATGTGGTTTATCTTGTCCTTTATGCTCATCTCCAGAGGGTACGAGGGTTCAAAACGCGACTCCTGCTGAGAAGCCTCCAGCACCAACTCCGCAAGTTGAATGCCGCCTTCGCCTCCCTTAGCCCAGACCTCAGACAAAGCCCATTTTACCCCGGCACTGCTGCAGAACTTAGACAGCACCTCAATTTCCTCTGCGCTGTCGCTCGGGAACCTGTTGATTGCTACAATTGGTTCCAGCCCTACGTTTCGGACGTTCTCGCAGTGCTTCTCCAAGTTTTCAATGCCTTTCTCCAAGGCTTGGGGATTACTCAACTGCAAATCGGTTAACGGCATTCCCCCGTGCATCTTCAGGGCGCGAATCGTGGCGACGACTACCACAGCCGACGGTTTCAGCCCCGCCACTCGGCACTTTATGTTGAAGAACTTCTCAGCCCCCAAATCGCTTCCAAAGCCAGCTTCCGTCACTAGATAATCTGCCAGCTTCAGACCCAGCCTCGTGGCGATTATCGAGTTGCAGCCGTGGGCTATGTTCCCGAACGGCCCGCCGTGAACAAATGCCGGTGTGTGCTCCAAGGTCTGGACCAAGTTCGGCATTATGGCGTCTTTCAGGACCACGGTCATCGCTCCCGAAGCCTGCAGGTCCTTCGCGGTCACCGGCTTGCCGTTCTTGTCCAGCGCTACAATTATGCGCTCCAGCCGTTGTTCCAAGTCCTGTCTGTCTGAGGACAAGCACAAAAGGGCCATCACTTCCGAGGCTGTCGTAATGTCGAAACCCGATTCACGGGGGACGCCGTTTGCTTTTCCTCCGAGCCCTATTACGATTTGCCTCAGAGCGCGCTCGTTCATGTCCATTACGCGCTTCCAGGTTATGGAGTGGATGTCTATACCTAGTTCGTTGCCTTGGTGAATGTGGTTATCGAGCATTGCAGCGAGAAGGTTGTGGGCGGTTGTCACGGCGTGCAAGTCGCCCGTGAAGTGCAGGTTTATATCCGTCATCGGCACAACCTGAGCATATCCACCGCCGGCGGCACCGCCTTTGATCCCGAAGCACGGTCCTAAAGAAGGTTCTCGCAGAGCAAGACAAGTTTTCTTCCCGAGCCTGTGGAGCGCGTCGGCTAGGCCTATCGCGGTTGTTGTTTTTCCTTCGCCGGCAGGGGTAGGCGTTATCGCAGTGACCAGTATCAACTTCCCGTCCGGTTTGTCCTTGAGGCGCTGTAGGACTTCCAGAGGTACCTTAGCTTTGTCGCGGCCGTAGTAGATGAGATCATCTTCGGTCAGTCCCAGTTCACCGGCAATGTCTCGAATGTGCTTCGGCTTACTCTGCTGGGCGATCTCTACGTCGGATAGCATAAACCACCTCTCAGCTTGGAAATACTTGGTTTTCGAAGTTGACTCACACCGTGTTCAACTGTCGAAGCGCCCGGCAAAAGATTCAAATCCGAACTACCACTTCGGCGGCGGGTCCTTCTTCGGCAGCTCTATTTCGCGCAGTTCTTTGGACAAATCCAGTGGCAGGATACGGCCCGCGAACATGTTCATCCACGCGCTGGTATGCTCCAAGCGCCTATCGACGGGCACGTGGTACTTCTTCAGCTTCGCTACACGTCCCATCCACTTAGCCCGTTTGTATATGAGCCACCATATGCATGGACGGTTGGGATAAACCTCACAGCGCCCGTTCGGTCTAGTCCCGCCGCAAGGTCCGTTGCGCATTTGCTTGGGGCACCGCATGCAGCATACAAAAGCGTTGTAGCTCAATACACACTGCCCACAGTCTTGGCAGCCGAAAATGGCTTTCTTGAATACGTTTTCTCCGAACAGCACGCAGCGGTAGAGCGTCGGGTGCCTCTCAGTGAATTCTGCAATCGCTTCGGTCAGTTTACTCATTTCTAACTGGTCTCCGCGGGTTCTGCTGTTGTTTCTTCTTCCACAGGCAAAGGCTCAGGCCGCGGCAGCAGCCCGGCTTCCTCAACTAAGCGAGGGGTAATAGATTCCCACATCACGGGCATTATGTGGATGCCTCGAACGCCCGGGGTCTCGCGCAAGCGCTGCATCGTTTCGACGCACATTTTTACACCCTCTTCCTTCGGGTCCTGTGCCGATTCCATTCGCTTGATGCATTCCTCAGAAATGCTCATCCCGGGCACTTCGTCGCGCATATAGAGCAGTGCCTTGACCGATCTTACGGGCATCACCCCGACTATTATGAAGACTCTTTGGTCGAGTCCGGCATCGCGCACCGCCGACATCCACTTTTCAAACTTAGGCCAATCGAAAACAGGCTGGGTCTGAATGAAGTGTGCCCCGGCTGCAACTTTCTTCTCGAGCCGAATTATCCTCATTTCCAGCGGCTCGGCGAAAGGATTCGCCGCACCCCCAATGAAAAAAGCGGGTGGCGGCTTCAGCTCGTCACCCGAGAGCAGCCGTCCACTGTTCATGTCGGCAACCGTGTGTATTAGCTGCACCGAGTCCAGATCAAACACTCCCTTGGCGTCGCCCTGGTTGCCGAACGTCTGGTAGTCGCCGGTCAGACACAGCACATTGCGAATCCCTGCCGCATACGCGCCCAAAAGGTCCGACTGCTGAGCCAATCTGTTTCTATCGCGGCACGTCATTTGCATAATCGGCTCACAGCCGCCTTCGATGGCAAACACGCTTGACATAATCGAGCTCATTCGCACAATGGCCGTCTGGTTGTCCGTGAGGTTTACCGCATCAACGTAGCCGCGAAAGTACTCGCATTTCTTGAGAATCGGAGCCTTGTCCGCGCCTTGCGGCGGGCTCATCTCCCCGCATACGACGAATTCACCTTGTCTTAGCAGCCGTTCAAGTCGACTTCCTGACACCATATCTTTCAAGCCTCGAATCTCAAATGTCCGCACTCACGCAAGCACGGCCCCGAGGCTCTCGGAGCCGTACCCCAGTGTCAACCGCGCCGGTGCGCACCCAATGTCTACAAACCTTCGAATGCACCCTCACGCGACTTTGTTATGTAGTTCATGCAGTACTCATCCCGACCGAGAAGTGCTTCCGTAGCGTATATTAGTGCCATCAAGTAGCGATCGTTCGGGTCAAGTATTCCCGCATCTAGTCCTCTGCCCATAGCCAGTACCGTCATGGCCTGGTTCAGCAGCTTTCGCGCAGGCATTCCGTGCGAGATGTTGGATAGTCCTGCTATCACGTGAACTTCAGGATACTCCGCTTTGATCTTTTCGATAATATCCAGCATTGCCACTGCGACATCGCTGCCCGTTCCTATAGGAAACGTCAGCGGATCCACGTATATATCGTCCATCGGCACTCCGGCATCGCTGAGCTTCTCGACCAGGTTCTTAGCCACAGCAAGCCGCTTTGCCGGATCCTGCTGGATTCCGCTGTCGTCCATGGCAAGGGCGATAACCTTAGCTTTGTAGTCCAACACAAACGGAAGCACATTCGAGTAGCGCTCAGACTCAGCCGTGATTGAGTTGATCATCGGCTGGCCCTTCGACGGGTCATAAGCCTTCAGTGCCCTTGCAAGGGCCGCCGGGTTGGGCGTATCGAACGAAATCGGGGCATCCACCGCTTCCATGACCACTTTTGTCAGCCACTCCAGGGCTTCTGGTTCCCCGGAGGTCAGCGTACCGGCGTTGATGTCTATATACGTCGCCCCGGCTTCAAATTGTTTTACAGCCAAGTCCTTTATATAATCGGCATCTCGATTTACTACAGCACGCTCTACAACTGGCTCGCCTTTGACTTTTCGACTTGTGTTGATCCGTTCGCCTACAATAAGCAAGGTTCTTACCCTCCGTTCGTTCTTGCTGGTCTTATAGCGAAGACCACGCCTTTACAATAAACCTTTGCTGCAATTCTTGCAAGTCCCTTCCTAAACAAAACAGCACTCCGCCTCAGTCAGACGAATATCCGCTTCGCTCACACCCAAGCCTCCAATTGTTCTCTCGACGAAATACTTCGACCTACCGGCTGCGGAACTGACCAATCAACTTCACCGAAGCCGATATACCCGGAGCACATACCAGCAATCAGCGACCTATTTCCTCGGTCCTTGACAATTTCCACACCGCCTCCCTGCGGCCAAAACTCGCGGCGCACATCGAAATCGAACTTGTCCATGCGGTCGCTTTCGAAGATCCAGTGCCGAACGTTCGTACCACGAATAGCAGCGCTCACGAGCAAGTACCATTTTCCATTCCTAGTCAGCAAGTTCGTCGATTCCAGACTGCCCTGCACATGTCCGCCCTCTAATCTGCACTCATACCCCTCGCTTGGCCCCACAAGTATGGGACCGTGATCTTCCCAGTGTTCTAGGTCAGTCGTGCTGGTGAGTGCCACACAAGAGGCTCCTTCTTTGGTATTGGCTGTATAGGTCATCCAGACTCTGCCTTCATGCTCGAATATATGAGGGTCGCGGCAGCTGGAAATGTGGTCCTCCCACCAAGCAGCCCAGGGCTTGTCTTTGCACGGCGAAATCGGGTTTCCTTCCCAGCGTTCCCAATCGAACAAGTTATCGCTGAACGCCAGCCCGATATTCTGAGAAATACGAGTGTTTACGCCGGTGTAAGCCATCACGTAACGCCCGCGGTACTTCATAATGCACGGCGCCCACACGTGTGCGCCTTCCCATGTGCCTGGCCGAATCAGCATAACCGGGTCGTGCACTTCCCAGTCGAAAAAGTTCGCCGTCGACGCGTGCCCAAAATAGATCTCGTTGCCGGGGTAGAAGGGCGTGCCTTCGACCAGCCTGCGCTCAATATAAAAGAAATGATACCGTCCTTCGTGCTCAACGACCGTAAAGTCGGCGCACTTGCCGCTTACAGGTCTGAAGCCTTGTCCGATCACATCGACTTCTGGATGGCGATACTTTCTTTCCCGAAGCTCAAAGAGTGTGGTTTCAAACTCGAGTATGTTCATTTCTCGTCTCTCACTCAACCAAAGTGTAAGCCGTCTGCGCGAGGCGCAGACGGCTGGTGTCCTAATTCAGCGGCTTAAGTTCCGGAGCCGATCTTTTCCTTTACGGCTTGGTAGCCGTAGTGAATCATCAGCATATCCAGAAGCACCAAAGCCGTGAAGTTCTCGCACACAGGCCAAACGCGGTTTACTATTGTCGGATCGCGTCTGGTTATTGCAGCAAGTTCGGCATTCTCGAGCGTGTATTTGTCAATCGTCTTCTGCGGCTTGTTGATGGTCGGAGTCGGTTTTACTGCCACTCGCGCCACGATCGGTTGGCCTGTCGATAAGCCCCCTGTGATGCCTCCGGCGTTGTTGGACAGGAAAACCACCTTCCCATCAACCGCGCGCATCTGATCGTTACACTGCGAACCGGTCATGTCTTTGACGTGGAAACCCGCGCCGACCTCTACGCCTTTGATAGATGCGATGCCGAGCATTCGACCTAGCTCACCGTCCAATTTCATAAACACTGGTTCACCCAACCCAGGTGGGACACCGAGCGCTACAACTTCTACTACACCGCCGGCCGAATCTCCTGTCTCGGTAATGCGTCGTGTGGCTTCCATCATCTCGTCCGCTGCGGCTATGTCTGGGCAGTTTATCACTTCGTGAACGCCGTACTCCTCACGAATCTTCTCAGCAGGAATACGCGGTGCCTTGTTGCGGATTTCGTCTATCTGTTGCTCCACCTCTGCAAATACGCGCGCCTTCTCCAGGAATCGCATATCCATGTGCAGGCGGCCCTTTACATAGAGCTCTTGATTGAACGGGTCCGTGTCCCTGCGCATCCGTTTGTACGACTCAGTGTATGTAAAGGCTGTCTCGTGGTCCACATCAGGACATCGCACTCCGGCAAGCTCACGGACATACGAGAAAACCCTTATGCCACAAGCGCCCAGGATCTTCTTCGCAATGTAACCCGCTGCCACAATTGTTGCCGTGTAGCGTCCGCTGAAGAAACCGGCACCGATTGCATCGTCTGCAGGACCATACTTCAGGAAAGAGGCATAGGACGCATGCCCCGGTCTAGGCGTGCGGTTGGTGTCCTGATACTGCTTGACGTGTATGTCGTGACGGTCCAGGTTGGGGATGAGTATGGTTAGTGGAGTGCCGTTGGTCTGGAGTTTGTTGCCGGCTCCAGGGACTGTGTCCGCACAGTTCAGGCCCGTGTATATAATCGGCAGGTCGGGTTCCTTGCGCGGGCTTGAAAGTTCATCCGCGCCGGGCTTACGGAGCAGCAAGTCGCCGTAGATCTCCTGCTCGGTGATGTACATCCCCGGCGGCACGCCCTGTACCAACGCCGTCAGCCCATCTTGGTAAGAGCCTCCGGAGACCGTCACCTGAAAAATCCTTCCAAAGTGGCAGCCTATCATTCGATTACCTCCTCTTCTGTCGTTCTCAGCCTTTGACGTCTAGTCATCAGCTTACGGCTGTCAGCTATCTTGGCCAACAGTCGGAAGCCGATATCCGGAGGCTGGTAAAGCTTTCTACTCAGTTCGAATATCCCCGCCGACGCTTTTCATCAAATCCGCGAACGTGGGGAACGTTACAGCAACTGCTTCCGCGCCTTCGATAACCGTTTCCCCTTCGCATCCCAGACCTGCCACCGCCAAAGCCATTACAACTCGGTGGTCGCCGTGACCATCTACTTGTGCTGCTCGAAGTTGGCTCTGTCTCACAACCAAGCCGTCCGGCAACTCTTCCACCTGCGCTCCCATCTTTGAGAGTTCCGAGCACATAACGGTTATCCGGTCGGTTTCCTTCAGCCTTGCTTGACCGACATTTATCAACCGCGTTTCGCCTTCAGCAAAACACCCAGTAACAGCGAGAGCCGGCAGGGCATCCGGCGTATCGCCCAGGTCAAAGGTACCTCCGACGAGTCCGTTTCCTTTTATCCGCAGCCCGTCCTCCAGCCATTCGACATCAGCACCCATCTTAGAAAGCACGTCCACTATTCGTTTATCGCCCTGCGTGTCATTGGGGTCAAGGCCCAATAGGATCAGTTCCGAACCGGTTACAGCAGCGGCGGTCAAGAAAAACGTCGCGGAGCTAAAATCGGCCGGGACCTGCTTGTCGAATGCTGAGTATTTCTGCCCGCCGGCTATGCGAAACTCTTCGTAATCGCTTCGGTCTATTCGTATGTGCTGCTCTGCCAGCCACGAGAGCGTCATATCGATATACGGCTTCTCGACTAAGTTGTGGACGCTCAGCACAGTGTCTTCTGCCGCAAGGGGGCAGTTTATCAACAGGCTGGTCAAATACTGCGACGTCTTACTTCCGTCCAGGTTTGCTGTGCCGCCGCGCATTGGTCCGCGAACTATGATGGGAGGTCTGTCAGTTCCGCGGGTCGACTCAGCAGAAGCTCCCAATTGATTCAACGCTGCGATCAATGGACCTGCCGGCCGTCTTCGTATCTGGTCGTCTCCAGTGAGAACGCTCGTTCCCGGCGCAAGCGCGGCACTGCTCATCGCTATGTACAGCGTCGTGCCGGAGTTACCCACGTCGATAACGTTCTCGGGTGTGCAGGGTTTTCCCGCCACGCCGCGCACAACCCAGTCTTCGCCGCAGTCTATATCGGCGCCGAAGAGCCTATAAGCACGCACCGCTGCCAGCGTGTCTTCAGCCACAAGGGGTTTCCGAATACAAGACGTTCCACTGGCAAGTGCCGCTATCGCGACAGCCCTTATGGTGTGAGACTTGGACCCGGGAATCTGTACGCTGCCCTGCAGTTTAGACTTCCGAACGATAAACCTCATCGGTCCCCAGGTGCTCTCCCCTCACTACACACTTTCTTAACCATACCGAACTGAGAGCGTGTTTGTCAACTTCCTTAATGCCTTTCCGCTTACTTTAGGATGCACGCTCTGCTAATGCTGTGGGCTGCTTAACGGTTTTGGGCTTCGCGCCCGATTGCGCTTGCAGATTCTCGTAACTTCAGATCGAGTGCGGCTTTTGATGCTGGGGCAAGACTTTTGGTGTAAGCGGATGTCCATGTGAAGGATATGGCGGTGCGGTTTTGTAACACTACTAACGAAAGAATCTTGGCTGAACCACAGTCAGCCCACCTGTTTGGTAAGAGGTCCTACTCACATGAGAATGGTTATCTTTGATATAGATTGTCTACGTCCCGATCATCTTGGCTGTTATGGTTACAACCGGCCTACTTCCCCAAACATAGATGCCGTGGCAAGACAGGGGGTCGTCTTTGACCGGTACTACTGCGCTGACTCTCCTTGCTTGCCATCTAGGATGAATTGGTCCTCGGGTAGATTTGGGATCAGGAACGGTGTCGTCTCGAATCTCGGCGCTGGGGCAAAGTTCTATATCCGAACGCGCAATTACGGCGGTCCTCAGCCCGACAACGAGATGCTGATGCGCAGGCTTCGCAAAGCGAACGTTTACCCCGTGAGCTTTTCGAACTTCGCCGACCGTCACAACATGTTCTGGTTCGAGTGCGGATGGGCAGAGTTCCATACGCCGAATCTCAAAGGCGGCGGCGAGACTGCGCCCGAGATTCATGAGCCGTTGATGCGTTGGTTGAACCACAATGCCGACCGCGAAAACTACATCCTTCACATAAACTACTGGGATACCCACCGCATATACAAAATGGATGCCTCTTGGGCGGATAGGTTCAAGGACTATCCTGTTACCCAACCCTGGCCCGATGAAGACGCAATACGCCGACATCAGCATATAAAAGGTCCGTTTACTGCGCTTGCACAGTTCGCGAACGGGAAGAGCCCGGTGCCTCTGATGCCGGATGCCATTAGATCGCGCAAGGACTTCGAGCACATGGTAACCGGCTACGATGCGGCGATTGCATACGTGGATCATCACGTTGGAATCGTGCTGAACTACTTGGCTGACCGTGG
Organism: Armatimonadota bacterium; assembly: GCA_029907315.1. GTDB lineage: Bacteria > Armatimonadota > UBA5829 > UBA5829 > UBA5829 > CALJES01. Next base: position 32,858 of record JARYME010000011.1, on the reverse strand, counting down.
GCTGTTGGACGAGACCGCGATCATTGTTACCTCCGATCACGGAGATGCTTTCGGCGAACACGGTATATACTCCGACCACGTGAACGCCGACGAATGCATTCACCATATTCCGCTTATCGTCAAGTGGCCCGGCGTCACAAAGCCCGGTACAAGGTGCGGTTCTATGCTCTACAACATCGACCTAAGTCCCACACTGTGTGAGCTTTTCGGAGCCGAAATACCTGAGGACTGGGACGGGATCTCATTCGCACCGCAGCTTCGCGGCGAACCCCCGAAGAAAGAGCGCGATCGCTTGGTATGGGGGCACGCGCTTTACACGGTGCAGAGGGCTGTGCGCACCAAAACCCACCTGTTCATCCAAACGTTCGACAATATGGGTTACCCGCACGAGGAAATCGAACTCTACGACATGGTCAAGGACCCCTACCAGACAACCAACATCGCCTCCGAACGCCAGGATATAGTGTGCGAGTGCAGGGACTATTGGATGAACCAATGGCTTGAGGAGCAGAAATCAAAACCACATTGGCAGGGAGATCCATTCGACGCCGTGCTGGCTGAAAGGAAAGCAGTAAAATCACAGAAGTAGGCTGTTCCAGACTTATAGACGACTCATTTTTAGAGGCGGGCTTCGAAATATGAGTGCTTTGATAACTAGGAGAGCTTTTCTGCGGAGTGTTGTTGCGGCTGCCGTGGCAGGACATCCCGTGCTCGCGGCTGACCGGCATCCGCGGCGATTGAACTTCGTTCTGATCAACTGCGACGATCTGGGCTACGGTGATCTTTCGTGCTACGGTTCGCCTACGATTCATACGCCTAATGTCGATTCGCTTGCAGCGAAGGGTGTGCGCTTCACGGACTTCGATACGTGTGCGCCGGTCTGTACGCCTTCCAGAGCCGGTTTGCTCACAGGTCGCTACGCAATTCGCTCCGGACTGACCAGGATATTAGGCCCCGTCAATACTACGGGAATACCTGAAAGCGAGCAGACTATCGGAGAAGCGCTTAAGAGCTTGGGATATGCAACCGCGCTGATCGGCAAATGGCACCTTGGCCACCTGCCCCAGTTCTTACCCACGCGCCACGGTTTTGACTACTACTATGGAATCCCTTACTCCAACAACATGGGAGACCGTGTCGACGGCAGACCTAATTGTCCGCTCATGCGGGGAGAACAAATTATCGAACAGCCGGCTATTCAAGAGACCTTGACCGAAAGATACACCGCCGAAACCATTGGATTCATCAAGCAGAACAAGGACAAACCCTTCTTCGTCTACCTAGCACACAATATGCCTCACAATCCTGTATCGGCTTCCGAAAGGTTTCGAGGCAGGTCCAAGGGCGGTTTGTACGGCGATGCGGTCGAATGTATCGACTGGGGCGTTGGTCAAATAGTGAATACGCTGCGCGAGCTGGGGCTGGAGCGCAACACCCTCATTATGTTTACTAGTGATAACGGGCCCAACCTGGGGTCGGCAGGTATACTGCGTGGAAAGAAGGGTCAAGTCTTTGAGGGCGGCGTGCGGGTGCCGTTTGTCGCCTACTGCCCAGGCCTTATCCCGGCGGGGATAGTTTGTCACCAGCCGGCGACCAACCTCGATATCTTTCCAACGTTGATCCGTTTGGCTGGCGGCAAATTGCCTTCCGACCGCCCGATTGACGGGCGTGACATAACCAAACTTCTGACAGTTCCGGGTGCAAGCTTGCCCTCCAAACCATTCTTCTACTTTGTCACCAATGCTCTCCAAGCTGTCCGTGTGGGCAAATGGAAACTGCACCTCGGACGCGAAGACCGCTTACTGCCCAAGCCTGAGCTCTATAACCTGCAGCTGGACATTAGGGAATCCGTGGACCGCTCGGACGAGTACCCGCATATCGTGACTGAGCTCAAGCAAATTGCGCAGAGGTTCGTGTCGGACCTACCCGGAGGCGCTCACATTGGTGGATCGGATGCACCATTTTGATCTCGGAGGTTGGTAAGTTGCAGTTGGTTCGAACGATCATTGCGACCGGAATATGCGCTCTGGTTTTACACGAATTCTGTTGGGCGGGCGACGTCACGGTACACTCTTCTCGACGCTATTTCCAGGACGGTTCCGGCAAACCTTTCTTCTTTGTCGGCGCATACTGCTGGGCGTCGGTTGCTCCTGGATACTACAACGACTCGCCACAGCGCTACATCGATATGATTGTCGAGGGCGCAAAGTATGGTCTGAACTACGTTCGCCTCAGCCTCGGAATCAATGCCCTGGGAGGCAAGGGCTCTCAGTATTGGGAACGAAATCCGACCCCGGTACCTTTTCGATACATTAATGGCAAGGCGGATCTGGACAGATGGGACGACCGTTTTTGGAACGGCCTCGTATACCACGCAAGACTGGCAAAACAATATGGCGTTTTCCTGCACGTGTGCTTGTTTGACGGGGTCGACATCAGGGGAGGCACCGAGCAGCATCGCTGGATCAACTCCTACTGGAACGTCAAGAATCAGGTCCGCAGCTTCTACGGCGATCTGGACCTGAACGGAGACGGCAATACGGACGAATCAGGTGAGTTCTACAGAGCGGACGACTTCCTCAACAATCGAGGCGTCGGATATTACCAGCGCCGCATCATAGACCGCGCCATTCAGTTCACCAAGGATTTCGACAACGTCTTCTTCGAAGTGGGAAACGAACTTCTGGGGTCGGACAGCCGTTGGAACGAGGCTGTGATCAGCTATGTCAAGTCTCGAACGCGAAAAGCCATTACCCAAAACGGTGGCAGGCTCGCCCGTAATGCGGACGGCTTCTCCGATCACGGCCCCAATACGCCGGCCGACGTCAAGCGAATGCTTGCTAAGAACGTCGGCAGAGGCATGCCGTTTTGGCTCGACCCAGACGGTTCGCGACTTATGACGGCGAGTGCGGACGACTTGCGCAGGGCGGCTTGGTATTCGTTTGCCGGGGGAGCGGCAGGTTGGGGCGGATTCGGAGGTTATTGGCGACGGAGGGTTGACCCGAACATACGCGATTACTACGGTAAGCTTATACGCTTTATTCGCGAATCCGGGGTGCGGTTCTGGGAGATGACACCCCATCACGAACTGATAAGCAACTCTGACGTCAATTCCTGCCTTGCAAATCCCGGCAAGGAGTATGTCGTGTATGTCCTAAGCGATAATGTTGTCACTCTGGATCTGAGGGCGGTTCCTGGAAGTGTCGTGGCTCAGGTATACGATCCGAAAGGCGGCAAGTGGCTGTCGGAGCAAAACATTGACGCCGGACAACTCGTGTCCTTTACGAAACCGGCAAACGTCGACGATTGGGTTTTGTATGTTCACGGAGGTGGAAAGTGAAGGCTATCGACCTGCACAATCACATGAAAGAAATTGGCAAATGGGTCGACTGGGAGAACACGGTTGATCGGTTCATCATAGGCGATCCCGAAACGGAAGTAAAAGGAATTGCGGTGGCGTGGCAGTCGCGCACGCAAGCACTCAAAGAGGCTATCAAACGCGGGTGCAATCTGTTTGTTACCCACGAGCCGACCTTCTACCGCCACAGAGAGGATTCCGATTCGATCTTTTCAGACCCGCAAGCAGAATTGAAGAGGAAGTTTATCCAGGACAACGGCCTCGTGATATACCGTTGTCACGACGTCTGGGACCAAATGCCTGAGATTGGTATCGTAGACTCATGGGCGAAGCACCTGGGATTGGGACGCCGCGTGGCATCAGCTCAGTTCACCGCCGTTCACGAATCGCCCGCGTGGACGCTCGGAGATCTTGCCAAGCACGTTGCAGCAGCTACGGAATATCTTGGTCAGCCGTGGGTCGAAGTGGTGGGCGATTTGAACAAGCCGGTGTCCAAAGTGGGTATCGGCTGCGGGGCTATCATACGAGTCCGCGATATGGTCGAACTCGGAGCAGATGTTATTATAGGGACCGACGACGGCACCCGCTATTGGTACACGGGCGCATGGGCGCTCGAAACGGATACACCGCTTATAATCGTGAACCACGCCTCATCTGAGGAGCCCGGTTTGCGGAATCTGGTGGCTTATATCTCTCAGCAGTTCAGCCAAGTCAAGACCGAGTTCATTGCTCAGGGCTGCATGTATAGCGTGTTGAAATGACTTGCAAACCCAACATAATCTGGATTATGGCGGACGATCTCAGCTGGGGCGACTTGGGCTGTTACGGGCAGAAGCTCATTTCTACTCCCAACATCGATCGCCTGGCTGAGGAAGGGATGCGTTTCACGAGCTGCTACAGCGGGTCTACCGTTTGTGCACCATCTCGTTCTTGCTTGATGCAGGGCTTGCACTCGGGACACGCGAGTGTTCGCGACAATATGGTCCGGTTTGAGGGGGGATTCTACAGACCTTGCCTCACCGAACAAGACACTACGGTTGCACAAGTCGTTCGCGAAGTAGGTTATGCAACCGGAGTCTTTGGTAAGTGGGGGTTATCTGTACCCGGACAGCCAGGTCTGCCGAATAGTAAGGGCTTCGACGAATTCTTCGGGTATCTGAACCAGCGCCACGCTCACAGCTATTATCCTCCGTTTCTCTACCACAACTATGAGAAGATAGAGATTCCGGACAATTTCGGTCATGATCATCTGAAACCTAACGAATACGACGAGTCAGGCCGCATCATACCCAACGGCTGCGCTGGTCCCAATCCGAAATACTCGTTCGATTTGTACGCGGAGAAATCGCTGGAGTTCGTTCGTCGAAACGCAGATCGACCATTCTTCTTATACCTTGCATACACTATTCCGCATGGAGTGCACGAAGTCCCGGAGTTGGGCCGGTACAAGGATGAGCCTTGGCCCCTGGTTCATCGTATCTATGCAGCCATGGTGACCCGCATGGACGCGGCGATCGGCGATCTCTTAAACTTGCTCACCGAGCTTGGGCTTGATCAGAACACCCTAATATTCTTCACGACAGACAACGGCTATAGTGCAGGCGGCGCGGCGAAGGATCCGTCCCTTGACGATGTGTTTCACCACAGGGGACCATTCAAGGGTGAAAAAGGGAACCTTTATCAGGGTGGGGTGCGTGTTCCCGCGATCGCGTGGTGGCCTGGTCGAATAAAGGCAGGTGCGGTAAGCACTCATCCCTGGGCGTTTTGGGATTTCCTGCCGACCGCGGCCGAACTTGCTGGCGCAAGGATACCAGAGCCGTGTGACGGCATATCGATCCTGCCGACCCTTTTCGGTTGCGAGTCTGACCAGCGAGAACACGACTATTTCTACTGGGAGTTCGGCAACCAGCAGGCTGCGCGGTTGGGATGTTGGTGGGCGTACAGGCCGAATCCAAGAAGCAGCATCGAGATCTATCATGCAGAAGACGATCCCGCCCATGAACGCGACCTGTCTTCCGAAAAGCCGGACGTAGTTCGTCAGGCGGAGAGGGTATTTCAAGAAGCTCACGTGCCTAATCCGCAGTCTCCTTCGCCGGGCGAGACCTACGAACACTGGATTCAACGCTGCCGAGAGGCAGGCGTAGAATTGGTCAATAACGTGGATTGGTGAGGTAACATGACAGCTCAGGAACTTTTTGATCACTTCCGCAAGATGGGTACGTGGGTCAACTGGAACGCGACGACTGATCACTTCCAAATTGGTGACCCAAACACCGAAATAAAAGCCGTAGCGGTGGGTTGGCAAGCGAGGTTAGATGCCCTCAAGAAGGCCCACGCACTGGGTTGCAACCTTTTCATCACACACGAGCAGTTCGAGTACCCAGAACCCCAAGTGGCACGAAAGGGCGAAATTCAGCCGTATGAGGCAAACAAAAGGCGATTCTGCGAAGAAAAAGGTTTGGTGGTGTTCCGCTGCCACGACGTATGGGATCGTGTGCCGCACATCGGCATCGTCGACGCTTGGGCAGCCCACTTGGGGCTGACGGGCGGATCTGCGGGAAACGCGATGGAAGCAGTGCACCCGGCGCCCGTCTCGACGCTTCAGGAATTGGCGGAATACGTGCTAGAAAAGACGAAGCCCCTTGGCCAGGACAGCGTCGAGATGGTCGGCGACCCGAAGGCCAAGATAACCAGGGTCGGCATAGGATGCGGAGCAGGCACCGATTACCATAAGATGGTTCAACTAGGAGCCGACGCCATTATCGGAACCGACGACGGCATGCACTACTGGGCAGAAGGTTCGTGGGTCCTGGATAAAGGTCTGCCTCTGGTGCTTGTCAATCACACGGTGGCAGAGGAGCCTGGTCTAAAGAAGCTTGCCGAGTACATTGAAAGCACATTCGGCATCAAAGCACACCATATTCCCTTGGGCTCAATGTACCGACTAGTAGGCCGCAGCTGAAAGCCGGCTCCTCCATCCGCTGGTCTCCTGCGAACCGGTACCGTAGCGATGCAGTCGAAAACTCAAAGTCCGCTGGTCGCCTTCGAACCCTGGCGGGTTCTACTCAAGCACGATTGCTTGAACAGGACACTGCTCGGCTGCTTCCTTGGCCTTGTCCTCGAGCTCCGGCGGTATTGGGTTGACTTTCACTTGAGCCTTTTCGTCGCCCATGGTGAATACTTCAGGGCAAGTGTCCTCGCACAGTCCGCACAGGGTGCAGTCGTCGGTGATCGTTGCTTTCACGGATGTAAACCCCCTTATTGGTTACTAACCCAATATTACCCTTATTTGGCAGTTCGAATCTTCCGTTATTGTGCCGATGTCTGCTGCCTCGGTTACGCCTGCTGCATGAAGCTCGTCGATCAGCCTTTCTGCCTGAGCCGGTCTCACGGCTATCAGCAACCCACCGGCAGTCTGCGCGTCACATAGCAGAAGCCGATAGTAGTTCGGGACGGCATCATCCCAGACCACGGCTCCACTGCTGGTTAGATACTCAAGGTTTGCCTCGGTTCCTCCAGGCGCCATGTCAAGATCGAGTAGGTCCTTGACGCCCTCGATCATTGGTACCCTGTTCGCGTAGACAACAGCGCCCACCTTGCTGGCAGTTGCCATCTCACGCAGGTGTCCAATTAGTCCGTAACCCGTGACGTCCGTGCACGCGCTACAACCTATTCTCTTCATCACCTCTGCCGACGCTGCGTTCAGGGTGGTCATAACGTCAATTGCGCGGGCAACGATGTCGGACGGCGCGCACTGCTTCTTGATGGCTGTAGATATAATACCTGTGCCCAACGGCTTCGTGAGAATCAGATGATCGCCGGGCTGCGCCCCTGCGTTGGTCACTATTTCCGCGGGGTTGACCAGTCCCATAACTGCCAAGCCGTACTTGGGCTCGGGGTCGTCGATAGAGTGCCCGCCCACTATGCTTACGCCTGCGGCTACCGCCTGATCGGCTCCGCCTTTCAATATTCGCTCCAGCATGTCCAGACTCTTGGTTCGAGCTGGGTAAGCCACAAGGTTGAGTGCTGCCACAGGGCGTGCCCCCATTGCGTAAATGTCCGAGAGGGCGTTGGTGACGGCTATCCGCCCGAACTCATAGGGGTCGTCTACGATGGGTGTGAAGAAGTCGACGGTCAGAACAATGGCGATGTCGTCGGTGACCCGGTACACGGCGGCATCGTCCGCCGTCGACAGCTCGACGAGAACGTTTGGGTCCGTCACTTTCGGCATCAGGCGCAGAACCTGCGCCAACTGCTGGGCTCCCAGCTTACAAGCTCACCCAGCGCCGTGTGACAACGTCGTTAATCTGAATTCCTGCTCCGACATCGCTCATTTCCTGTGTTGACCGGTTCTAGCGTACATTATGTTATCTGAGGTGATGCGTGAGCGCAACAATGTTCGACTTTGGCGGCAAATCACCAAGCCTGTGCCTGAGCGAGGTTGCTTGAGCGTCCGATAATTTCATATGTATGACGCTTGCACGCGCACATTCTCGTCCCGCCGCGGCTGTTTGCCCGGCGGCGAGCTTACAGACTTCAAACGGAGGCACCGCTGAATGCAATATGAGGTAAGCGATTTTCACCAGGTTCGTGTCCTCGTCGCAGAAAGTGATCCTCAAACACTCGGGTCCTTGAAAGCTTTTCTAGCTCGGAACGGTTATCAGGTTTTCTCTGCTTCCACCGGAGAAGCAGCTTTGGAAGCTGTAAAACAGTGCGAGTACGACGTAATCCTCTGCGACTTGCACCTCCAGGGCACCAGTGGTCTCGAGGTCACCAAATCCATCTCGCGCATGCATCCGCACATTCCCATAGTGGTTATGACCACAAACGGTGACATAGAATTGAGTCGCCGGGCGTTCGAAGCTGGCGCATCGGACTTTATAGTCAAACCCGTAGACTTTCCCGCGCTTCCGTTTGTTCTCGAAAACAACATGCAGCGCAAGCGCATTGAGCAGCGACGGTTGTCCGAAGAACGTGCGAACGTGCTGTTCAAAGCCATAAAAGCAATTGCGGCAGGTATCGATTCCAGGTCCCGCTATACGGGGCGCCACTCCGCTCATATGGCGGAAATATGCCTGCAAATAGGACAGGAGCTGCAGCTTTCCCCGGAGCGAATGGCGACTCTGGAACTCGCGGCTCACATCCACGACGTCGGCAAACTTACGACCCCTGAGTCAGTCCTCGACAAACCCGGCAAGTTGACTCCGGAGGAGTGGCAAGAGGTATCGCAGCATCCCTCTACCGGAGCCGAGCTATTGGCAGAAATCGACGAACTGGCTGAGGTGGCGGCCGTCATTCGGCACCATCACGAGCGCTACGATGGCACCGGCTATCCGGATGGTCTGCGCGGCGAAGGAATACCTTTTCTTTCTCGAATCCTGGCAGTAGCAGACGCCCTCGAGGCAATGACTTCCGACAGACCGTATAGGCCCGCCATCTCCTGGTCTGCTGCAGTTGAGGAACTTCAGCGCCACTCAGGAACTCAGTTCGATCCTGTGGTGGTGGATGCAGCTGCGCGGGTGGTGAACAGGCTTATCGGCGGATGGCAGCAAGAGAAGGCTGCTTAGCATAGCACTTTTCGGCGGTTACAATCGCATCCGGGCATCGTTGCGCAGCGCAGCGCTCGAGCCTTGCTAGTTGTCGATAAGCACCACCTTCCGCTGGAGAGCAATCACCTGCGAGTTGCAAACCTGTTCAAAGCCGACCGAATGCCAGCCATTCGGGACGGACTGCGTGTCCCACGTGAATCTGTAGGGCCACTCATTCGCCGACGAAACAAGTCTGCCGTCTACATACATGTTCACGATACAAGGTGCTTTTAGAAATCCTTCAGGACCTATTGAAACGACACCAGATAAACCGTGAGTCTTTGCCGTTTTCGACCTCATAGTGTATGCCCTGGCTTCTGCGGCTAAATCCTTCGCCAAAAGCGTCCGGTCAAGGTTACCGCACAGAATGCGTAGCGCAGTCACACCGGTTCTTATGACTCGCGGTTTACCTATCTTTGCGAAGTGCTCTTGCAAAGCCGCAGCCTCAAACGCATTGTCGATCTTACCGACTAAGCAAGGCAGGTCTTCCCAATCTCCGTCATCGATCTTTACTTGCACCCGGTAAGAGCACTCCGCCTTTTCGGGGTAGTAATAAAGGTTTATGCAGCCGGAGAACAGTGGAGGACTGCCTTCCAATCCGGCTGACTCATCAGAGGGACCGATTACCATCACCTGGGGCGAGGTTTCCCGCTGCTCGGCAGCGTGCCGATTTGGTTGTATCATAAAACCGCCCCTGGTTTCTGGAAATCCTCCTTCTTTTGTTTCAGTGGGCATGCGCGGGGCGGTCGAAATCGTAATCACTCCAGCATGGTTGGTGTTGATCGCGCCCACGCCTGTGTAGGTAGTTCCGTCATACCGACCGACGCCCCGTACCGGACGAACCACCCGCGCTATCTGTATCTTCCTGCCGTCCTCAAAGTAGGCTGACACGGCACCTCCAACTTCGTTTCGGAACTCCACCCATTTCGGCGGGTCGACAGGCCGTTCGACCCTTATGACAATTACATCCCCTATCTTGGGCAGGTAGTCTTCCGGAATCGGTTCGAGCTTCCCTCTGCGTTCCAGATAAACTGGGTTGCCTACGTAGGGCGACTGGTTACGGAAAATAGAATGTCCTGCGTCAATGTCGGTGATTACAGCCGAACAATGAGGTGCGTGCCCACCGTAACCGCTCGGAAGCTTGGCGAATTGTCGCGGTACGATGCTAAAAATGAAGGGTATTTGGGCTTTTCCAAGAGCCAGTGCTGCCCGGCCCGTCTTGATGCGTATTCCGTGCGTCGCAATCGCCGCGACAGTGCCTGAAGCGGTGTACGAAGCCGCCGCAAAGCCGACTATGCGCGCTGTGGCGGGCCGGGTAACCTTGCCGACTGTCCAATAGCTCGCGCCGCCATTCAGACTGACCTGCACCAGCCCGCCTTGAAAATTCTCAACGCGTATGCGGTAGGCTTCCTCAGCTGAGGCAGCACCGACAACTGTCAGAAGCAAGAAAGCGGCGGCAAATACTGCTCTACCAAGTCTATTGATCGGCGGAACTCGGGTTGTCGTCGGAAACTTGCTTGTGCGACTCATGCTGCCATACACGCACGCACTTCGCAATCGACACTGCAAGCGCAGCGATCTTTGCCATTCGTGGGGTGAACGACTCATCAATCTTGCGCGAAACACTTCGTGCCGTGTCGCTGGCGGAAACGACGGCGTCCTCGGCGGCGCTCATCATTGAGTCCACTTTCTCGAGTGCCTTGTCGGCGGTTTGCTTCGCTTGTTCGGCTATCGCCTGGGCGCGTTCGGAAATTGGTTTGATCTGTGCAAGTAGCTGGTCTGTCTTGTTTGAGAGCATGCGTCGGAAAAGGACCATCGAGTAAAGCATGCCGACGCAGAGGATCACGACGGCGATGGTAGCAACAAGTTGAGAAATCGCTATCAGCGTCAACGAAGCCGACTCAGACATATCAGCTCATACCTCCCGGTGCAGGATCGCCCAGCGTATCTTCCAACATTAACGCCTAATCCTTACCCGTATGTCTTCATTCTACCTTCTTTGGAGTCTTTGGTGCTGGCGTTGTCTTCAACACGGTGTTCTTCAGATTGTTGTCACTCGCAGCGCGCTGTGATATAATAACTTGCCGTTCCGATTGGCACCATTGCTGTACAATGGTTGCTTCATCTTTACAGACCACCACTGATCTCGCTTAAGGAGATTTACTGTTCACAGATGAAACGCACTTATCAACCGAAGCGCAGACGAAGGCAGCGCGTGCACGGGTTTATGGCGCGTATGGCCACTCGCAGTGGTCGAAAAGTTCTCAAGAGGCGCAGGCAAAAAGGCAGAAAAGTCTTGGCGGCTTAGGTGGTGACGCGTACTGCTGCTGTGTTGCCCTGAGAAAACAAGGCACACGCTAATTTGCGAGTTTTGGGTGAAGCAGCAGCTGAGTGCGATTCCTATCCACCGTGCCGCAGGGACCTGGCTTTCCTGCAGTTCATAATTCTAGATGCTACCGCAAGCTGCAAGGCTCAAGCATAAGTCCGATTTCAATCGGGTCTATGGGAAGGGGAGGTCCTATCCAACGGACCTCGTTGTCATGTACGTAGCGCCAAGCCGCAGCGAGACCACGCGCGTTGGCTTTTCCATAAGCAGCAAAGTGGGCAAATCGGTCGTCCGCAACAGAACTCGTAGGTTATTGCGCGAAGCCGTGCGACTGCTGCTGCCCAGAATCAAACAAAACTATGACATAGTGATAGTCGCCAAGAAGAAAGCCGCAGAGGCCGACTTCGACGAGATATGCTCTGCAGTGGAGAAATTGTTTCGGCGGGCCGGACTGCTGGGAAGTGCCGCCGAGTCTCGTCGGAGGGCCGATTCGGCTGAGGGTGGGGCTGTCGCGTCCGGCAGCTCATCGCAGTGAGATGCTGCGCCGGATTCTTGTGTTCTTGATACGTGGGGTTTACCAGCAAGCCTCGAAGCGATTTTGGCCGAGGCACTGCAGGTTTCAGCCGACTTGCTCTGAATACACGGCGCAAGCAATAGAGAAATACGGCTGCGTCCGGGGAATATGGATGGGAATCTGCAGAATAGTCAGGTGTAACCCTTGGTCTTCGGGAGGAGATGATCCTGTTCCCTAATCCAAGACCGATCCATTTGTTAGCGGGGAATCGATAGTGTTACAAAAGTCTTGCAAGAAAACTAGGATCGCGAAGCTACTTTCGATAATCGCCATCGTGCTTGTTGCCTCTACGATCCTCAGCTTGTCCGCCGCTCTTGCGGAAACAAAGGCTGACGAGCTTCTGCGTCAAGCCGACAAAGTAGCTGAGCGTGCCTTGAGCGCTAAGCGCACAGTAGAACGCAATGAGCAGTTCAAAAAAGCTGTGGAGCTCTATGGCAAAGTGGGCGGCGACAAAATGTACCTTGGTACGCCTCAGGGTGCCGAGGCCCTGCTCAGATTGGCTGTGCTTCAGAAAAAGATGGCCGCTTTGCAGACCGAGCGAAAACAGGAAACCGCGCACCTCTACGCCGCATACGAGACGCTCAAACGCCTAGTCAACATCTATGACAAACCTCTCCACAAATTAGAGGAAAAGCTCACGCGAACCGAGGCACGGGAGGTCAGGCGAATCGTAGAGGAAGCCTACCTCGTTAAGGAGGACGTCGCAGCCAAGCTCGACAAAATCAACTCCGCCGACTGGAAATACCAGCTCGTAGATGTGCTCGTGCGGGCAACCGGACGAATACCCTCCTTCAGTTATTGGTTCGCCATTATTCTCATAACTGTCATGGTCAAGATCTTGCTGACGCCGCTCACTAAGGCGCAGTTCAAGGCAATGAAGGAGATGCAAAAGGTCGCGCCCCTGATCAAGAAAGTGCAGGAGGAATACAAAGGCGACCAGAAAGCCATCGGCGAAAAGACAATGGAAATCTACAGGCAGCACAAAATCAACCCGTTCGCGAGCTGCCTACCCCTGCTTGTCCAGATGCCGATCCTGATGCTGCTCTACTACACAATACGCAGCTACGAGTTTCAATTCGCTAAGGGTACGTTCCTTTGGATCGGTAGCGGCCTTTCGCACCTGGTTTCCTTTCCTGTAATGTTTAACCCGGGTTCTCTGGTCTGGTTTACGGCGAAGAACCTCGCTGAGCCGGATCTGCTGCTTGTCATCTTGTATGTGATCAGCATGTATGTGTCGACTAAGCTGTCGGCTGTCGACCCCACACAAGCCGAGCAGCAGAAGATGATGTCGATAATGATGCCGGTGATGTTCGCTTTCATATTTGCCGGCTTCCCATCGGCATTTTTGCTTTATTGGTTGGTGTTCAATATTCTGCAGACCGTGCAGCAGTACCTGATACTGCACGCACCCAGTGGGGAAGCGGCGATTGTCGAGGCCGTTCAGCCCCAGCCCGATTCGGATGTCTCGACGAACACCGAAGACGGTCCCGAAAAACCGAAGCCGAAACCCAAGAGACGCAAACCGAAGAAGTAGAAATGCATAACACTTGATGCGGCCGGTGGCGGTTGGTTCGCGTAATTGGCCGTATCCTTTTCGGAGGCTGATATCAATTGAAAGAGATCGAAGCGAGTGGAAGAACTCTGGAAGAAGCCTTGCAGATTGCCGCTCAGCAGCTTGGAGTGAGCCTCGACGCTCTCGAATACGAAATCATAGAAGAAGGTAGCAGGGGTTTCCTAGGTCTTGGCCAGACGCCTACTGTCATAAAGGCGCGAGTGAAAGAGTCGGAAGTCCAGGCTACCGAACCCGAGCGTTCCTATGAGGTAGTACATTCGTCTGAGCAGCAGCCGGAGATACCCGCGGACGAGGATATGCCACAGGAGCCGCAAGCACAAGAAGAAACCCCGGCAGAAGCCGAAAGCGCAACCGCGCAGCACCCAGAGGATGACACTGAGCTGCTTGTGGATACGATCCTGCGAACAGTCCGCGAGATCATCGAGCCGATGAAGGTTAACGCACGGCCGGAGCTGAAATCGGTGACCCATGAAGAAATCGTTGTAGACCTGGTAGGTCCAGAAGTCGCCATACTGATAGGCAAGCGCGGCCAAACATTGGATGCACTGCAGTACCTCGTTGGCGTAATAGTAAACCGGCGAGTGCGATGCCGCCGACGAATCATACTCGATGCCGAAAACTACCGTGTTCGGCATCAGGAAATGCTGGTTCGCAAAGCCAAAGAGTACGCCAAGGCCGTCAAGGAACAAGGCAAAGAAGCGGTCCTGGAACCGCAGTGCGCTCGCGATCGGAGAATAATCCATCTGGCGCTCGCTGACGATCCGGACGTCTACACCTACAGCGAGGGTGAAGGCGACGAGCGGCACGTGGTGATTTCCCCGAAGAAGAAATAGGGTATCTTACACAGTCGGCCGCCTGTGTAAAAGCCAGCTCGCAGGAGCTTTGTTGTGGAGGCAATGTCCACAGCTGATACAATAGCTGCCATCGCTACGCCTATCGGTACTTCGGGGATCGGCGTTATTCGCATTAGCGGACCTCAGGCGCTTGACGTAGCCGACAAGGTTTTCAGAACCAAACGGGACTCCGTCAAAACATTTCCATCACACACGGCTCACCACGGCAAACTGGTCAACCCGTCAACTGGCGAGCCAATTGACGACATCGTCCTTACGGTTTTCAGGGCGCCTAGAAGTTACACCGGCGAGGACGTAGTCGAGCTTTCGTGCCACGGCGGCATTGCGGTACTGAAGACTGCTTTAAATGCGGTTTTGCAGAGCGGGGCAAGGCTGGCGGAGCCCGGGGAGTTTACCAAACGCGCTTTTCTAAACGGGAAGATCGATCTTGCCCAGGCGGAAGCCGTAAACGATCTGATTCGTGCCAAGACCGATAAGGCGCGTCGAGTTGCGTTGAGTCAGCTCGACGGTGCGCTTTCCTTGCAGGTCAGAGCCGCTCGGGACAGAATCCTAGGTGTGCTGGCAGCGGTAGAGGCGGCTATAGATTTTCCTGAGGACGTAGACGAACCCGACCCTTGCTGGTTGGAATCAGAAATTACGTCTGTGCGTTGTGCACTGGGTAAGCTTATGCAGACTTTTTCGACCGGGAGAATCTACCGCGAGGGTGTGCGAGTGGTGATAACCGGTCGTGTCAACGTGGGCAAGTCAAGCCTGTTGAACGCTCTGCTGCGTCACGCCCGCGCAATAGTTACCCCTATACCCGGCACTACTCGCGATGTAATCGAAGAATGCTTGGAAATCAAGGGCATCCCGATTGTCGCGATCGATACGGCGGGCTTGCGCCCAACCCAGGACCCCGTGGAGCAAATCGGCGTGGAGCTTGCCCAACGCACCTTGCAGTCTGCTGACTTGGCGCTCCTGGTCATCGATGCTTCGCAGGGTGTGCTCGACACCGACGCTGAGATACTTCGTCAGCTGGAGGGCAGACCTGCCGTCGTAGTCGTGAACAAGATCGATTTAGTGCCGCCGGAAGAACATTCCCTAATCGTCGACGAATGCAGGCAGAAACTCGGCCCACAGCTTCCAGTTGTGCTTACGAGCGCTCTTGGGGGCCTCGGGATTGAAGATCTCGAGAACACCATAGCCGACGTTGTAGAGATTGCTGGCATATCAGACGCCGCCGCTGGCGAGACTGCCGTGGTGAGCAATATCCGCCATCAACAGGCACTGGGGTCTGCGCTGGACAGTTTAGATCAGGCACTGGCCACGCTGCGCTCACGTCGGCCGATAGATCTGCTTTCGGTTGATCTGACTGCGGCTCGCGATGCGCTCGGTCTGATCACAGGTGAAACTGCAACTGAGGATCTGCTCGAGAGGATCTTTTCCGAATTCTGCATTGGCAAGTAGGCAGACTTCTCTCGCTTGTTTCGGACATCCACCTTGCTGCTCGAAACACTTTATCGGCTTTCCTGGCCTCTTCTTGCGCATTCAAGATTCGATGTTGAGAACAGAACACTTTCGACGCAGTTCTCAACGGAGGCTGCGCTTGCAGACCACAAACCGACCAGTGGCTCGGCAGCAGCTAAGGCCGATTAAGCTCTCGCCAGAGCGCCCTGTAGTAGCGCATAAACCTTTCCGGCTCGCAGCTTTGCTGGGCTTCCATAAGAGTGTAGCGGTCGTAGCCTGATTCTCTAAGCAGCGTGAAAAGCTCTCGCCAGGGGTAATCGTTGGAGAGTTCATTGATGTGAACGCTCTTGATCCACGGTTTCAGGCGTTCGAAGTTTTCGCGTATGCTGCCGTTGACAACGTCGGTGGAGTTCGAATTCCAGCAAACACCCACATACGGGTGGTTCACCGACGCCATAATCTGCTCCATAATCCTGGGCTCTTGGGTACCGCGGCCATGCACCTCCAGCCAGACTTCAACCCCGTGCTGCTCGGCGTAGCGCCCTAGCTCGAGCAGGCATTCGGCTATTCGACCCACCGTGGTCTCTGTCGGAACGCCGTCGGGAAGCCCGTTCGGTCGAACCTTCACACCTACAGCGCCCACATCTCTAGCGAGGTCTATGAAGCGTTTGGCAAGAGCTACCTGAGCTGCGCGCTCAGCATCGTCGGGAGAGTGGAACTCGCACGCCGAACCCAGACCCCACAAGCGGATCCCACTGTTCGCAAACCGCTGCCTAATTCTTGCTCTTTCCTCTGCCGTAGTATCCGGTTCCACGCCGTGTCCGGTTCCGGTCCTCAGCTCGACCGCCTCAAAGCCTGCTTCTTCCAATTTGGTTATTATGGTTTCCAGATCCCATCCACGAAGCACATTGTATGTAACAGCACCCAGTTTCACTTCAACCTCCGGAACACGTCGTCCACACACCTATTCAGCGGTATCCTCCGAGTCGGCGTCTTCTTCACTTATCTCTTCCTCCAGCTCTTCCTCGTCGGGTTCTTCCTCGGAGTAATCGAGTTGCTCGAGCGGTTTGCGAGCTGCGGCAGGATGTGCTCCCTCGCTCGGTGCTTCCGCTGTGGGAACGCGTGCCAGAGATGCCACTGTGTCGCCAGGAGCGAGATTGATCAATCGGACGCCTTGTGTAGATCTGCCACTCACTCTGATCTCTGCCACTCGAATCTTTAACACAATGCCGCCGGAAGTAACGATCATTATTTTGTCGGAGTCATCGACCACCGCAGTCTCGACGATTTTACCGGTCTTTTCGGTAATGTTCATCGTCTTTATGCCCTTGCCGCCGCGCGCCTGCCGACGATACTGCTCCAGCGGAGTCCGCTTGCCGAACCCGTTTTCCGTAACCACAAGCAGATCGCAGTTGGGCCTCACCAGCGCCATACCGACCACCCGGTCGCCATCCTCCAACTTGATTCCTCGCACGCCGCCTGCCGTGCGTCCGGCGCTACGCAGGTCGTTCTCGTGAAATCTGATGGACATCCCATTGCGCGTTACGAGGATCACCTCATCATTGCCTCGCGATATGGCGACCCACCTCAGCGCGTCCCCTTCTTCTATGTCAAAGCACTTTAGACCGTTCGACCGCAGGTTCTGAAACTCCGAAAGATCGGTCTTCTTTACTTCACCCAGCTCCGTCGCCATTATCATGTAGCCTTCGACGTCCATGTCCCTTACGGCTACAGTGGCGGTTATCCTGTCGCCGGGCTCGATATTGATCAAGTTTATTATGGCGGCGCCCATTGCCTGCCGCGACGCTTGGGGTATTTCGTATGCCTTGAGTTTGTATACACGTCCGCGGTCCGTGAAGAAGAGCACGTAGTCGTGCGTAGTTGCCACAAATAGGTGTGCGAGCTTGTCTTCTTCCTTGGCGGTTGCACCAATCTTGCCCTTGCCACCGCGCCGCTGGGAGCGATAAGTGTCGATGGGCACGCGCTTAATGTAGCCGTCCCGCGTTATCGTTATGACGACGTTTTCTTCGGGGATTACGTCCTCTTCGCCGATTTCCTCAGCTTCCATCGGCACAATCCGCGTTCGCCGTTCGTCCCCATACTTGTCCTTCAGATATCGCAGCTCGTCCTTTATAACCCCCAGTATCTTGACGGGATCGGAGAGCAAATCCTCCAAGTAGGCCATCCTTTTTAGGAGGCCTTTGTACTCCTCTTCGATCTTCTCGCGCTCCAAGGCGGTCAGTTGGCGGAGCTGCATATTTAAGATCGCCTCCGCCTGAAGCTGAGAAAGGCCGAACCGCGACATCAATGTGTTTCGAGCTTCCTCTGAGTTAGGCGACCGACGAATGATTGCTATGATCTCATCGAGAAACTCAAGGGCGACACGCAGCCCCTCGAGTATGTGAGCCCTACTGCGGGCCCGCTTCAGGTCGAATTCGGTGCGCCGCACGACCACAGTGGTGCGGTGGTCTATATACTGCTGCATGAGCTGCTTGAGGTTTAGAATCTTAGGCGCCCCGTCGACGACAACCAGCATGATCACGCCGAATGTTTTTCGCAGGTCGGTGTGCTTCAGAAGATAGTTGAGCACCTTTCTGGGCTGCACGTCGCGTCGCAGCTCAATCTGGATGCGGATACCGTGCCGGTCGGAGTAGTCGAAGATATCGGTAATGCCTTCGATTTTCCGCTCCTTGTGAAGCTGAGCTATCTTCTCAATAAGGGGCTTTTTCCAAACTTGATACGGCAACTCAGTTATGACGATGGCGTTTTTCCCACCTTCTATTGGTTCAATATTAGTCTGTGCCTGGACTACAATTTGGCCTCGCCCTGTTTCGTAGGCTGCCTTTATGCCGCGAGTTCCCAATACCAGCCCAGCAGTCGGGAAATCCGGGCCCTTTATGAAGCGCATCAAGTCCGTTACAGAGGCATCGGGGTGGTCGATTAGGTAGATAAGGCCATCGCAGAGTTCCTTGAGGTTGTGCGGCGGAATCTTTGAAGCCATTCCGACACCAATACCCTCGGTGCCGTTCGCCAATAGGTTGGGGAACTTCGCCGGCAGAACCTTTGGCTCCTTGCGCGTCTGGTCATAGTTATCTAGCCACTCGACGGTGTCTTTCTCCAAATCCTCCAGCATTTCGACCGCTATGGGAGACATTCGGACTTCCGTGTAGCGCATAGCGGCTGGAGGATCGGGGTCTATGGAACCGAAGTTTCCCTGTCCGTCTACCAGCGGATAGCGCGTATTGAAGTCCTGCGCCATCCGAACCATGGTCGGATATATGACCTCTGAAGAGTGTGGGTGATAGTTTCCTGAACAGTCGCCTGCGACCTTAGCTGATTTGCGGTGTTGGGCGCTTGGCCCGAGGTGCAGGTCGTTCATTGCTACGAGGATTCGTCGTTGGACCGGCTTCAGACCATCCTTGACGTCTACGAATGAGCGTGAGATGATCACGCTCATTGCATAGTCCATATACGAGCGCCGCAGCTCGTCTTCTATGTTTATAGGGATAACCTCACGTGCGATGTTTCCCAAGCGGTCACCTCTTCACAAGGGGGAGAATTAAGCTGTCCTATTATACGATTTGTGTAAGTGTTCGGTCAAGAATAGCCACCGTGGGGGAGCTTTGTCAGACCCGGTTGACTAATCCGCCAAAGCGTGATATACTATAAATGGTTTTCGGAGCGGATTCCTCGCCCCGCCTACCTCGATAAGCGCTGTTATCGGGTCCGCACGGACTAACACACGATAGGCGCAAAGTAAAAAACGCGATTTGCCAAGTAGCCCGCTGGACGTTTCTTAGCTAGTAATCTGCGGTTGAAATATCCGGCGCAAGGATCTCGAAAAGGGGGAATGTCTTCGAAATGGAGATCGGCGATCTTGTTTTGCACCCCAGATACGGCGTCGGAATCATTGACGGAATCGAAACCCGCGTCCAGGATGGACAAGAGCGTGCATTCTATGTGATTCCCAAGCCGGCGCTGTCTTCCACCATCTTTGTCCCAGTCGACTCAGCCGATGAGGTCGGACTGAGACCCGTAGCTTCTCCCGAAACGCTGAAAAAAGCTCTCGCTATCCTCTCGGGCGAGGAAGACGACAACATCAAAACAACGGGCTTGCGTGACCTCGCCTGGAACGATCCTATCGCACTTGCTCGTGCAATCAGACGCCATATGACCGAGCCGAAGTCGCGATATCCAAAGGTCAGCGAACAACATCAACTCAAGCGGGCTAAGAAGCTTCTTGAAGAAGAGCTGGCAGTCGTTTTGGGGCTTGACGAAGAGACAATCGCCGCGATAATGAACGGCGAACGCGTGCCGGACATCAGCACAGCCAGTCAGTCTGCATAATTACCATACAGTTCATCTAGGTTCACGCTGTGCCGAGTCCGGTAGGGTAATGGGCTGACGAGAGCATTTCGACGAAGCTCTCGATTCGCACCTTCGTCCGAGCATCCAAGGGGCAAGGTGCGTCTCCCTCAATCGTCAGGATGGGAACATCGACGTGCCGGCGGATGATTAGGTCCTGAATCTGCCGGAAGCAGAAGCTCTGGGTGTAATGAATCAGACCAACTATGCCACGCCGGCGTACCTCCCTGTTTATGTCTTCGATGCGACCAAATATGTCATAGGGATAGGTGTACTTCAAGTACTGTTCGACCAGATCGTCCGTCTCAAATGGCATCGAAAACTGACGCTGCACCTCGTTGAAAACGATTCGCACGCCGAGTGATTCTGTCCATTCGTAGAAGTCCGTGAATATCGGAGGCACACCGATGTATCCCAAACGCAGCGGCTGTCGGCCAGAATGGCTTATGGGCTCCGCTTCCATAGCTCTCTGATTTACTGCCCTGACCTCTTCAAGAAATGCTTCCGGATTACCGTTGAAATCGCTGCAGCATACCTGGTAGTAATGGTTCTCGTATGATGTAACGGTTCCGCGAGTCCAAGTCAGCTCGTCCAGTAGCCAGACCTCGCGGCGCACTCTGTCAAGTTTCTCCTTCCATTCGAGAGCCGCTTCCCAGGTAGTTCCGAGCCTGTCTATGAGTTTTTCCATCTGTGCGCGGAGCAAGTCGGCGTCTCGACTGTAGGGATATGCAAACGGGATTATTTCTACGCCCGCGGAAGCCAGAGTCTCGACCATCGCCTGCGTCTGCGAACAGTCACCCTCGACCACCGCCACTATTGCGTCGTAGCCTCCTTGGATCACGGTGGCGTAAATACCCTTAATCCATCCGCAGGCGGTTCGAGGGTAACCGTCAAGCTCCGCACGAGCAACGAGGCTTGCAGGGTCTGGTGAGGTGATAAAGACGTTGTTGAGATCGACAGGAGTACATTCTGCCGCGTAGACGATCTCAACGGGTATCGTGGTAGTTATTCCTATGCGCTTCATATCAGGGAAGCTCCAATACTTTGTGGCATTGAGGAATTACGCGAACGTCGTCTACAAGACGCAGGGCCGCCTCCTGCAGCCTCAAAAGATGTTCCCCAGGCACACTCTTCTTCCCGTTCACCGGCTGGATAACAAGAGGCAGGCGGCGATTTTTGGATGCGATAATGTCCGCACACTGCAAGATTTCAGACTCCTCAGTGCGCGCGTCGACAATGGCTTTGACGAACACAAAAGCTTTCGTTTCCAACGCTCTAGTTAGGAAAAGCTCGTGTGTTTGCCACAATTCGCATCCGCTCGTGCTGGGAATCTTCATATCCATGGCGATTACATCCACAAGCCCGTTCAGACTCGGCAAAGCTTCGGCCAGCGTGCCGTTGGTTTCAAGATGTATCACATGGCCTTCTTGTCTGAACCTGCGTGCCAAAGCAGCGCAAAACTCGGCCTGCATCAGCGGTTCACCACCGGTCAAGCAAACGGCTCTGCCGACGAGATTCCTGCAGTGTTCAAAAAGGCCGTCCGCGTCGACCGGGTTATGCAAACTCAGGCAGCTACAACTGTCAGCACCTGGGACGACGCGGCACGCAGATGGATTTTGCAGTCTAGCACCCGGAGTGTCACAGTAACTGCACGACAGGTTGCACCCTGCAAACCTGACGAAAACGTGCCTTTGGCCGCAGAAAATTCCTTCGCCCTGAATGGAAGAAAAAACCTCGTGTATCCAACCGACGCTCACACGGTTCATCTACGCGCACTTCCCGCAAGGAGATTTATCGGCTCGTGATAGATACGATTGCTGTGCAAACGGTGGACCCTATGTGAGATGCTAAGCATTTTCGAAGTATGTAGCGCAGGACGTAGCTGTTTCCCAAACACTTACACTGTATAGGTGCGGCTCATTTGGTTTGAGTCTTTCGTATATGAACCGAGCGATGTTTTCGGCAGTAGGATTCTGCACCGCAAATTCAGGCAAATCGTTTATATATTTGTGGTCAAGGTAATCCAACACCGACCGAAGAGACTCTTTTGCTTTGCGAAAGTCCAAAGCCATACCGGTTTCGTCCAGTTGCGAAAGTCGAAAACGCGCAGTTACCCTGTAGGTATGGCCGTGGAGATTCCTGCAAGCCCCTGTGTATTCTCGGAGGCTGTGAGCCGAATCGAAAGTGTCTTCTATGGATATTTCGTACATTCTGCAGCGTCTCGAGAGCTTTTCTCAAATTATATCATACCCGTTCAGACCGCCTCGTCCAGGCTTGGCAATTGCGGGCTGCGCTCACCGACATGCTATAATCAAGTTCGTTTGGAGTAAGATACTATGAGTCCTCCTTCAGTAAACAAAGCCTCTTCCAAGCTTCGGAAAAGCAGGATCCGCAAGATAGTCACGGCCCTGCAGGTGATGATACTTGTGGGCATCAGCTCGTCCGTCGGTGTCGGGCTTGCTATGTTCGTGAATCTCTCAAGTATTCTACCCAAGGTGCAGGCTGTCGAAGCTCCCGAGGCGACCATCATATACTCTGCGGACGGCGTGATCCTGGCTCGCATCTTTAGAGAGGACCGTACCAACGTCCCGCTCAAGGACATCCCAATGGCTCTCCGCAACGCGACAATCGCAATCGAGGATGCTCGTTTTTACGAACACTCTGGTGTTGACATACGCGGGATTGCAAGAGCCCTGTGGCAGAACATACGCGGACACCGCATACTCCAAGGTGGGAGCACTATCACTCAGCAGCTCGCCAGGAACGTTTACTTGACTCAAGAAAAAACCGTCGAGCGCAAAGCGCAGGAGGCGGTTCTTGCCATCCTGCTCGAGCGCAACTTCACCAAAGACAAGATCCTCGAGTTGTACCTGAACAGGGTTTACTACGGCAGTGGCGCCTTCGGGGTACAGGCGGCTTCGCGAATCTACTTCGGTAAAGACGTAAGCCAACTTACACTGTCGGAATGTGCACTCCTTGCGGGACTGCCTCAGAAGCCGTCGGTGTACTCACCCCATGAAAACCTCCAAGCTGCACTCAGGCGTCGCGACGTTGTTTTGAACCGAATGTGTGAGCTGGGCTACATCACCCCGGAGGAAAGAGACCAAGCAAAAAGAGAGCGGATAAGAATCGTTCCGCGGCGGCGAGGCCGGAGCACATACCGCGCTCCTCATTTCGTGGATTATGTCGTGCGGGAGCTTAGAAAAAGATATCCGGACGACGTTATCTTCTCCGGCGGTCTTAGGGTCTACACAACCCTCAACTTCGAAATGCAGAAAATAGCAGAAAAAGCCCTCCGAGAAACTATCCGCGCTCACTCGAAGGAACGCCACGTTACCGAAGGCTGCTTCGTGGCTCTAGAGCCTGCAAACGGCTACATCAGGGCAATGGTGGGAAGTGTCAATCCCAACAGCTATTTCAACCGCTGCACACAAGGTCACGGCAGGCAGCCGGGAAGCGCCTTCAAAGTTTTTGTCTACACCGCGGCATTCGAGGAATGTGGGATGAAGCCGTCGGACAGAATCCTGGACGCCCCTTTCGTGAGACCTGGAGCCAACGGCAAGCTGTGGCGGCCCAAGAACTACGACGGAAAATACCACGGTTGGGTAACGATAAAGGACGCAATCGCAAGGTCCATCAACATACCTGCGATCAAAGTGGCCGACAAAATCGGAATACATAGAGTTATCAAGTACGCACAGCTGATGGGTATCACCTCAGAACTCGAACCATACCTCTCCACTGCGATAGGCGGCGTCAAGGGCGTGCATCCTTTGGAAATGGCATCAGCTTATGGCACCTATGCCAACGAGGGGATTCACGTTGAGCCTTCCTGTGTAATTCGCGTCGCAAACAGCCGCGGGGAAACACTCGAGGATTATTCTCCCGAAGGCAGGCAAGTGATCTCCAAGCGAACCTGTGAAATGATGGACGAATGCCTGCGGGCGGTGGTAGTAGGCCGAGGCGGCACGGGATTTCGAGCAAAGGACGTACCGGAAGCTCGCGGCAAGACCGGTACTACCAACGATGATAGGGACGCATGGTTTATCGGCTATGTGCCGGGCAAACTCGTAGCCGCCTGTTGGGCGGGCAATGACGATTACTCTCCGATGCGCCGGGCCTACGGCGGTGTTATTTGTGTGCCTATATGGCGGGAGTTCATGCTGAAGGCCATTCCCATTTACGACAGAATTCGCCAAGAGAAAGAAGCGAAAAATGCAGTTACGCGAAAACGGCACTCAGAAGAAAACGTTGAACCGGCGAAAAGCCCGGACGAAAGCGCTGAAACCAATAGGCACACCGACAGCGACACTAAAGCAGTCCCGCCAAGCACGCGCTCTTACAGAATTTGTGACGACAGCGGGCTCCTGGCTACGCCGAACTGTCCTTCTACACACCTGGAGACCTTTGAAGTCGGCAACGCGCCGACGTCTTATTGTACGATTCACCCTGCGGAACCACGAGGCGAAGCGCGCACGACAACAACACCGTCGGAGTCGAGCCCGACCCAGGAACGTCAGCTCACGACCGTATACGTGTGTTCTGAAACAGGGTTGCTGGCTGGACCGTACTGCCCGACCGTGAAGAAACGTCTACCGGTGGACGAAGTGCCGACACATATCTGCAGTGTTCACAAGAGACCTGAGAGCAGGTAGCCAGCACGTCGCTGCCGAGAACCGATCTGTTGCCTTATGCTGACACAGCACGAAATCCGAAAGCTCCAAATCGCGCGCATAAGAAAGCTGGCGATCGTCGTCATTTTTCTATTCCTGGTGTTGGTCGCGCGCCTGTGGTATTTGCAGATTGCGCTCGGTGAAGAGCTGCTGATGCAGTCGGAGGCAAATAGGATAAAGCTCATTCGTACGCGTGCTCCGAGGGGCACAATCCTCGACAGGAAAGGCAGAGTTCTCGCAACCAGCCGACCGCAGTTTGTGGTGCTGGCAATACCAAGCAAACTGAAAGAGAATCCGGAGGCGACGAAGAGTCTGTGCGGTATCTTAGGAATTACCCCGGCTGATCTGGATGCCATTTTTGCCAGGCGGGGAGGGCATCCCGGTGCTCCGGTAAGGGTCATGGTCGATGCGCCGCTTGAGGTCGTGGTGTGCATCAGCGAGCTGAGGATGAAACTGCCCGGGGTAAGTGTCGAACTTGACCAGATCCGGAACTACCCGCTTGGCCCTGTAGTCGCTCATATCGTGGGGCACCTGGGCGAGATCAACAAAGAAGAGCTCGAAGAAGCAAAGAAAGCTGGCAAAGACTATAAACCAGGCGACTACATTGGCAAGGATGGTCTGGAGGCCCAGTACGAGGACTTGCTTCGCGGAGAGGACGGCGGGAAGCAGGTGGAGGTAAACGCCTTAGGAAGCGTGGTTCGCGTGCTCGGCGAAAAGCCGTCGATCCCGGGTAAGACGCTAAAACTCACCATAGATTTGGACTTGCAGATTGCGGCATATAGAGCTTTGGGTTCGCAAGTCGGAGCTGCGGTAGCCGTGGACCCTCGGACCGGCGAAGTCTTGGCTATGGTCAGCAAACCGGCTTACGATCCGAACATATTTGTGAAGCGCGTGAAAGCGTCCGATTGGGAGCGTATAGTCAGACACAAGGGCAGACCTCTGCAGAACCGCTGCGTCTACAACGTTTATCCTCCTGGATCTACATTCAAGCCAGTTACGGCAATTGCAGGACTCAAATACGGAATGTGCAGTGTTGGTACGACAGCCAACTGCCCCGGATACTTGATGTTCGGTCGGCGGTTTCGGTGTTGGAGGGTGCACGGACGTGTGGACTTCATGAAAGCCATAGCGCAGTCATGCGATGTATGGTTCTACTTGTTGGGTCACCGCTTGGGGATCGACCGATTGGCAAAAGTCGCCCGCGAGTTCGGATTGGGGTCGGCAACCGGTATCGACCTGCCCCAAGAGGCCAGGCGTCACGGTGGCGTGGGCACGGTTCCTGACACGCAGTGGAAACGAAAGCGCTTTAACAAACCTTGGTGGCCCGGCGAAACACTGAACTGTGCCATTGGCCAGGGTTTTGTGCAGGCGAGCCCGCTTCAGATGGCTTTGGTGAGTGCGGCAGTGGCTACCAAGGGCAAGGTGTTCAAACCGTTCCTAGTGAAGGAAGTCCTCAGGCCGGACGGCACGGTCGTAGAGCGAACGCAGCCTGAGGTGCGACATGTAGTCGATGCGCCTGCCGGAGCTTTCGACTTGGTAGCCAAGGGGATGCGACTCGCAGTAACCTCTGGCACCGGCAAAGTGGCTGATATACCGGATGTGCCTGTCGCCGGAAAGACAGGTTCCGCGGAAGATCCTCCACGACCGGCGCATGGATGGTTCATCTGCTTTGCTCCTGCCGACAACCCTCGAATAGCGGTGGCTGCAATTGTCGAACACGGCAGACACGGTGCTACAAGCGCAGCGCCCGTATGCAGAGCAGTACTGGATGTGTTCTTTGGTAAGAAGAAACCTCAAGAGATCAGCTCAGGCACGGCAAGGGTGAGTGGTGATTAACTCTTTACTGTTGCATATTCGAAACGCACTCGGCCGCGTTGGCGCCGCCACTTTGTTCGGCTTCGCGGTCCGGCTGATCGCATGTGTGCTCGGTGTGCTTTCCGCCGTGGTGCTGCCTTGTTCGGCGGCGGGCGGATACCCCGGCAAAGTGGTTATGGTAATCGCTGGGGGTATAAGCGTTCGCGACTTGGCGGCACCTGAATTGTTCAACACAGCTCGACTGCTGGCAAAGGGCTCAGGTGGACTTATGAACGTGCGCACCGGCCGACCAAACAAGCTGATGGAGCCTACAGAGCAGCCAGGTATGGAATCCGGCTGCCTGACGCTTGGCGCTGGCGCAATGGCTGTAGGAGGGGCGGAAGTCAGACGCGCGGCCAATGCGGGTCAGATGATAGGGTCAATTCCGGCAGCGCAGCTGTGGTCGTGCAGAACCGGAAATCCTATCACGGACTCAGAGGTTGTTCACACTGAGATTGCACTGATTCAGAGGGTTAACCAAGCTGCTACCTACCGAGCCAAACCTGGGTTGCTGGGTGGTACCTTGCGTTCCAATGGTATTCTGAGCGGGGTTGTCGGCTGTTCGACCATCCCTGGCGAGCCGCACGCCGAATGCGCCGCCGCTGCTATGGATTCGCAAGGACTTGTCGCTTGCGGTGACGTCAGCTCCCCTAGGCTCCTCGAACCTGACCCGCATGCGCCGTTCGGAGTTCGTACAAACCAGGTTCACCTGGTCGCCCAATTCGATCGTGCGCTGGCGAAGTGCGGGTTCGTGGTGGTCGACGTCGGCGACACTTACCGGGCAGACCGGTACGCACAATACTGCACCGATGCGCAAGCACAGGCTTTGAGGCGCTGGGCGGTTAAGCAGCTCGACAAGCTCATCGGTGCCATAGCCTCACGTCTCGACTTTTCAAACGATACTTTGATCCTCCTGGCTCCTTCCCCGCGGACTTTCTCAGAAATCCCGGAGGAGCGCTTGAGCCCTATTATCATATGTGGTCCGGGATTCCGCGGTGGAGTTTTGAGTTCTCCATCGACCAGGCGCAAGGGGCTCGTGACTATCTGCGATGTGGCGCCTACCGTGCTTAGTGCTTTTCATCTTCAGGCGCCGCCGGAAATGACGGGCCGACCCATATACGCTGTCGAATGCAGGCAACCACTCGATTTTCTGTTGAGTCTTAACCTTCGTGCCAGTCTTCAGGGTCAGAGGCAGGTACTCGTGCGTGCGGCGAGTGTGCTGCAGTCCGTTGTGGTTGTTCTTGCGACTATGGGGCTGCTCGCGGGTTCGATGCGGGTCCGGTGCGCTGCCGCGTGGGCGGCGCTTTTGCCGCTGGCTCTTACGCTGGCTGTGCTGTTTGCGCCGGTCTTGTACTCAGGCGGACTGCCCGGAACTGCTGCCGTTGTGTTGTTTGGTACAGCCGCGCTGGTGGTTATATTCTCCCGCGTTTTTAAAACGCCGATGCGGGTGTTTGTATGGCTGTGCGGTTTCTTGGTTCTCAGCATTCTTGTTGATTTGATGCGCGGTGCGCAGTTGGCGTCGTCATCGGTCGCGGGCTACGGCTTGCTCGAGGGGGCGCGCTATTACGGTTTGGGAAATGAGCTCATGGGGTCGCTGCTTGGTGCGGGACTGCTCGGAACGGCTGCAGCTCTTTCCGGTCGGCATATACGCAGACCAACAGCGCTCTGCGTCTTCGTTTTGATGCTGGTGTTGATATTCGTCTTTGTCGGATGGCCCAGTCTGGGAGCGAATGCCGGCGGAGCGATATCGACTGCCGCCGCACTGGCTGCCGTAGTCTTCGCGTTGTCCGGTCGGAAACCTTCTTGGAACATTGTTTTGGGCGTGCTTCTTGCTGTGGTTCTCGGCGCGGGGGTTCTGTTCGCCGCTGATCTTCTGCGGGGTGCTGCTGCACAGTCGCACATTGGACGGTTGGCTGAGAGCACAGCTGGGGGCAGGCTGGCGGGGGCAGTCGTTGTTGCCCAGCGCAAGTTAGCACTTAACCTGATGCTAGTCTCCACAAGCGTCTGGAGCAAACTGCTTGGGCTGAGTATTGCGGCGTCGCTGGCTGTATATATGTTCTCAAGGAATAGGCGCCGCGCGGGTTGGCAGGCATACAACCAGATCGACAATGCTGCGATGGTCGGCGGGTCGGTTGCCGTGGCGGCAGCATTCATTTTCAATGATTCCGGGGTCTTGGCGGCTGCTGCCGTTGCTGTTGTGCTGTGGTCCTACTTGGTATTGCGCTCTAGTGAACTCGCCAATGCTGAGTGGGGACGGCAAGAAACGAAGGGATCGCAATGAGTGTGTGGCCCTCCAAAGTGTCAGGTCAGAAGGATCCGGCGATAGTTTTGCTTCGAGAACTGACCTCGGAGGAAGGCCGCAGAACCAAAAACCTGTTCTTTGTCGAAGGGCAAGAACTGGTCAACCGCGCATTCGACTTCGGTGCTTCCATTCGGAACATAATCCTCTCCGAGAAGTTCGCCGCTTCAGAGCTGTCGGCAGAGCTACTCGACAAGGCTGCCGCCGCGAATATACCGGTATACGCTGCGTCTGAGGGATTGCTCGCCAAGATTTTGGAAGCAAAGCCCACGCCGGAGTGCCTTGCCGTGGTGGAGCGCAGGCTCGTGCCACTCGAGCAAGTATTCTCAGGCGATGACGTATTGGCGATAATGGTAGAAGCTGGCGAGAACGCCGACAACCTCGGAATGCTGCTTCGTTCTGCAGACGCTGCGGGTGTGTGCGGTGTAATTCTGGCAGCGGATACCGTGGATCCGTTTTGTCGGCGAGCGGTCAGAGGATCTCGCGGCGCAGTGTTTACTCTGCCAATTTGTATTCAAAAGGACTCTGCCCGTGTCATCAAAGAAGCGCACGCACACGGCGTTCAAGTTGTAGCCAGCTCAGCAAGGGCGGAAGTTGAATATACTCATCCAGACTTGACCAAGCCAACACTCATCATAGTCGGAAACGAGCATCGCGGCATCACCGAAACCGTGCGAAGTCTCTCGGACGTGGTTGTCCGCATACCTATGCTTGGGCGCATAAACTCGCTGAATATAGCCGTCGCCGCAAGCATTCTGCTCTACGAGGCAGTCAGACAAAGGCGTCACGGGCGTTAGACCCTAGAGCCGCGCAATAGGCTCAGTCGACTGCAAAAGTCTTCGATCCGCCGCGCGCATCCCGCGTTCGAATCCGAGTGTGATATAATTTCCGCTGGTAATTACTGCAATGGTACCATCAACTGGCTTAACAGAAGAAGACAAGATCAAAGCCCTAGAGCGTGCTCGCGAGACGTTGAGACGTGAGGCGGAGGGTATCCTCAAGCTCATCGACCGTCTTGGCGAACCGTTCGTTCAAGCTGTCGAGATGATTCTGACGTGCCGCGGCAGGCTGGTCGTTACCGGGATGGGCAAGTCCGGCGCTGTGGGCAAGAAACTGGCAGGCACATTTTCCAGCACCGGCACGCCTTCTCTCTTTCTTCATCCTGCCGAGGGCATCCACGGCGACTTGGGCATGGTTACCGGGCAGGACGTCGTTCTCGCTATATCCAACAGCGGCGAATCGGAAGAACTCGTCAAAATACTTCCGGCGATTGCCCGAATCGGCGCGAAGCTGATTGCGATGGTCGGTAGAACGAAGTCCACTTTGGCGAAGTATGCCGAGGTAGTTCTGGACGTATCGGTCGACTCCGAAGCCTGTCCGCTCGACCTGGCTCCCACGACCAGCACCACTGCCGCGCTGGCTCTTGGAGATGCGCTTGCACTGGCGGTAATGGAAGCCCGCCGGTTCACCAAGGATGACTACGCCCTGCTACACCCGGGAGGTGCCCTAGGTAGGAGGCTGATATTGCGTGTGCGCGATGTTATGCGCACTGGCGATGCTGTGGCGATTGTTGGCAAGGAGGCTCTGCTTAGGGATGCGATGTTTGCAATCACGCGCGCAGGCGCCGGCGCGGCTTGCATCGTTGACGAAGATGGCAAACTGGTTGGGATCATAACCGACGGCGATATCCGCCGGGCACTGCTTGCCGACGAGCGAGCTCTTCAGAAAAAGGCTTGGGAGGTGATGACCCCCAACCCGCACACAATTACCCCCGATCGACTTGCCACGGAGGGCTTGCGTGAAATGCAGGGACCTCCCAAGATAGGCGAAATGCCAGTCCTTGTCGACGGCAAACCTGTCGGAATGCTTATGCTCAAAGACCTCGTGGCAGCGGGTATCGTCTAGCCGTCGTTGCGTTCAAGAGGTGATAACGGAGTACTTTCGGTGAGTAGTAAGGCCGACATAGAAGAAAAGCTTGCCAAGGTCAAATTGCTTGCAATGGACGTCGACGGCACCCTCACCGACGGTGCCATGACCATACACGACGGTCACCAAATCAAATCCTTCCACGCCCACGACGGCTTAGGCATCCGCTTGGCAATGAACTACGGACTCAGGATTGCCTGGGTCACTGGGAACTTGTCTTCCGCAGTGGCCGACAGAGCCCGGGCACTGGGAGTAACTGAGCTTTTCCAGAATTGTTGGGTTAAGTCCAAAGCAATCGACGAATTGGCAAACAAGTACGGCCTTGACTGCGAAGAAATAGCCTTTATGGGGGACGACCTCAACGATCTGGCAGCTTTTGAACGCGCCGGTGTAGCCATAGCCGTGGCTAACGCTACTGAGGAAGTGAAGAAACGCGCACACTGTGTTACCAGCCGACCGGGGGGTCAAGGCGCCGTGCGGGAGGCTATCGAGATGATCCTCAAGGCCCGCGGAGAATGGGAAGCCGCTGTTTCTAGCTTTTTGGCAGCGCTTGAACTTCAGGAAGCTGAGGGTGGCGGTCCGGAGGCAATCGCTTGACGAGGCGGCTCGTCATATTTCATACTTCCGACATCCACAACCGTCTGACTCCGGACCACGTGCGTTTCCTTACGGAACTCAAGTGCAGCGCCCCGGACAGTTTGATGCTTGATTCCGGTGATGCGATCTGGGCTGGAAACATATTCTGGAGACCTGGGGGAGAACCCGTCCTCGATCTGATGAACCAGGTTCCGTATGACGCAATGTGCCTGGGCAACCGAGAGTTCCACTTCACAGAAGCCGGGCTCAGGTCGAAGCTTTCCCGAGCGCGCTTTCCGATTCTAAGTGCTAATCTGCGGCGCAGACGCTCTGAGCAGGAGCGCGAAGGAAGTCCTTCAGACGGCGGCACGAGAACGCATATAGTTTTGGAACGCGCAGGCATTCGGGTCGGTGTCATAGGTCTTTCGGTGCCGTGCATAACAGAGCAAATGGCTGTCCGGCGGATTTCTGATTTTTTCTTTACGGATCCAGTTGAGACAGCCTCACACGTAATTCCAGATCTCCGCAAACAATGCGACATTGTTGTTGCCCTGACCCATATAGGTTTGCCCAGAGACCGGCAGCTGGCTGAGAGCGTGCCTGAGATAGATATAATCCTCGGGGGTCATACCCACACTGTGGCAGACGAAAAATGCGGCCGGCGCGCTGTGCCGGTGTTGCATCATGGCTGCCACTGCAGATTCGTCGGTAGGGTGGATCTAAGCATCTCCGCGGACGGAATTGAGATGACGAGGTCGCTGATACCTTTTCCCGGGGCGTAGCCGATCATGGAGACGTTGGCGGCAGTATGCTTGTCTGGTTTGATTGTTTTCTCTGCGGCGGGTCTAGGCCGCATCGCTCGCGCTCGCGGGTCCGGCAACGACGAGTCGCTCGACGAAAGATTCATATACGATACGGCTGTTGGACTGGGCGTGCTCTCGCTTCTTCTGTTCGCTGCGGCTGCACTGCAGTTGCTGCACTGCAAATGGATTCCTGCCGCGGTGTGTGGGCTTGGCTTGTTGGGGCTCGGAATCTGGCTGCCGGGTATAGTGGCGGGTGCTAGCCGAGTCTTTAAACGAGAGCGCAGTAAACCTCAAGTGCTCTGCGGATTGCTGCTCCTGGTGCTCGCAGTGGCCGCGTTTGTTCCGGCAGTCGCACCGCCGACCATGAGCGATTGGGATTCCCTTGCCTATCACCTCGCGGTCGTGAAGCTGTGGATAAAGCACGGCGGATTCTACTATATCGATTTCGCATCCCACTCGAACTTCCCGTTCCTTTTGGAGATGCTGTATATACCAGGCGTCATAATTGACCAACCCGGTGCTGCGAAGCTTGTGCACTACTGGGTTGGGGTGTTGCTGGTGGCAGCGGTGGCGTTATTGGCGAGACGTCATATCTCCAGGGGTTCCGCCTGGCCCTCAGCGCTGGCGTTTGCCGGAATGCCCA
>JARYME010000119.1 GCA_029907315.1 Armatimonadota bacterium | reverse complement strand
CTGGTTAGCCCAGTCGTCGATAAGAGTCTTTTTGCCAGGCTGGTCGCTGGTATAGGTGTGCCACTTGGGTCGTCGTGGGTGTCCAGGAAAGCTTTTTACCGCGCAGGTGGGTTCGATACGAAGTTTACTGTAATGGAGGACCTCGAGTTTTTACAGAGGCTGGTGCTCGTGGGAGATGTGGAATACTGCGATTTTGTGGTGGCGAGGTTTCGAATGGGCAGGCATCCGCTTTCAACGACAGATTGGAGCGCTTCCTCTGATGCCTGCCGCGTGCAACGCGAGAAAGCGTTTGAGATTCCTGATTTTCTGCGAGCGGTGAGGGCAAGCTTAAGGTGTGCGAACACTGCACAGTTGAGGGGAAGACTCGTAAGGTTTTGTGTTGGTTCTGCACTACGTCATCTCAAGAAGGGTTCGACGTGTATGGCTTTACAGAGGTTTGGGATGGCGTTTAGGCTGGCAGTGCCCGGGATTGTGAGGTCTGGTTTTTGGCGGGGTCTTGGAACCGGCGCGATCCCGGATGATTCACTTGCGTATCAGCTGGAGAGACATGAGAAGGGCCGGACGAGCGGAATATAGAACTGTTTGGACTCCGGAGCGGATAGCTGCGCTCACGAGGGATGTCGCTATAGTCGTCATCGGCGGCATCATCTTGGGGCTTTTTGCTGCGGCGGCAACCACTTATTACGTCGTCGCGGCGATGGCGGTAGCCGCGATAATCTCGCTGATCGTTTGGCAGTTTGAAATCGTGCTGGTGATATATGCGCTGGCGGCATTTGTGCCTTGGGGCAGAACGCCTGATATCGCAGTGGGTGGATCTGGGGTTGGCAAAGGGCTGTATGTGTCGGAAGCACTGTTGGCGTTCCTGCTGGCGATTTGGTTTGTGAAATACCTGTTTCGGGCACTGCCCGCAAATCGTATCCGGAGTGGCTTTCACATCCCGCTAGCGTTGTATCTTGCATACGGTGTGTTGAACGTTATTCACTCGTTTATCTTCTGGGACCCGCACGTCAACCGAATGTATCAGTATCCGCATGTGAATGCGGTTGAGCTTGGGTTTCGGTTCCTGTCTGCGGGCGCTTTCATAATGATGGCTACAACCATCGAGCACGAGAAATGGCTTCGTTGGACAACGCTGATGCTGTGTCTGCCGGGTTTGTACAACCTTGCCAATGCGCTTGCCGGCGGCATCGTACCAGTAAGTGCGCCGTGGTGGCCGCTTCTGACGTTCCTGCCGGTGTGCTATTGTTGGGCGATTGTCTTGGACGCTAGGACCAGTGTAGCCAAGAAGCTGGGTGCTGCTGTTGTAATCGGAGCTGCTTTCTTCCAGATATTGGTGCGCAGCGTGGGCTGGGTTTCAGGTTGGTTTGGGTTGTTTACTGGGCTTGCGGCGGTTACCTACGGCAGAAGTAGAAAGGCATTCTTCATTTTGGCAAGCTTGGCGGCGATTTCCGTGATCATATTCTGGCCATTCTTCTACGAGCATGTGATTGTGGCGTCGAAGGAAGAGGGGGATTATGATCGTTTTGCTCTTATGAAGGGTGCGTGGCTGTATGCGACACATTTTCCTCTAGGTGTCGGCATGGGTAACTACCGCACGTATAACTCCTTCCATTACGGGGTTGAATGGGGCACTACAGCTTATACATCTGCTCACGGCACTTATGCTCAGCACCTGTCTGAGATGGGGATACCAGGGCTTGTGCTGTTCCTGGCGATACTCGTGTCCGGTGGGCGGTGGATGCTCAGCAAATACCGCGAACTGGAGCCGGGGCTGTCGAAGACCTACTTGTTGGCGGCGTTTGGCCAACTTGTTGGGATATCCTGCACAGCTTTTATAGGCGACTACATAATTCCGACCTATCATAATGGTGGACTTGTCACATTCTGCGCAACAGTTTATTCTTGGCTGATCTGGGGTTTGGCTGTGGCGCATGTGAGGATGTCGCAGGTAGCTGTGTCTTCTAAAGGATGACAGCCATGGACCTTTCAATCTCAATCGTTAGTTGGAATACGCGTGATGTGTTGGACCAGTGTCTGGAGTCAGTGTATGCCACTGTTGGGGGCACTGATTTTGAGGTGATCGTTGTAGACAATGCCTCATCAGATGGCAGTGCAGACATGGTGAGTCGGAAGTACCCGCAGGCAACGCTTATAAGAAACACCGAGAACCGCGGCTTCACGGCAGCCAATAACCAGGCACTGGAGATAGCTCAGGGTCGGTATTTTCTGTTGTTGAATCCTGACACGATCTGCAAACCCGGGGCTTTGGTCGGATTGGTCAAGTTTCTCGATGATAATCCGAGATGCGGCGCGGTTGGACCGATGGTATTGAACCCGGACGGCTCGCTGCAGTATTCGTGGGCGCGCTTTCCGACTTTTTGGAACGAGGCTCGAGGAAAACTGGACCGGCGGATTAACGGTGTGCCGACCATACCCAAGACTCCGTCAGAGGTCCGTGCACTGGGCGCTTTCAGGGTTGATTGGGTAGGCGGCTGCTGTTTGATGGCGAGGCGCGATGCGATTGACCAGGTTGGTCCTATGGATGAGTCACTTTTCATGTACTGCGAGGAAACCGATTGGTGCAAGAGATTTGCCGATGCTGGATGGGAGGTATGGGTTGAGCCGGCGGCGGAGATAATCCACTTTGGTGGTCAGAGCAGTGCGCAGGTTGTCGGCAAAGCTGCTGGCTTACTTCGCAGAAGCAAAAGGCGCTACTTTGAAAAGCACTGCGGTAGGTACAGGGGTCTTGTCCTCTGGGCGGTACTGTCTGTGCGCAGTTTGGCAAAAAGAGTGTTGAATGGGTGATGCATATTGCTGCCTGGAGCGTGCGCCGCCGATGTGTTGGAAGGCTGGGATGTCTTGTTTTAGAAACTGGTGCGCTATTATTTGGGATCGGCCTGGCGACATCCTCGACAGGGTCACCTGCTGATGAATGTTCTTACCAGGGTTGAAGCGAACGGTGTCCTAGGCGTGCTTGGGTTGCTGCGGTCGGTTTTTCTCAAAGGGCTGCTCGGGAAGTGAATGAGATATGGATGAGACCACGTCGGTAATGGCTGCCGATCGACCGCTCAAAATAGCAATCGATGCTCGAGAGTTGACTTCAAGTAAGCCCGGCGGTTATAGATCCTATGTTGCTGGATTGATCACCGGACTAGCCGAAGTCGACAACGTGAATGAGTACATTTTGTATGTGGACGATGACGCTTTGCCAGAATCCGTTAAACTTCCTCGGAGATCGCGTGTGCGAGTTGTTCGCGGCAGTCGCATTTTGCTAGATATGTTGAAACTGCCGAGGCAACTCAAGACTGATGCACCAGACTTGGTGCATTTCCCTTGCAATTATGCACTACCTGGGTTGAACATTCCCTACTTGATGACCGTGCATGATTGCTTTTTCCTGGAAGAGAGACTTGCGTTGCATTCGTTCAAGCGGCAGGCTTTAAACAGATACACTGCTGCTATGTGCAAACGTTCTATTAGGCATGCTAGGGCTATTCTCACCGTCTCAAACTACTCGCGCAGTGAGATTATCCGCAGGCTAAACCCACGCACGGATGTTGTTGTTGTCTATCCCGGATGCCCGCCTGCTCATATACGGGACGGTCTTGAGATTGGGCAGGTGTCCACAACTGAACCTGGTGAACCCTATATGCTCTTTTTGGGTTCGGTTGATCCCCGAAAGAATTCCGCGATTGTGGTGAAGGCATTTGCAAGAACTCAAGCGGCTAGGAATGCCTGTAAACTAGTCTCGGTCTGCGCGAACGCTGCGTCCGCTGACAAGATGACTCGTCTTGCTGAGGAATACGACCTAACATCTAAACTCAAGACTCTTACAAATGTCAATGACTGGTGCTTGCGTGAGCTTTTTAAGGGAGCTATTGGGTTTATTTTTCCAAGTCTAAAAGAAGGGTTCGGTTTACCTCCTATTGAAGCGATGTCTCACGGTTGTCCTGTGATAGCCTCCAATACCACAGCCATCCCGGAGGTCCTCGGCGAAGCTGCCTTGTACTTCGATCCTCGCAATGCGGACGAGCTGGCGCAAAAAATTGAACTATTGTGGCAAGATAAAGATGTTAGGGAGGGTTTGGCACGTAGAGGACTCGAGCACTCAATCAAGTATAACTGGCATAGTGCGGCGCGCGATGTGTTGGGTGTTTACGAGTGTGTAGGATCGAATTCCTGATTTTTTGGTGTGTAGGCACTCTGCCGATAACTCGCAGTTGTAAGTCGTTTTTCTCATGTTGACCCGGTGATCTTTTAGGTTAGAGATAAGTAAAGTGAACAAAATGCGCCGGATAGGGATTTTACAAACGGCTGAGATTACTTTGTTGACTTGCGCACTGGTTGTTGTACTGATTTCAAGCCTGCCTGGGTTCGCGGCGCCTTCCGTGACCAGTATATCGCTTTCTGCTGATAGCGTGGGGCGATATGAGATAATAGAGCTCAGAGCGAGCATAGTTACGGTAGCTCAAAATCCATTCTGGCCTTACGATCCTGACCCACCGCCTTCAATTCCGCCCGGTGTTGGGATTACCGTGGATGGGCTTTTTTCGGACGACGAGTGGGAGACATCGATTACAGTCCCCGGGTTCCTATTCTTGGAATATGAGAGGAGAAGTACCTCGTCCGGTGAGGCATTCATTCCCGTAGGCAAACCAGAGTGGAGGGTGAGGTTTGCTCCTCCAAGAGTAGGAACTTGGCGGGCGAAGTTGCGGGTCACCGATGCCTCCGGCACCGTAATAGCTCCAGAGAGCGACCTGGTGTTCCAGTGTGTTGAATCACAAAATCACGGGTTTGTAAAAGTCAGCTCACGGGACCCGAGGTACTTCGAACTCTCTGATGGGACGCCGCTTTTGAGCCTCGGAATAAACGGAGAACTAAAATCAGTTGCCGACGCAGAAACTAAGTTGACGACCTGGGGCGCCAATGGCGTGCGCATAGTGCGCTGGTGGATGAACTATCGGGGCTGGCAAAATCCATTTGGTGGTGGAGATGTCGCCACTGCTGGAGGTCCCCAGTGGTCTTTTAGCTTAAGCATGGACACCAACGGAGGTCGCAAACCCGGCGACCGCTATAGTGCCAAGCTTTCTCCTGGGCGGGATACAAAGCAGTCCGTGTATTTGATAGCCGGCAGAACCTATAAATTTTCCGGTTATATCAAAACTTCCGATGTGGTAGGTTCTGCTGGGCAGGGTGTAGTTCCATATATAGGCAACAAGCAGGGTGGAATTTTTACGGGTACTGCAGACTGGACACCTTTTGAAGTTTACTACACTCCTAATTCTGATATGTGGGTGTCGGTCGGTGTGAAGCATACAGGCAGCGGTGGCACAGGATACTTCGATGATCTGGAGTTGAGGTACAGCACCGATGGAGGACAAACCTGGTCTGAAAACTGCCTACTTAAAGGGGACATTGACTTCCAGAACTATATTGATCTCCAGGAAGCTTACAAAGTGGATTTGATTTTCTCTTTGGCTAAACAGAACGGCGTATATTTGAAAACCGTGATAGCTGAAAAGCAAGACAAATCTCTTGGTTGTATTGCGGCAGACGGATCCACGGTGGCTAGGTCCGATGACAACTTCTACGCTTCAGCTAACCATCCATCGCGTTGGTTGCAGAAGGCATTCTGGCGCTATATGACGGCAAGGTGGGGCTGCTTTACGTCTCTACATTCGTGGGAGCTTTGCAACGAAGGTGATCCATTTAGTGGTAATCACTGGAGTGCGGCGAATGCCCTGGCGGAATATGTGCATTCGATAGATCCTAATAAAGCTATGTGCACAACTTCCTTCTGGCATTCCATACCGATGGAGTTCTGGAAGAACTCCAGCTGCGACTACATTGACCTGCACGAGTATATAGGTCCGAAGGTTTCAGGTACTGAAAGCCATGGACCAAGATTTCATGCGTGGTATGATCCGACGATTAACGACAACAACAGCGTAGTTGTACCTTATAGCTTGGGCGGAGGAGAGTTATCATTTGACAACTCAACTAAGCACGTCAGCAGTCGAAGTGTCAGAATTCTAGCCTACGAAGGGGCGACCGAGGCCGGAAACACGTGGGTAGGGTTTCCCGCATATCATGTTGGTATTGATCCCAGTCACACATACCGGATAAGATGCTGGGCCAAAGGAAGCAACATTTCCAATCCGGGCGGTGGGCTTGCCTGGACGAGGCCGCGCATTCTCGCGGTCTGGTCTAAAAACTACCACGAAAACGACTGGCTGGGCGAATCTGGATTGGGCCTCCCACTGAGCACTTACGACTGGGCGTTTTTTGAGTCGGCGTCTTTGAAACCGCCTGGAAACGCCAACACTGCTAATATCTACATCCAGTGCACTCGAGGACCGGCAGGTTCAGGGAACGGAACACTGTGGGTCGATGGACTTGAGTTCATTGACGAAACTACGGGTAGAAACTTGTTTGTTGACGGAGACTTCGAGAGCGATCGAATAGACTTTGACACAGCGCTCGCGGTAGAAAAGTACGGTGTGCTTCTCAACAGCTACGGTCTTCGTGTGGGCAAGCCAGGGATGTGGGCTGAGACCGGCATCCGCGAGGAGATTCCGAGCGGAAGTAAGGCTCGTTTGCTTGAGGATACAGAGGGTATCCACCTAAAGAAAATGATTTGGGCGCACGCGGGACCGGCGAATCCCAACATGCTTTATTGGGACCTTTACGGTTATCTGAAGTCTAAGAACGTCTGGCATCATTTTCGCAACTTCCAGAGCTTTATGGCGGGTATACCAGTTTCGAATGGGAATTACCGCGATGTTGAGGCTGAGGTTTCGAACGATTCCATTCGTGTTATGGGTCAGAAGGATACTGTCAACAACAGAGCCCATTTATGGATAGACAATCGCAAGTATACCTGGAGGAACGTAGTCGACGGTGTAACAGTGGAGCCTGTAAGCGGTCAGGTTGCTGTGCAGGGCCTCGCGGATGGGTTGTATCAAGTCGAGTGGTGGGATACGTCGACCGGGACGGTCACGCGAAAAGAGGAGGTTCAGTGTACTCAGGGTAAGATTACGCTTACAGTGAATAACCTGGTCAGCGATATCGCATGTAAGATTGGCCCAGCTCCGCCTTCGCTGTCCCTCCATCTTACAGTTATTGAAGGCAGTATCAAGCCAGGTAGCGAAGTTACCATAGCGGTAGATTATACAAATACTGGTGCCACGGAAGCTCTCAACGCGGCAGTCACGGCAAGGGTCCCGGCAGAAATGGACTACGTGGCGGGGAGTGCTGAGGCAACCGGCGGCACGTACAACCCGGTGGAGAATAGTGTTACCTGGATAGTAGACAAGATAGCGCCGGGCGAAACCGGCAGACGAGTATTCAAGGCCAGAGTTCGCTAGAGAAGCAAGGCGTATATTTATCCGGTAGAACTTTGCTGAGTGGGTGCTCGTTGCAAAAGCTGGAGCAGAGGCGAGCTTATTTCGGTCTAGATCAGCAAGAGATATGAATACAAATGCGGAAGAACTGAAATCTTCGAGCGCTCAGGAGCGCGGATGGCTGATCGCCGTCCTGGTCTGTGCTCTTGTTCTCTATGTTCCCACGATGGTCTACCTCGTCGGGCGCTGGCGCGCAGACGCGCAGTATTCTCTCGCTTTTCTAGTGCCGTTTGTGTCAGGATACTTCATCTGGAAAAAATGGCCTGAGGTTAAGACGCTCCGTCGCTCTCCGTGCGTGTGGGGTCTCGTCTTGATCTTGTTTGCGCTTGCGATCCACGTGGCAGGCGTATTGCTTGATATATCGGGTCCTTCCAGCGTGTCTCTACTTCTGTTCATCTTAGGCGCATGTCTTTACTTTCACAGTGCAGCGCTGGTAAAGACTCTTGCGTTTCCGCTTGCGTATATGGTCTTCATGATTCCCATCCCCGGCGGGGTGCTTGATCTCGTCGGATTCCCGCTGCAGCTGTGGGCAAGTGGAGCTGCGGCAGCACTGCTAAGGCTGCTGGGTCTCGAGGTATACCGTAGTGGAGTTAACATGTCGGTTCCCGGCTTTGATTTTCAGGTTGCGCAAGCGTGCAGTGGGCTGAGCTCGCTTGTCGCGCTCGTGGGCGTTACAGCTGTCTTTGCATATCTGACAAGTCTGCCAGCCGTGTTCAAGTGGTTCCTTTTTGTTCTGGCGCTGCCCATAGCTCTCGCTGCGAACGTCGTGCGTGTGACAATCATCGCGCTTGCCGGTTATCAGTGGGGCCATGACGTCGCCATGCACATCTTCCACAATTGGTCCAGTCCTATTCTATTCGTCACGGCTGTGGTCCTCATGTTTCTTATAAGCTTGGGGTTCGAATGGATAAGCAAACGCCTAACTACAAGCTAGTTTTCGTGCTGCTACTTCTCGGTTCCGTGTTGACTTATTGGGCGCGGTTCAAGCCTGTGCGCGTCTTGTTCACTGCACCGCTGGACAAGTTCCCGAAAAGAATCGGTCAATGGCAGGGTCACGATGAGCCTATTGAGAAGTCCATCCGAGACGTGATGAATGCCGACAAGCTGCTCTCGCGCACTTATGTCGGCTCCGACCCCGACTACCCGATCGGCGTTTGGATTGTATACCGCAAGTTCGGCCGACGCGACTTTGCCCACCGCCCTGAGATGTGCTACCCGGCGTCCGGTTGGGAGATAACCAAGAAGTGCTATATCAAACTCCCGTATGATGGTCGAGAAGTCGATGCCGTAGAAGTCGTAGCGACGCGGGATTTCGACACCCAGGTTATCGTTTACTGGTTTGCCTCAGGTGAGCGCACTGAAGCCAACTTCGCAAAGCAACAGATCATAATGGCTCTCGATCGGTTGCGAACCCAAAAATACGGGTGGGCGTTTATCAGGCTCAACATACCGGTCGTAGACACCGAAGAAAACGCCCTACGCCAGATCAGAGATTTCCTTAGTGCAGCCTCTACGCCTCTTGCGCGGGTGCTCAAAGGAACCGATGCATCGTCGGCGTCGGCGCAATAGGGCCTGGGGTAAGCAGCCTACGAGGTCAGTGCACCGCCATTTGGTAGTCTTATTTGTTAACTCACATCGTTTTCTGCAATAATTAGCGTATGCTGTCTTCGCTTTTTACCGAAACACTATCTGCAGCTAAAGGTCGCTCGCCACACAGACGTAGGCAGAACCGCACGAGCGAGAGTTCCGAACATGCCCTGGGAAGTTGGGTTTGGCTTTCAGACTGTACTCCCAAGTGCAACTGTTATGTCTACCTTCGCAAGACATTCTGCCTGCCTTCGAAGCCGAAAGGTGCCTCGATATCGGTCGCAGCCTGCAGTAAATACAAACTCTACGTGAACGGTAAGTACATCAGCCAGGGACCTGCGCGTGCTCCGCAGGGCTTCTACTACTACGACACGCACGACATAACACAGGCGCTTACGAACGACGAAAACGTAGTTGCCCTGCTGGTACACTACTTCGGTGTCGACACGTATGCGGGACCGGCAGGCAAGCCCGGCCTCAACTGCAGAATCGATATCGAGCTGGAAGATGAGCGGCTCTGTATCCGCACAGATGAAACCTGGCTTGCACGTCCCGCGGAGGAGTGGACGGGCCACGGCGGGCGCATAA
>JARYME010000118.1 GCA_029907315.1 Armatimonadota bacterium | reverse complement strand
CCTGAAGCTCACTGGTGCGGAGCAAACTGGGTCGAAATGACAATGTTCGTTGTGACCGGTCTCCGCCACTACGGCTATTACCGATTGGCTGCTGAGGTTGCTCATAGAAACTGCAAGATGGTGTTCGACGAGCTCGAACGCTACGGGCATTTTCGAGAGTATTTCAACTCAATAACGGGCTCAGGAGCCGGACTGGCGGACTACATTTGGACCGGCATGCCTGCGTACTTCATAATAAGCGTGCTCCTAGGCATCGAGCCAGCACCCTCGGGTGTGCTAATACTTCCGGCACTTCCTGACGAATGGTCCTCAGCATCAATCGAGAATCTCCGCATTCGCGGAAGACGGCTCAGTGTGCGCGTCACAGTGGAAGACAATCTACAGGAAACAATTGCCAAAATCGACGGAAAACCTGTAAGCACCCTGAGTAGGCGCGGCGTAATGATTCCGTGGGACGTTTTCACTGACGGCCTCTGTGTCGAAATCCTACAACCGCGGTCGACAGCGGACACACCAACCGCACCAATAGAGTTGTGAGGGCGGAACATGTGAGAGAAACCCGGCTCGGTGTCACGAGCGTGACGCCGAGCCGACATCAAGCATCATTTACTACTCGTCACCGCAGCAGCAACACGGGCCGGCAGCCTTTCCGCCTTCTTCAGGACGGGATAACCGAGCATCGGTGTACTCGTCCATATTCTCATCGGCAGCCCTGCGCACCATTCGAGCGATATTCACGGCATTCCTGATATCCGAGTCGGTAGCTCCAGCTTTGCGCGCTTCTTCTAAGTGGTAGTCCAAGCAGGGTTGACACTTCGCCGCCACTGAAGCAGCTATTGCAATCAGTTCAGTCGTCTTCGAATCCAACATGTGCTGTTCCT
This sequence comes from Armatimonadota bacterium, assembly GCA_029907315.1. Taxonomy (GTDB): domain Bacteria; phylum Armatimonadota; class UBA5829; order UBA5829; family UBA5829; genus CALJES01. Next base: position 8,901 of record JARYME010000118.1, on the reverse strand, counting down.
CCTTCAAGCCGATTACCTTTAGGCCTCAGGTTTGTTTAGTTTCTCAGCATTTCGAAGCCGTTCGATCTCCTCGAGCAGCTCTTCCTTGGTTGGAAATTTAATGGCCGATACGGGACACTCTGCAGCACACTTGTCGCACCCAGGTACGCAGTTCAGCGGATTGGCAACCGTCATTACGCCGTCCACCAACTCAAATACATTATTGGGGCAAAACTCGGCGCATGCACCGCACCCCGTGCATTTTTCAGCGTCTATTGTGGGAAACCAACTGATCTTGTCTCTATCTACACCCAGATACTTTTTCATCACTGCGCTCCAGACGCCTGAATCTTCTCAATCACTTCTTTGATCGCCTCGAACACCTCGTCGGTGTTCCTGAGACCCATCCGCACCGGGACCCAGTGAGCCTCATCCATCGGAACACCGGCACGTGCAAACCCACTGGCTAGAAGTTTGATTTGTTTCTTCTCATCACAAGCAGGCGTAACATAGACTGCATCTGGTTTCAGCAGGTCAGCCATGAGCGCCTCGCCGTTCTCTTCGCACAACCTCGGGTGCATTACGATGTAATCGTGTGGAAGCTCAAGACGAATGCGCTCAGCCAGATCCCAAAAGTTTATCTTCTCCATACTGGGACAGGCTCCGCTGCACGTACACATTAGGATGACGACTTTCTTCATAACAGTTCCTCCTTATGACATGGCTTTCTGTATATCGTCGATTGTTCAGGACTGTACGCCAACGCGCTCTCCAGCAAAGTACTTGCGTCTGAAATAGAGAGCCACATTCACCAAGCTTATCAGTACGGGCACCTCGACCAAAGGACCAATTACGGCAGCAAAGGCCTGCCCCGAGTCAATTCCAAACACGGCGACTGCAACTGCTATCGCGAGCTCGAAATTGTTGCTGGCAGCGGTGAATGAAAGCGTCGCAGCTTTGGCGTAGTTAGCGCCCAACTTCGCACTCATATAAAAGCTGAGCAGGAACATCACGACAAAGTAGACGAGCAAAGGTACAGCCACCCGGATCACGTCCAAGGGGAGACGCACTATATACTCGCCCTTCAACGAAAACATAACCACTATAGTAAACAGCAGAGCTATCAAGGTGATCGGGCTGATACGCGGAATGAAACGCTTCTCGTACCAATCGCGGCCTTTTGCTTTCAGCCCAATGACACGGGTCAGTATTCCGGCGATGAAAGGAATCCCGAGGTATATGAAAACACTCTTCGCTATTTCACCTATAGTCACGTGCACCACGCTGCCCCTCAGTCCAAAGAGAGGTGGCAGTTTGGTAACGAATACATAGGCATACACCGAATAGAACAAAACCTGGAATATTGAATTGAATGCGACCAGTCCAGCGGCATACTCTCGGTCGCCGTCAGCGAGGTCGTTCCAAACGATAACCATCGCTATGCAGCGGGCAAGCCCGATCATAATTAGGCCCACCATAAACTCTGGGTAAGCTCTCAGAAACACGATCGCCAGCAGAAACATGAGCACAGGTCCGACAATCCAGTTTTGAACCAGAGAAAGCGCGAGCACGCGCCAATCCCTAAACACGTCGCCTAGTTCCTCATAACGAACCTTTGCCAGCGGCGGATACATCATTAGGATGAGGCCGATTGCTATCGGAACGTTCGTGGTTCCGACGGAGAATCGATTCCAGAAATCAGCAATAGTCGGCACAATGTAGCCAGCTGTTACGCCTGCTGCCATCGCAAGGAATATCCAAAGCGTAAGATACCGATCAAGGAATGAGAGTCTTTTTGTGATTGTGTCGGTCATCTCAGTTGTCCTCCGCAACCATATCCTGTATGAGTTCTTCGACCTTGGCCTTAATCTCGTCTCGAATCTGCCGGACCTTTTCAATAGGCTGTCCTTTCGGATCTTCCAGGCCCCAGTCTTCCGTAGGCAAGAACGCCGCCGGACAGGTAGACGCATCGACCCCGCAGCCCATCGTAACAATCCGATCCGCCGACTCAACCATATCAAGCGTCAGCAGTTTCGGATGATGGTCCGACATGTCATAGCCGATTTCTTTCATCGCCTCGACAACAACCGGATTGAGAGCCCCAGCAGGCTGCGTGCCTGCCGATAGCGCTTCGATCTTGCCGGCTCCAAGCCGCTTGGCAAACGCTTCAGCCATCTGACTGCGGCCGGAGTTGTGCACACAAACAAAAACTACCTTCTTTGGCTTTGCCTCCATGTTTGAACCTCAAAAGAATCGCTGATACTGAATCAACAGAGCATCATTGTCTCGTTCCGTCAACTCTTCGCGTTTGAATATGTAGTTGACTTGAACCTTTTCTAGGTCGCCTCTGATGTACCAATTCATACCCAAAGTCAGCCAGGCAATGTCTCTATAATCTGCGCTGGAGGTATCCGGGTCGAACACTTCGTATCGCGCAGCAAGCGCGGCTCGGCTCGATACAGCCCTCGAAAACTGCATGTAGTAACCGTCCGCCGTGCGATCTGGAATGCTAAAGTCTCGACCAGAGTAGTGTGCTCGAAAGCATTCAAATCGCATTGACCAATGCGCACGTTCCAGGGACAACGCCACATTGGATCTGAGATCACGCCCTCGAAAATGCCGATATGCGTCGGGCGCTCCAGGCAGTTGAGCCGTAAAGTCTATATCACGATCCCTTCTCCACGCACTTGCTGCTTCAAAGTGGAGGTGCGAGCTGAAGACCCCGGAGCTTTCGTAGATCGCTCGACCAACCACCAGCGGACCGTTTCCGGCGAACCTCTGGTTCGCGCCATTGCCGTCGAACACTCCCAAAGCAACATCTGTAGCTCCCAGATCCGCCTCCCACTGGATGCCTCGGCCGCGCGCAAAAGAATCGCCCAGGCTCCCACAGGGAACCAGACGATCTGTTGCCTGAGTTCTATCTATCACGGCAAGTTTCCAATCCGATGTGAATCGCTCCATTCCGAACGGAGGTTTGAATTGGCCAACTGTGATCCGTGCACGTCCCAGACGCTTGATCAAGCTGAACTCCTGCAACGTAAGACCGTCGGTGGCGCTTCGATTATTGGTTTTGTAAAGCAGCTGAACGTAGTACTGCCACCCGCGGGCAAACGGCCCCTGACCATAAAGTTTGAACCTTCTAAGAGCAAGATAACCCTTCAAGTCTTCAGCGTTGGTATAGCGAATTTGAAAATAGCTCGTCCAATTATGCTCATTGGACCAACCATATTGCATACACCCAACAATCAAACCGACACAAAGCGCGAAATACCAAACAAGTTTCACTTCTGTACACCCACAACACTTCGTTTTACACCTGCGTACTCCCACATAGGTACTGTGACAGGCTGCCCAGAAGCATCAAAAGGATCGACGACAACCGGCGAATAGAAGAACTGCGAATTCTCAGTGTGGCAATCCTTGCATCCGCCTGCTCCAAGCGCCTTGCTTGCAGGCGATACGTTGTGGCTAAAGGTCCATTTTAGAGGTTGAGCCTGAGGATGGTATCGAATAGAAATAACTCGATCACCGCTGAGCTGCCATACCCGGTCGCCTTTTACGTATGCAGGCGATATTCGACTAAAGCGGCCTCCAACCAAGACATCGCGGATAGCCCGAAGCATTGCTGCGATTTCAGCCTCGGTGTTAGCTTCGGGCTTGCCGTCGCCGTTGTCGTCGCGGATAACGCTCTTAACCTTCTCGTAGGCTTTCGCAGTTTCCGACAGGAGTAAGGGATAAATAACCCCTCCGACACGATTGCCCCACCACACCGGAAGCAAAGCGTTTCCTGAATAGATCTTGCCGTCCTTGAGCCGAAAATAGGCTGGAATCCACTTGCAGGTTTCACCGTACTTCTTGGCTGTCTTTGCCGTTGGCAAGCCGACTGCCGCGCCAGTAAGAGTGTCGACCGCGCCGACAGCCGCGACGTTATGTTCGGTCACGTGGCAAGTCACACACGCAATTGAAGTGAGATGAGACTTCGGTATCGACTTGTGAGTTGGTCGCAACTTCGAACCCGAACCCATATGACACCCCTCACACGACAAAGTCGGGTCATCAAGTTCGTTATGAAGCATAACCTCATTGGCTCGGCCCTTGCGAATCTGGTGATCAGGACCAGATGTGTGACAAGTTATGCACTGCATTCCTGCTGCGGTGTGTACGTCAGTCTGCCTCGTGTCATACCAAACGTGCCCTCGCTTCTTGACCTCCGCCTCGCCGTGGCACAGGAGACAGTTTGAATCCCGCGGCGGGCCGATTTTCAGGCTTACCGTCCCGTCCTCGTTGAAGAGGTCCTTTCTGTATGCCACCTGAGGCACTTCCCCGTCTTTGACCGAACCGCGTACCGTACCCAACCCCGCGCCCGCAGTAGCAGCCCACTTGAAGTTAGCCTTGGATAGCTGGTTGCGTCGCGCTTCACCATCATAACCCGCAAGATGACACATCAAACAGTCAATCTCAACTACGCCAGACTTGTTCCAAGCAGCCTTGTGGTAGTCCCCATCCAGGCTGTCAGCCAGCTCAGGATGTTTGGACTGTACGACATCGTAGCGCCGGCCGTTGCGGTCTAGCTCCATTGGTCCGCCACCCACATGACAGAACCCACAAGCCTGCGAGTATTCGTACGGCGTCATAGCAATATGCGCGGCGGTGGGATTTCGCTTTTTTGCAACCCATAAGTACGACATATGGATCTGTCGACCAAACATTCCGTTTGAAGATATCCAGGGTCTGCCGATCTTGGCGCCGTAGTCGTCGGATATTTGATCCGCACCAAGCTGAACGTGGTAGCACTTTGAGATCTTTTCATAATCGTGGCACGCCCCGCACGTTTGCCTCGGGCTATACGGCGGTGCGCTCGACGAGTTGGGATCGATCGGTCTTCCACTGTAGTCGAGAAGCTCGATTGCCGGATGCGGCGACAAATCTGTGAACCCGGCAACCACCAGAATCGAAACAACCGCGCCTATCAGACCCAACCAAAGCACCATTCGCCTCGAAAGAGCTTTCATAGCACCATTCACCCAATTCAGCCTACGCATTGGCGATCAACTCCTCACACTTACGACCTTGGCCCATAACGTAGCCGATAGCAATGAACACGGGCAAGGTGAAAGCAAGTCTTGTAAGCGAGAAACGCCACCCGAGGAATCCAACCTCGAAACTCAGCATAGGGAGTTTCATTGCACTGAATGCGCCCAGATACATGAAAATGTACTTGGGTGCGCACCCTTTTCTAGCAAGCGCAGCCGCTACAGGAAAAGCACCGTACAACGGACCGGCCTGAAGCATAGCAAGTAGTATCATCCATAACACTGCTGCGGGTCCGGCAGACTCGCCAACGTGTCGCTCGATGACTTCACGAGGAACCCAGGTATCAAATATGCCGACCAACAGAAACATCATTGGCAGGAACCCTAGCATCTCGCAAAGGAACTCCTTGTAAGTGCGCATGGCAGCAGAAGCACTTGCCGAATGGCCAAAAGCCGAACCTGCAGACGCCCATATAAGAAAACCCGCTACGCCGCCCAGGCATATAATTGTTTTGCGATCAAGCTTCACAGCACACACCCCATTCCCAGCGCGACGACTACGGCCCCCACAAACGAAAGAGCATTTCGCAGAAGAGCAGTCTTCCAGCCCAGATAACGCGCTTCCAGCGGAAGTGTGACCACCCCAACCATCATAAGGGTAGTTATAAAGCCGGCCACGACTTGTACAGAAGCACCGTTTTTCAGCATAACCCTAGCCAGCGGATAGGCTATAAACCCCGGCATTAAAGCCACAGCACCCACGAGAAGAGCGATTAAGAAATGCTCCAGGCTGCCAGATGACAACCAACCGCGAAGCTGGTCAGGGCGAATAAAGGCAAGCGAAAGGCTGATCAGCGCAAGAACCACGAGCATCTCAGGCACGACCTTCCAGAGCATCGACAGTCCTCTCCGAATCGCCCGAGCAGCTTTGCACGGATCCAATAGAAAAGCGACGCTCAGTATCACAAAACCCGCGGCGTTAAATATGAGCACACTTATACCTCACACTAAATAACCGATGGTTCTCGGCTATAGGCGCTGACTGTCACAGGCACCCGCATCAGTATCCCGAACGTTCGACTTCGCAGAGTCAGCATGACGCCTAAGACTCCGGGCAAACGCGCGTTTCGAACGTGAATTGGGAACAGCTTTGCCTGCTAGATACTCGAGGCGTTCGACAATTCCGGCCAACATGCGCCCTGGAAACCCCAGCACTGCTTCTGAACTCGCTATATCGGTAGCCTCTCTGCAGCCGTAACACCCGAAGCTCAGGTTCAAGCGATTTTCGACAAATGGGATTATCGTAGAATCGACACAAGTTGCTTGTAGGACGGCAGTCGAGGATCTGACCCGCTCGCCGCCCATCAACTGCAAACCGGCAAGCGCGATCCACATCAGATGCTCAACTTCACCTTCGACCACGACGACGTCAGGAATGATATCCGTTTTGTTTAGTGGAAAGAGAAGCAGTGCTTCGACAGAGCTGGGCTGCAACCTTGTCATCTCCTCGAACATTCGTTTGCCGACTGCCGGGTCCTCCACGATGCCAAAACCCACGAGACCGTGACCACTCGCCAGCTGCTCCGGCAGGTCCCGAAAACCGAACGCTGAGGCTGCTGCCGGGCAAGATATGCCGTGCGCGTCGAGTATTACCGTCTCACCTCTTCGTGCCTTCATAACCGCTTGGCAATATCTGTATCCTTCAAGGCGAACTGCTCCAGCCGAATCCGGTTCTTGCTGCCTCAAGAACTTGACGCCTACCGGACAACTCGAAAGGCCTACCGAAACCATCATTCGCTCCGCCAAAACGGAAACCTCACTTGCTTCGTTCATTTACTCAACTCCTTTGCCCAGCAGCCAACCAAGCCCTAATCAGCGCGCCGACCATACGAGATACACCCCGCCGAGCATAACTAAAACGCCGCAAATCGCTTTGACGACGGCCAACGCGCGCGACTTCTCCTGCCACTCGAGATAAGTCTGCACCGCTTCTGCAGAAGTTCCGGCCGCAGCGATAACCGAACAGTGCCCCAGTCCGTAAAAAAGCAAAAGCACGATCCCCCGAACGAGATCTTTGCTTCCTTCTCGAAAGCTGATTGCAAGTATGGGAGCCATGTAAGCAAAGGTACACGGTCCGAGGGCTATACCAAAAATCAGCCCCAACAAGAAAGCTGCAAGCGGACCCTTGCGATTGACCTCGCTCGGACCTGCCGCGGAGAAAGGCATCGGTATTACTCCTAGAAGGTGCAGACCCACCAGAAAGAATACAGCGGCGACGGCATAGTTGCCCGCACGACCGACATCTCCCATCATCCTGCCCAGCCCGGACGTGACGAGTCCTATAAGAGCAATGGTGACGAGGATGCCCAGGGCAAAAAGGCTGGACAATAGAAATGCTCTGCGGACAGTAAGCCTGCCCTGCTCGCTGATGAATCCGACTATAAGAGGTATGCTCGCCAAGTGGCATGGACTGAGCACTATGCTCAGAATCCCCCACAAGAAAGCTGCACCCAGTGCGATATGAATCGACCCTTCAACGGCTTGAGTCAGGCGTGCAAAAATCTGCTCCATCGTTGCTCCTCAGCCGGCACACTTTCGAGAATTCAGGCCAGCTTTATTAAGACCCGCTTTATCTCGGCACAGACCGTGCCGGTGGAACGAGCCCTCACCCACTGGGACAGGTGCCGCCCGAGCCCGAACCGCGAACGATGCTGGAAATCCATGCGTACCCGATCAGCAACGCGAACAAAGCAATCCAAACTAAGAAATCTCGCCGCACTCAATTACCTCTCTTTCGACGGCTTGTCTAGGTCTATGCCCTGGTCTCGGAACTTGCGCAGTATGTCTTCTTTGGAGTAGAAACCCTCGTGCCTAAAAAACTCCTCGCCTTTTTCGTCAAAGAAGATCTGCGTAGGAATTACTCTGATGCCGTACTTGCGAGCGGCATCGGGATTCTCCCAAACATCAATGAACTCTACCTTGAGTTTGCCCTTGTATTCCCTCGCCAGCTCCTCAAGAATGGGAGCCATCATCTTACAAGGCACACATTTTGTCGCTCCAAGGTCCAGAAGCCGCGGCAGCTGCTTCGCGGCTGGTTTCGCCGGCTGTTTGGTCGACTTAGTTTTGGAAGAGGTGCTGCTTGCCGTGGTTTTGTTCTTAGCAGTAGATTTAGACTGCTGCTTGGAAGTCTTGGCTTTCGCAGCACTCTTTCCAGAAGATTTGCTTTTTGCTTTGGTTTGGACAGCCGCACTGGACTTGGTATCAGTTGCTTTCTTCTGCACGGCAGGAGATTGACACGAGGCAAGAAGCAAAGCTGCTGCTGTCACGGCTATGAGTGTGTAAACCCGCCTCGGCATTTCGACCTCCTCAGATATAGTGTGTACACCCTCACTTCTTCTTGTTAGCTGATCATTTGCTTCAGCTCTTCCAGGCTCGGCACTCGGCCAGCTACCTTCACCTGACCGTCGACTGCGAGCGCGGGCGTCATCATGACGCCGAACGACATGATCTTGGATATGTCGGTTATCTTCTCCAATTCATAATCAATCCCAAGCGACTTTGCGGCCTCTTCAGCCAGCTCCGCAAGTTTTTGACATTTCGGGCAGCCGGTTCCAAGTATCTGCAGTTTCTTCATTATCGAACACCTCCTTTGTAAACATTGATTACCGCAACGTCTACCCGTAGAACGATCCGAAAATCAACCCAGCGATCGTGGAAAGCACGACCACAAGTGTGATAAATACTAACGTCTTTCGCGTGCCCATTACTTTGCCTATCACTAGCATACTGGGAAGAGAGAGCGCCGGCCCCGCAAGCAGCAAAGCCAACGCAGGACCCTTGCCCATGCCGCTTCCTATCAGGCCCTGTACTATGGGAACTTCAGTCAGCG
>JARYME010000117.1 GCA_029907315.1 Armatimonadota bacterium | reverse complement strand
GCCTACACCGATTCCCTGTCGGGTGCTGCCAAGGCTGCTATTCTGCTCATAGCGCTTGGGACAAACCTGTCTTCCAGCGTGTTGCAGCAGCTTTCGCCTGACGAGGTAGAGCGCATCGCGGCAGAGATCGTTCGGCAGAAGAGGGTTCGTCCGGACCTGCGCGAAAAGGTGCTCGAGGAGTGCAGACGCGCGCTCACGGATCAAACCGCCCTGGGCGGGCAGGAATACGCGCGCGAGGTGCTCTCTGGAGTCTTCGGAGAAAGCAAAGCGAAAGAACTGCTGAGCAGGGTGTCGGCCGGCGTAAGTACCGTGGGCGCTGGACGAAATCTGAAGACCATACCACCGAGACAGCTGGCCGCCCTACTCCAAATTGAAAGACCTCAGATAATCGCCCTTGTCCTTGCGCACTTGCCCGCAGATCATGCTGCACAGGTGCTTGTAGCGTTGCCGGAGGATGTCCAGGGACAGGTAGCACTGCGGCTCACGGCGATGCGTCCTACGGACCCGGACGTGGTGAACACTGTCGCCAAAGTAATAGCCGACAAGGCAGCGGAATCGGAGGGGATGGGGTTGACGGAAGTCGGCGGCGAAGATTCGGTTGTACGAATACTGAGTAACGTGGGTCGCAGCACCGAAAAACGTATACTGGACTATCTGCGCAAAGTGGACGAAACTATCGCGGAACAGATCCGCAACAAGATGTTCGTCTTCGAAGACATCCTGAATCTGGACGATCGGTCGATTCAGATAATTCTCCGCGAAGTTCCACAGGAAGACCTGCGTCTCGCTCTCAAGGGCGTGCCGGACAATATCAAAGAGGTCTTCTTCCGCAATATGTCACAACGCGCTGCCGAGACACTGAAGGAGGATCTGGAAGCTACAGGTCCTGTTAAGCTGAAAGACGTTGAGGCGGCACAGAATCGAATCGTGGCAGTTGCCAGACAGCTTGATGAAGCGGGCGAGATCAGCCTGCGCAAGTCGAGCGAGGACCTCGTGGTCTAGCTGCTATTTCACTTGTGTTTGTGTTTACCCCTTGACAAAGCTCCCAACTGCGGATAACCTGCGGATGGTGAAGTTTCACCACAGCAGATCTGCGTCGCAAAATCCCCTATGGCAGCGGACAGAGATCCGCACAAAAGGAAAGGAGGAGAAGGAAATGAGGTCTATACTAGGTCGCTGGGCGGCAGCAGTGGCACTGCTGCTTGCTCTGCCGGCTGGAGCGGCCTGGGCTAACGTATACGCCTCCGGTCTGGCTCTCACTGGTCCCAGCTCCATCAGCTACATCCTCAACGACAACGCTGATGCCGGCGTAACAGTTGAGGTGTGGCAAGTGGGCGGAGGTATGGTCTACTCTGAAAGCCTGGGAGCCAAAACTAAGGGGCAGCACACGTGGTCCTGGAACGGCTCCGGGTATACGCCCGGCGGTCAATATAAGATCCGCATCACCGCGGCGAGCACCGGTTACAGTGGTTGGAAGCAGATCAGCACGGACCAAACGTCCACTTCGTTCTATTTGCCGCTGGGCGTCGCTGTGAACAAAATGCAGTCCAGCCCCAATTTTGGCAAGATCTACATATCCAATGCCCAAGCCGGAACCACAGCGTTCGGCCGCGCTTGCCAGGACGGCATATACATACTGAATGCCGATGCCTCTGAGGCAGGATTTGCAACCGGAGGGAAGGACTGGGTCGCGGCAGGCAACAGCGCGCCGTTCAAGAGCACGATAGGTCCAGACGGACACCTTTATGTTATCGACTACAGCAACGATCTGGCTTGGGAGTTCAACGACGACCTGTCGACGGTTACACAGCTCATAGACGGCTCCAACAAGACCACCAACCAGTACGTGGCAAGCATACATGTCGAAGGCACCCAAGCGGCTGGGAACCGCAAGATCTACCTGGTCAACTCCAACTATAACGACACAGCCAGGAAAGGTCTGATAATGTACGATCTCGGCGCAAACGCAGCGGCAACACCCGGCGATAAGGGTACGCAGTACATCGGTCCCAGCTACTTTACATTCTATCCGATGGACGTCGCTCGGGATTCTGCAGGCGATTGGTACCTGTGCCAGTACAGATACGATCCAACTCAGGCGCCCGCGATATCCAAATTTGCTGATGTCCCGCCCTATGAGCTGCCCATTAACACAGCAGTTTGGGAAACTCCCAAGCAGGCACCTTTCAACGGTGCGTACGGGATCGACATCTACGAACCTTACGGGTGGGTTGCATACGGTAACTACTACGATGGGTTCGTGCACATCTTCCGAATGTCCGACGGGAGCTACGTCGGCGGATTCGACGCGGGCAGCAGGCTTCGCGATATCGCCTTTGATGCGGCTGGAAACATTGTGACCATAGACAACATCACTGAGTGGGTAAGAATATGGTCACCGGCCGGTCCGAACAGCTTCACCACCGAGTCGTGGTTTACTATTCCTGAACCGAGCTCACTGGCTGTGCTGATTGTCGGACTTCCAATGGTTTGTCTGCGTCGAAGGAGATAATCCGAGCTGGCGCGAACCGACTATGCTGGGACCAAGCCATTCCGGCTTGGTCCCTTTTTGTGTTAAGGCCTGTTTTCGTCGACAGGAGCTTCCAGGTATGCTGCGAGCGTGGGCTTAGCACGCAAGCCGAAAGGCCTGGGCTGCCCCAGGATGAGATTTGCTGGGTTGTTCCGGACTTCTATGACAAGCTCGTTGACGCCTGGTGAAACCCGCGCCGCCAGTTCGAACCTGTATGGCGCCCAAAGCCTCTTGCCGACCAGTTCGCCGTTCACGTAAACCGAGGCGGCGTCGCGCACATCGCCTAGGTCGAGAACAAGCGACGGGTACGACCGGTCGAGTTCGAATTGAGTCCGGTAGGTGACGGTGCCGGAATAGAACGGATAATCACTTTCCAACCTGAATGGCTGCGTCTCTGTCTTGGGAGTGAGCGTAACCTGAGTGTCGACAAGCCTCACGTGAAAATCGCCGACCAGACGGACAGGTTCGCTGAGTTTTGTCGGCGAGAGGACTCGGATTCGGTTCACACCGCGCTTAAGCAAGTCGCCGACATCCGCACGTACATCCTGCCAATCAGTCAGCCAACGAGGCTTTGGTTCTCGCGAGGCTTCTTCGTCGGGCACGCACGGCTCCAGTGAAACCTGTACGTCATTCACCCAGACGGTGCACTCGGCGAAGTCTTTGTCGAGAATCAGAGAAATACCTTGGGTGTCGCATTCGACGGTCACTTCAGTCTCGTAGACGCCAGCGTACTGCGAGAAATCCGGCGGGTTCGGATCCCAATTGCACGATATGTAACGCGGGCTCGTGCGAACGTCCAACTCCTCCGGTTCACCTGGGTTGTGAGCAGCGGTGTACCGGAAGCGGTAGAGCGAGGCAACATTGAATGGCACGTGGACGGTGAAATCCCTCAGTTGGAGGCTTATGCCTTGATGTTGGAGCCGAACAGGGTCTGGTGCATCGGGGACACCGGCTACTATGAAGTAAGCCTGATTAGGCTCAAAGCGCAGCTGTGCCTGGAAGCGAGTTCCGATCCGTCGACCCTCGAGGCGCGTATAGAACCCCGTCTCCGGATCGAATATTGCCGGGTCAGGATAATCCCGCAGCAGAGCTACAACCTTGCGGTGCTTCTCGGAGCGGTTGAGCAAGAATGCGATTCTTTTGCCGTCTTTTTCGCGCCGGTAAACCATTATGTCCTCTGCACCTGCGCCCATTATCTGCAGATCCTGTTCGATCTGCCTGCCCAGTACCTCAATGAACGCCGGCATTTGTTCGGTGGGCACAAATGCTGCGCCTCGGAGCGCGTCGGGCAAATTGTGCTTGATCGGCTCCATGGCTTTGTGGAAGAGCGTCATTGCAGCTCCGGACATTGCGAGCTCCTGTAGCCGCGCTACCTCATTCGGCCGCATAAAGGGCGTCGAGGGTACGAGTAGGAGTTCGTAAGCCTCATCGCCGAGTTTGATCTTACCTTTATCTACGACGGCTTCACTCAGGGCTTGGAAGTCGATAATGTCGAAATCTATGTGGTTGCGGATAAGTTCCAGGCAAAGCGTGTTCAGCGAGTTGTCCGTGTGCTCGAATTCACTAGTCTTCCGGTCCGATTGGTAGCTAGACCACAAACCCGTCAGCGGATACAGAACGGCGACTTTGCAAGTGTGCTTTCCGCCGCAAAGCATTTCCTCCAGATGGCGGACGTATTGAACAAAGTAGTCGAGATCCTCCCAAAGCGGAGATTGATAGAAGAAACTAGGCGGCGATTCTCGTTTGGTCATCCCTGAGATAGTATGGAATACTGCGTGGGGCACCAGCAGGTTGATTCCTTGAGCGTACTGCCAATCCGTCACGCGCTTGAGGTGTGTGAAAGTGGTATCCCAATCCATCACCCCGAAGCTCTCGCTCATCGCGCGAGGCTTGCCGTCGAAGTGCCCCTCAGAGGAGCAAATTTTATGGCCTATTATCGATATCCACGGATTGCCCAGCGTCTGCTTGCCGAGGTGGTCGACGCCCGGGATGTCCATTGTACGCATGGCGCCGAACATATCGCCTTGAAAGCGGATTTGGTATCTGAGAGGTTCCTCGTGGTTGTTGTGACCGGTGTAGATGATCCCATGATTTCGGCACCACTCGGCCAGATTGCGGTGATAGCGCTCGTTGAACAGATACCCTGCGTGGTCCCAATAGTCTGCACGAAACGCCGCACCGTCCCTGCCGGGATAGAAAAGATAGGGTATCTTGGACCTGCAGTCGTAGCCGAAGCGTTCGCGGAATGTTGTGAAGTAGTCGTCTGTGTACGGTAGGTTCCAGTCGTCGTATCCGACCGATACCCAGTAGATCGATGCCTCGTCCGTGAACACTGCACGTATCGTCTTTCCAAACTCGCTGCCGAACCGCTTGTAATACTCGTCGTACGTCAGATGCTTAAAGCAGTCGACGGCTTCCTTTGAGAGTGTGTCTACGTAGTAGGGATCGTATTTCAGCTTGCAGTTGAAAATCGTCCAGCTTCCTGTCAGGGAGATGAGTTCGTCTATGTTTTGGATGAGTTTGGTCTTGGTGACTACGCCTGCCTCGATGTTCGCCGCGACCATGCACACGCCTGGCTCGAAGCGGTTCAAATCGATCTCACGCAGGGGCAAGTGTTCGACCGCTAGATACTTGCTTTGGTACTGCGGGTTGATTTTTTGCACAGTCATGCCCGCCGTGCCGCTGGGCCAGTTGAACTCGTCGTAGATCCATATGAACATCCCGCGCTGCTTGGCTTCTTCCAGGCACCAGCCGAAGATGGCAAACCACTCGTCGGAAAGGTAGTCAACCGCAAGCCCGTATCGCGGGTGAACGATGACTTCTTTTATACCCTTCGAGGACAAAAGGTCGAGTTCGCGGCTGATGTGCCAGCGCTCGACCTGTCCATTGATAAACCAGAAAGGCACGGGCGACTGGATTTGCAGGCTGAGGTCCGTGAGGTGCTTCTGCGGTGTCATCACGAGGCATTGTTAGCCCGCCGGGATAGCTTTTCCTTCCACGGGCAAGGTGCGCTGCACGAATTTACCACAGCCTCTGGTTTGGGACGGTACGGCAGCTGGGCTCGCATCGTCCGGCGCTTTACGCAAGATGCAATACGTGTCATAATATGACACAAGGAATCCTCGTCACAATCGACTCCAAAGGTGTACCTCGCGTGAGCACTAGTGTAAGACAAGTTACCAAGTCAAGTGAAGTAGACGAACGCACCGCAGCCCTCGTGGCAAACGCGTCTGCTATAGCTGCGCTGGCGTCAGCTATCGAGGGCACGCTGGGTCCTAAGGGGCTTGACTGCATGCTCGTCGATCGATTCGGGGATACTACGGTGACAAACGACGGCGCCACCATACTTGACCGCATCGATACCAACCACCCTGCCGCCCGCATGCTTATCAAAACGGCTCGCGCTCAGGAAGAAGCAGTCGGAGATGGCACTACCACTACCACGATCTTAGCCAGCGCGATAATAAATGAAGGCGCGGCTCAAGCTGCTCGTGGCGTACCGGTGGTCAAGATAATCGAAGGCGTCCGCAAGGGGGTGGCAAAAGCTCTCGAGTTCATAGAGTCGCACGCTCAACCAGTCGATGGCGTGCACGACGACCTGCTGCTGCAGGTGGCGTCCATAGCTGCACGCGGGCACGAGGACATAGCGAACCTAATTGTTCAGGCGGCACGTCTCGTGGGTGCAGATACGCTACGGGATCCCGGTTTTTCGCTAGCGGATACCGTGACGGCAAAAGAAGGTGCGGAAAATGAAGTCTTTTGCGGAGTTGTGCTCGACAAACAGCGCGTCAGCCGTCAGATGCCTCGTTCGGTCGAGGACGCAAAGGTGCTTGTCGTAGACGATGCTCTTGAGCCCCTGCAAATAGATGACGATGCCCTCGGCACGGAGTCGGGATTTGCAAAACACTTGGCTTACCAGGAAGAGTTCCGACGCAACATCCGAAAACTGATCGACATGGGCATCAGGTTCGTAGCCGCCGCCAAGGGAATAGATCCTGCGGCGGAGGAGCTGTTCACCGATGCCGGGATATTTGCAGTGCGCAGGTTGGGATCTAAAGACATATCTCGCCTTGCGGAGCTGACGGGCGCTCGAACGATCAAACGGTCAGGCTTGTCTAAGCCGCCTGAGGAACTCGAACGTTTCCTTGGGCGGTGCGAACGGGTATATGAAGATGAGAGACTTGATCAGATACGCGTTATCGGCAAGCCGGATTCGCGTGCTGCTGCTGTTATCGTAGGGGCGTCCACGCGGGAAGTGCGGGACGAACGTGAGCGAATCGCACGGGACGCCGCGGGTGCAGTGCAGGCAGCGGTCAAATCGGGCGTTGTGCCCGGAGGAGGAGCAGTCGAGATCGCGGCCTCTAGATACGTGCAGCAGTATCGCGAAAGCGTTACCGGGATGGCTGCCTATGGTGTTGAAGCGGTAGCTTCGGCGCTGAGGCGCCCGCTGGCACAGATTGCGGCAAATGCCGGGTTCAACCCGCTGGAGAAGGTCGAAGAAGTGGTGCTTGCTCAGGCGCAGACCGGAAAGTGGTCTCTGGCAGTCGACTGCGATTCCGGCGCGGTCGCAGATATGCTTGAGCTGGGAGTGGTGGACCCGGCAGGAGTCAAACTGTATGCGATTCGCGCGGCAGCGGAGCTTGCCGAGGCGATTTTGCGTATCAACACAGTGATCAGAAAGCGCGACGAATCCTCTGAGCAGCCTTCGCCGCGCACTGGCGAAGGACACGAGGAGGTGACCGGTGAGAAAAGATGAGTCCGAGGAAGAAAAAGAACGAACAACCTGAGTTCGAGCAAACTGATGACAGGAAAGAACCCATGGCAATTGAGGAATCGGATCAGCAGGCGGTAGACGTTCGCGAGGAGGTCGAGCCTGATCACCTGACGGAACACATTGCGGCGCTGGAGTCCGAGCTGGAGCAGCTCAGGCGCGACGTGGACGAAGCACGGGATCGCTACCTGAGGGTTCTGGCAGACTTCGACAATTACAAGAAGCGCCAGCGCGAGGAGACTGCGCGCCAGATCAACCTTGCCAAAGAAGAACTGATTCTCAAGCTGCTGCCAATCGTGGACAACTTCCAGCGCGCGCTGCGGGCAGCGGAGGCTCAGCACAGCTTCGAGTCGCTTGTAGAGGGCGTCTCACTGACTTTGCGCCAGCTTCAGGATATGCTCGAGAAGGAAGGGGTGCGGCCTATAGAGGCAGTCGGTGAGACGTTTAACCCCGAACTCCACGAAGCCCTGATGCGCGAGGAAACCGACGAATATCCTGAAAACACGATAATAGACGAGTTTGAAAAGGGTTACACTATGAACGGCAAGGTTATCCGTCCGGCTCGGGTGAAGGTGGCGACCTCAAGTTAGCCGACGAGATCTTTGCGCAGTAGCGCGAAGCGCCTGGATTCCGTGAAACCTGCCTGAGAGTAAAGACGAGCTACTTTGTCGTCGGTCCAAAGGAACCATGCGCTGTGTAAGCCCTTGGCGCGCATTGCGTGCAGGCACTTGAAAAGCAGTGCTGCTCCGATTCCTCTGCCCCTTTCGCTTGCTGAAACTCCGAACGGCCCGAAGCGGCCAGAATTGTCGTGTTGACAGTAGCCGATTACCCGGCCGTTCTCGTGGGCGATCCACACGTTGTCCGGTCGGAACTCGCCGGTAGTAATCTTTGTCATCGCTTCCCTTGCGAAACGCTGCCAATCGCCCGCAAACTCGACCTTCATCCATTCCAAAAGCGGCAGAATCAGCTCGGGTCGGAATGGCTCGATGGTGACTTTCCCCTCGAGCGCCGCTTCTTTTTCGCGAACCCAATCCGGCGTGGTCAGGTGCACTAGGTTTGCATCCATAGAAAGAGGCCTGTACACCTCGCTATACCCCATGGACTTGAAGAACGCCAGCGCGTCGGCATATGCCTCTACGTCGACTCCAGGGATGAAATAGTTGGGCGCATAAGAGGAAACAAAGGTCATGGTGCAGTTGTTCGAACGGAACCAATCCTCCAATCGGCTCACAAGAGCCCTTCCTATACCTCGGCGTCGGTAGTCCGCATCGACGGCTATAAGCGTTATCCAAGAGCGATCGAAGTCCGGAGGGGCGTCTTCGAGTTTGTATTTGCGGACGAGCCCGAGTGCGAAACCGACCAGTTTTTCGCCGTCGAGCGCAGCCAGAGCGCCACGACGGTCAAAGTTCGGATCGAGGAGCACTTTGCGCTGGAACGTTTCGCTCGTGACGGGATCCTTGGTCAGGGCACGGTTCAATAGATCCACGACCGCGTGAATATCACCGTTTTCATATCCGCGGATGATGATCGAGTGTGACATCGTCTGAGCTCCTAATTTGTGAATGTTTCAGAGCAGGGCGGTGTGTGTGCTCTGTGTCGTTGCCAGTAGATCGACCTAGCTCAGAGTTTATCAGATAAGTGCGAATAGCCGAGATCCATTTCTAACTTATACGGCGCCATTTTACTGCAATCGCCCTCTCACATAAACCTCTTCCCCGTCGCTTCTTCGTAGATCGCGAGGATGTTTTCGAGTGGGGTGTCCGGCTGGATGCAGTGGGCAGGTGCGAAGATATACCCACCGCCTTTGCCTATGACGTCGATGCGGTGGCGCGCCTCGGCTCGGCACTGCTCCACCGTTCCTCTGGGCAGCGTCTGCTGAGTCGATATCATACCGCAGTAGGTCAGCTTGTCGCCAAACTCGCGTTTCAGCTCTTCCGGGTCCATGCCGACAGGCTCCGGCTGCACCGAATCCAGAATGTCCAACCCCATTTCGATCAAGCGCGGCTGGAGCGCCCGCGTGGAGCCGCAAGAGTGCAGCATAGCAAAAGCCCCGTAATCGTGAGCGAGCTTGATAAACTTCTCCAGGCGCGGACGGAAGAATGAATCGAAGCAAGCCGGGCTCATCGTAGGTCCCTTTTGGGTTCCCAGATCCTCCCCGAGGCACAGAATATCTATCTTTCCTCCGCCTGCTTCCAGACCCCGTCGGCAGTACTCATAATAGAAGTCCACGCGCTTGTCTATAATTGCAATGCCCACTTCATCATTTGTGGCAATATCCATCAACACCTGCGCCATCCCTCTCCCTCGACCGACGCTGTTGATTATGTCCGGAATGCCCGCGCTTCCGAAACAAACCGCGTAGTTCTTGACCTGCTCAATCTGCTCCGGAATTACGGAGAAATCGTAGTCGTCGGGGCTGGGCCACCAGGGGTAGTTGATGACGTCGTCCATTGTCTTGAGTTTCGCGAGAGATAGTTCAGTTGCTTCCAAATATTCGCCTCCCGCGGCGTTTTTCACGAGTGTGTAGCCGTTGCCCCAATCATCGTACGCAACTATGTTCGAGCCTGGCTCCGGTTGGCGGCGCTTCGGCCCGCCCGCAGGACCTACCGTGCGAAAGTCGACCTCGAACACCTCTTCTATCGACTGCCCCTTGAAATAATCTTCCAGCTTCTTTCGTGCCTCGGGAGTGAGATATATCTGTATTGGAGGCCTATCGGGTTCGATATGGGACACAGCCAGCTTCACGCGCTCTTTCGGCCTCAGCTTCGACATCAAGGACACCTCGCTTTGATGGAATTCCCCAAGAATAGGCTTACTTGGCCGATCCACCTTTTCCTGCGGCATTAGAGCGGAGTGTACTCGCCAGGCGTTGATTCGGCACTCACCGAGCCGA
>JARYME010000116.1 GCA_029907315.1 Armatimonadota bacterium | reverse complement strand
GGGCGTTTCCGATCCTGATTGCGGGGACTGAGGAACAGAAACAGCGCTGGCTTCCTCGAATCGCAGACGGAGCATCGCTGGCTGCTTTCGCCCTTACGGAACCGAACGCCGGTTCGGACGCAGCCGCCGTGCAGACACGAGCAGTCGAGGACGGCGACTACTTCGTAATCAACGGCACGAAGCAGTGGATAACCAACGGCGGTGAGGCCGAAATCTATACGGTGTTCACACTCACAGATCCCGACCGCGGTCCTCGTGGCTTCTCCTGCTTTGTTGTGGAAAAGGGTACGCCCGGGTTCACCTTCGGCAAGAAAGAAAACAAAATGGGCATTCGAGCATCGGCAACTCGTGAACTTATCTTCCAGGATTGCCGAGTGCCGAAGGAAAACATGCTCGGAAAACGAGGTACAGGGTTCATCACTGCTATGAAAACATTCGACCTCTCGCGGCCCGGTGTGGCTGCGCAGGCAGTTGGAATCGCTGCGGGCGCACTGGAACTTGCCGTTAACTACTCGAGAGAGCGAGTGCAGTTTGGCCAGCCGATTTCGGCCCATCAGGGACTGCGGTTTATGCTGGCAGATATGGCGATGAAGGTGGAATCCGCCCGCGCGCTGGTATACGCCGTCGCCCGCTGGATAGATTCGAACCCTGACGAAAAGGTAACCGCATATTCGGCAATGGCAAAGTGCTACGCTTCAGACGTGGCCATGCAAGTCACGACCGACGCCGTCCAGGTTTTCGGCGGGTATGGCTACATGAAGGAGTATCCGGTCGAGAAAATGATGCGCGATGCAAAGATCACCCAAATTTACGAAGGTACCAATCAGATTCAGCGCGACGAAATAGGACGAGGACTCATCGCCGAAGCAGCCAGAAAACGCTGACAAGACAACAAGGCGCATCTTAGCCGCCGCCCGTGTGAGGTTCCATAAGTATCTGCAAGATTTTCTCACTCTGTTTCGAAAGATTGAATTCTTCCTCCACACGGCGGCGGCCGTTTCTCCCCAGCCGCGACCTCAGCTCCGCATCCTGCGCGAGTTCCAGCAAGGCTTGAGCAAGGGCTTTGGGGTCCTCAGGTGCGACCAGGATTCCCGTCTCCCCTTGCAAGACTATCTCCGGCAGGCCGCCTGTCGCACTTGCTGCCACAGGCCTCTCCAAAGCCATCGCCTCCACAGCCACAAGGCCGAAACCCTCCTTCAAAGACGGCACAACCACCACGTCGCACGCACTCATAAGGTGCCGGACATCCTTCACGAAGCCCACGAAATCGACGCGGTCGGCGACACCAAGCACTCTCGCGCACGTCAAAAGGCTTTCCCGCTCAGGCCCGTCTCCCGCTATGACCAACCGGGCATTTGGTATGTCGTCCTGTATCAGGAACATGGCTTCGATTGCTACCCGCTGCCCCTTTTCCGGCGAAAGGCGTCCGAAGACCCCGAACAGCGGCGCATCTGGCTCATATCCGAAGTCGTTCTTCGCCTTCTCCAAATCAACCGGCTGGTAGGCTTGAACATCCACTCCGTTGTGAACAACGCGAATCCGTTCGGCTGGTATGCCTTGAGCCGCTAAGTGTCTCCGAACCGCATCCGAAACGGCTATGATCCGCGAAGAATACTTGAAACAAGTTGCGGTGTTCAGCCCGTGCACGTGCGCTATGGACGGTCTCCTCGCAAGCCGCGAGGCAAACGCGCCCAGCAGGCTTGCAGTAGAAAGATGGGTATGCACAGCGTCAAATCTGCCCTGTTTGATAAGGCGCGCGAGGCGAACTACAGTCAGGGGATCGAGTTTACCGAACGTCTTCCATGTCTTAGGGGCAAGACCTTTCTCGCGAGCATAAGCCTCAAAGGGCCTGTCTTTCGGACACCAAAGCTCGACGTAGGACCCCAGCTTGCTGAGTTCGGCACAGAGATTCGCAACGAATACCTCTGCACCACCGATTCGCGATGGGGTAATCGCTTCCAGTATTGCGGAACGATTCATCTGCGCGTTCGCGCAGCCCTGCCGGCACGCCCTATCTTGCGCATCAAGAGTCTGCCCACAGTGTTCCAGCGAATATTGACGCGTGGAATCTCGAAACAATTTGTGTCGTCTCGCACTGTTCCGAGCTTGGTAGCAACAGCGTATCGGTAGCCCGCTTCGGCTACCGCATTCACCACCCTTTGGTCGTACTCGCCGTAAGGATACGAAAAAGCCACAACCTCTCTACCTATAATATCCTCCAGCTTCTTCTTGGAATCCGCTATCTCTCGCCGCAGATCTGACTCGTTGAGCGTCAACAAGTGAGGATGCGTAAGCGTGTGGGAGCCGATTTCAAAACCTGATTCCGCAATTTCACGTATCTGCCCAACGCTCATCAAAGGTTCGCGGACGTCACCTGCTGCGCTGTCCCACTCGTTTACTCCCCCAATGCAGTCAACCACAACGAAGATGGTAGCAGTCATATCTCGAGCGGCTAGGGCAGGGCAGGCATGGTCGTACACGCCCAGGTATGCATCGTCGAACGTTATCGCGAAGTTGTTGCTGTCCCGAATCTCCGAGCCGCCAATCTGTTCCACCACCCGTGCCAGCGTCACAGCATTCCAGCCGCGATACGAAAGGTAGTCCAACTGCGCGCGAAAGAAGCGCGGAAGAACGTACTGGCCCGCCACGAGTGAGGACAGTCTCGGCATTCCAATACGATGGTAAAGAAGCACTACTGTCCCGTAGGGCCTATCCGTTCGGTTGTGTAATCCTCTAAGCGACCACATATATTCGACGCTTCTCCCAAACCCGTGAAACGCTACCTGACGGTCAAAAGCCTCTCAACCGGCGCCCAGGTGTCCGTAAGGATGTCTCCCTTTGGATTCCAGTTGGGCTTCGCAAGTAGGCAGGTCGTAATGTACTTCAAGTCGACAGCGGCGCCTGGCCGAAGCTTCAGCTTCCTGCGTACATCTAAAGCGCGGCTCAAAGTCATGGGACCTTTCGCGTTGTTTTGAGCGACCAGAACAACGTTCCCCGATCTATGCCCAAAATAGGCGTCTACATACCGAAACACTTTCTGAATAGTCCGAGCTTGGTAGCTATACAGGTCATGGTTTATCCAGGTATTGACAGCGAGAACGCCATCCTGAGCAAGCGCACGCTGCACCACGGAGTAGAACTCCAACGTGGTCATGTGGAAGGGCACGAACTGGTCGTCGAAAGCATCCAAGATGATCCAATCGTAAGGCGGCTGTCTGCGGGCTATCTGCGTGTTGATGAACGACCTGCCGTCCATAGTGTACACAGTCACATTGCGACTAGGCTTCCAGAAAAAGTACTTCTGCGCAATGGAAACTACCGCCGGGTCTATCTCCACTACATCCATCTTGATTTCAGGATAGCAGGTTTCAATGCCGCGTGCCACGTCGCCGCCGCCCAAACCGATTAACAACACGCGTTTCGCATCCGGTTTGTAGAGGATCGGCGCCATAAGCAGGCCAGTGTATTCCGTCGAGTGATGTGTTATGTCGCGCAGATTCATGGAAGTCTGCGGCATTTTGTGTCCGGCTTCCCCAAACGTAAGCAGCCGAATATCGCCTTCCTGTGTTACCTGCACACGTTGGTAGGGCGTCTCGATATTCAGCAGTACGTGATTTCCAGGTTTGCCAGTATATTTCTTGAGTTCGGCGTTTGCGAGCCGCTGACCCTCAGCCAACCGCTGCCGCAGAGTCGACGGAGGATCACCACTCAGCGGCTTGCCGATGATAGTCCGTTGGTATACCTCTTGCTGCGAAGATACAAACTTATGAGGCGCCCGCAGGACAAGCGCGAGGCACACAACAGCAAACGCGGCGCTTAGAAATGCTCCGCTGGTCTGAGGCATCGACAAGGCAGCAGCACATACGAAGCCTGCCGCAGCTGCAACGATTCCCCCTCCAAATGCGACGCCGTTAAGAGAATAAGCCGGAATCAAAACAAAGGCAGTGACCAAGCTACCCGCGAAACTGCCTATAGTCGATACCGCATACAGCGCTCCAGCACGGCTGCCTGCCTCCGCACGTGCAGACGTGGCAAGGTGCACAAGATACGGTGCTACCATTCCTGACAACACCATTGCGGGTGCGTAGAGAATCACGGAAGCCAGCAGCGCACCCCACCGGACGTCCATCTGAGTCGAGGTGAGATAAGTATTCAGCCGGTCTTGGTACGCGACGGTCGCGGCCACCAGTCCTCCCGCAGCGGCAAGCACCAAGGCCGGAATCCAACAAGCTGAGCACCGACGCGTAAGTCGTCCTCCGGCACCATAGCCCACTGCCAGCGCAAGCAGAAAAACTGCGATTACGCTACCCCACACGAAAATGGAGTTCCCGAAATAAGGGGTTAGCGCTCTTGCTCCCACCAACTCGGTCTGCATTACGAACCAACCGGTAAAGAACGCAAGCACCCAGAGTGGGAGTATATTGACTGAGCGGGAGTGCTGATCTGCGAGTTCTGAGACCATAAAAACAGAGCCCAATGAAGAACTACGTCTGAGACAGAACTATGCTATACGCGCGATGCAGGCAAGTCAAGCCATAATTCCGCAGATGTCGAGGCAGCGGCCAACGGAGTGTACGAAGAGGTGCCGCTGTGGTCGGCAGGACGGCGGTCCAGCGCTCTTGCTCTTAATCCGTCCGATTATGCAGCTAGTGATCGCATATGTTCTGTTCGCGCTGAAGCGACCCTTCAAGGTATGACCGCACAAGCCCTTCCGGCGGCAGGCGCTTCGCGCCGGCTATCACATGGATTCGGTTCTGTGCCAACAGCGCCTCCGCACGAGGTCCGATTCCTCCAACTATGACGACGTCTACGCTTAGATCCTTCAGCCACCGCGGTAGAAGCCCCGGCTCGTGCTCCGGCGCCGGCACCGTCTCGGAATTGATGATATTCCCGGAAGCTTCGTCCACGTCGAAAAAAGCAAACTCTTCGCAGCGTCCAAAGTGCTCACAGAGCATACCGTCTTCGGTCGGAACTGCAATCTTCATGTCGTCCCTGCACCTCCTTCATCCTGGTATCTTCCTGCAATTTCTCTCCTCAGCTGGAATATAAGACCCGCTCCACAGCGTTCCACAGCCGCCGAATGTCTTCAGCAGCATTACTGGCTCCCAATTCGATAACGCTCAAACCGTCCATTTGCGCACGGGTTACGGCTGGGTCATAGCACACTTTGCCCAAAACCGCCAGCCCGCACTCCCTAGCGTGTCTCTCAATCGCCTTGCTCATAGCTGGGTTTAGATCATGTTTGTTTATACAAACGTAGGCCTGCACGCCAAAGTGATAAGCCAACGCCGCAACCCTCTCCATATCATGCAGCCCGGAGACAGTCGGCTCAGCAATTATCAAAGCTGCTCCCGCACCAGCCAAAGATGCAATCACCGGGCATCCTATACCCGGAGCGCCGTCAATGATGAGTAAGCTCAGCCCGTTGTCCTCCGCCACTCTTACGGCCTCCCTCCGAACCGCTGTTACCAGCTTTCCCGAGTTGCCTCCGCCGATGCCAAGCCTTGCGTGGATAAACGGACCAAATCGAGTCGCCGACACGTAATACTCGCCGGTCACCCTCGGCGAAAAGTCCACCGCACTGGCGGGACAAAAATGCGCACACACTCCGCAACCCTCGCAAGCAAGCGGGTCGACGCGGTAAGTTTTCGCCACTACGTCGTTCGCTGGTCCGTCGAAGCTGAATGCATCGAAACGACAAAGCTGCGCACATCTTCCGCAGCCAACACACTTTTCCGTAACCACCGTTGCTTTGCTGCCGCCTACAAACTCTCGACGCTCAAGAATATGGGGCGATAGTACAAGATGCAGGTTGGAAGCATCTACGTCACAGTCCGCCATTACTTTGTTCTCCGCAAGCGCAGCAAATGATGCCGCAATACTGGTCTTGCCCGTTCCGCCTTTCCCGCTTATAACGACCAATTCTCGGAGTCGATTCGCCTTCACAGCTCCACCTTCATCCCAACTGAGCCTTGAACCACGTCATCACCAAACACTGACCTGAGATAATTACACGCGGCACGTCCTGTGCAGTGGCAGCAGACAACCGCGCTGATGCCTGTTGCCTGCAGAAACTTTGCCAACCGGTCGAGCCGTGCCTGGTCCGCCGTTTGCAGATGAAAGCCATCCGCCGCGCTCGCAAGTTGCTCCAGCGTGGAAGTCAGCTTGGTGGTCCGCCCTAGCTGACAGTAGATACAGTCATAGCTGCAGACCTTATACGGCACGATGTCTACCCCAAGCGACCGGCCAAGTCGCCGAGAAGGTACCGGCCCATATAGATGTTTGTAACCAATGAGATTGTGCGTCATTGTGCGATGCCTTGCCTCGTGTGCTCCACTGCAGCAAGCACTTTGAGTAACAGGTCGTGGAAGAGCGGCTTGCAGTCTGCGAGCTTCTCGGCAACCAAAAAGCCGCGCGAGTAGGCTTCCGCGATGCGCCTGTCGTCGGGAATCTCTCCAATAATGTCTATGTTCTCCGAACGGCAGTATTCGTGGACGCGCTCATCTCCCACATCCGCACGATTAAGAACAACCGCAAATGGCACGTCCAAAGCCCTAACGGTTTCCACTGCTATCGTCAAGTCGTGGAGGCCGAACGGCGTAGGCTCAGTCACAAGCAAAACAAAGTCGGTCCCACGGACGGATTCCACCACAGGGCACGAAGTACCGGGCGGACAATCTACTACTGCCAAACCACAAGCAGGCACCCTCTTTTTGACCTCTCGAATCAATGGGGGTGATACAGCCTCACCGATTCTCAACCTGCCCTGTACAAACGCAACCCCGCAGCCTTCACCTTCTTCTACGACGCCTATCTCCTTTGGACGCTCGACAATCGCCCCAGTGGGACATACTAGTCCGCATCCCCCGCAAGAGCGGCAAAGACCTTCGAAGACCACGGCATTCCCTGCAAGCACCGCTATCGCCCCGAAGCGGCATATGTCCTTGCACTTTCCACACCCATTGCACTTGCCGTCATCTACGACAGGCACGGGAAGCGTTACAGATGTAGTCATTCGAATTTTGGGCCGCAGGAAGATGTAACCGTTCGGTTCTCCAGATACGTAACGCACTGCCCACTCCGCGCAGCGGTATATGCAATATTGGTGGCGACGGTCGTCTTGCCTGTCCCACCTTTGCCCGAGGCAACCGCAACCGTCGCCACCCTTTCGCCTCGGCTCGTCACTGTCGTTCTTTCGCCTCACACTGCTGCTCGCCCTGTACGCAAGGGTGTTCAACGGTTTCTCCGTGACACTCGCGAATCTGTTCCGGCGTGCACTGTTTGGGGTCTACAACCTTATTCCCAAGCCGCTTGCAATCGTTTTTGTTTCCGCACATTGCGTTCACCTCCCTTATATTGCAGCATAGCATCACTTAGTACCTACCCCTGCGGCAGCCTCGCCCAGTCCTCTCGGTACGCCAGCTCATCATCGCACAACTGCCTCGGCCCAGCACACTCAGCATGCGCTGGAACCAGCTTGCCTGACCGACCATACTGCTAAGCCGATTCGGAGGGGACAATGTTCCAGACGCGCCGCATATTCCCATTCCGCGTCCCGTGATCGGTCCCCGTCCAGCAGGACCTGTTCCATTCACACCTGGCATTTTCTGCTCCTCCAACTCTTTCTTCGCTACCAGCTGCCGAAACCGCCAGCACCACCTCTGCCCCGGCCGCGTCCCATTCCCCGGCCGCCACCGCGACCCATCCCGGGACCAAATCCGGCGCCTCCGGCTCCGAAATGTGGCCCTACTGTGGCAGAGCTTACTTGGGTAAGTCGGCCCGACTTGAACTGTTCGACTGCCTCGCGTACCGTCGGCGCAACACAGGTGTAAACCGGGATACCGGCAGCCGCAAGCGCCTGAAACGTGTTAGGTCCCACATTTCCTGCTAATACCGCTTCAGCACCGCTGGCAGAGAGTACCTGCGCCGCAGCAACACCCGCACCCCGGCCCATTTGGACCCCAGGGTTCGGCTCAGCAGAAAAATCCAACGTGTCGGTGTCAACCAGCACGAAGTACTGACACCTACCAAACCTGGGGTCCATGGGCGAGTCCAATGTAGTCCCGGACGAGCAAACCGCTATCTTCATTGTTCTTTCTCCTCTAGGCTGGCAATCTGATCCCTGAGAGCTTTCAGCCGCTGCTCGAGCAGCTCCGCCTGGCTTTTCAGAAACTCAAGCCTGGCTTTCGGATCAATACCGGGCCATGCAGCCGCGCCGCCGGACCACAGACCTGCTCCAAGCATCCCCTGGGCAAGCGGCCACTGGCCGGTAAGCAGGAATTGGGCACAAGGACCAAGTCCGCTAGGACTTCGTCCGAGCCATCCCGGGCTGTAGCCAAACCTTACAAATCCCGGGAGCCCCGTGAGGTAGTACATGTTCCTCCGTCTCATACTAATCACCTCCGCTTAGTGTATTGTATTTATAAGTGCTAATCACACATAGTCTTAAATGAGTCAAAAATCCTACCTGCGCCCTTCTGACCGGATTACTCCTCGCCTTTATAGACCTTCAGGAACCGCTCCATTTCGGACCGGCGCTTCTCTATCAGCGCAGCCCAATCATCCAGATGCTGCAGCCCTTCGTCGGTAAGGCGATAGCACCTCCGCGCCGGACCGTTGGCAGTCGTGTCCCAACGGGACGTAACCATTCCAGCGGCTTCCAACTGCCGCAACGTCCTGTAGACGGCTCCGGGCTCAACCTCGGAATCCGTCATCGCGAGATTCTCTATCTCCTGCAAGAGCTGGTAGCCGTGTATGTCCGGATTGTTCCTAATCGCCAGTAGGACAACCGGCTCGATAAGCCGGGAGAGCTTCCCCATGCTACAAGAACATGGGACTGGCCCATAACCGTGTCGGTGACAATACCGTCTAGTCAACCCTATTCTCCTCTATGTGTTACATCCACATACATGTATACCACATACTGTCCCACGTGTCAAACATGCAGACTCAACAACAGTGTCGGTTGACAGTCCCGCGAGTCGGGTGCTAGGATTAGTCAGTGCCCGTTCGCATAAGCTTTGGAGGTTACCTTGGTCACAGCCGAGTCGCTTGAGCAGCACTATGGGTTGGCAGCAGGAACAGTGTTGCCCGGCCTCAGTGAGCCGGAGCTGCTTGCTTCTACGATCCTCACCAGCCGTGATCAGCCCCAGCCGCCAAATCAATCGTACTCGCCGAACCCCGAGCCCGCGGCTCGATACCAATCCCAGTCGCCTTTCGACGCAGACATAGTGGTCATAGGGTCCGGACCTGCCGGATACGTGGGCGCAATAAGAGCCGCTCAACTGGGAGCCAGAGTTATCGTAGTGGAAAAAGGCGATGTGGGCGGAGTGTGCCTCAACGTAGGATGCATACCCACAAAAGTGCTTCTGGCATGTGTAGCCGTCTGCGACCAGGTCAGAAATGCAAAAGATTTCGGCGTCGCGGTAGCCGGTTTCGACCTCGACCTTTCCGCAATGATGGCTCGCAAGGAAAGAGTCGTAAAGCAGCTGACGTCCGGAGTCGAAGCCCTTTTCCGCAAGAACAAGATAAAGCTCGTGCGCGGCACAGCACGCTTGGTTGACTCTCACACCGTGGCGGTGGATGGTCCCGATGGAAAGCAAGAACTACGAGCGCGCTTTATCCTGATCTGCACGGGATCACTCCCCGCGCAGCTCCCCGTGCCTGGGCTGCAATTCGGCGGTCGCGTGTGGAGCAGCACCGAAGCTCTTAGTTTCAATTGCATACCGAAGAAAATGCTCGCAATAGGAGCCGGAGCAATAGGACTCGAAGCGGGATATACATTCGCGAGGTTGGGCGCCGACGTGCTCGTGATCGAGATGATGCCCCAAATTCTCCCGACTGCCGATACCGAGGCAGCCAAAGCTCTTCAGAGCGCACTGGAGCGGGCGGGTATGAGATTCAAGTTGGGCTCAGTTGCGGTCCGTGCTGAAGACACCGGCTCCCATGTGAGGGTTTGGATCAAATCCGACGGCGCAGAAGAGTGTGAAGATTTCGACGTAGTGCTCGCAGCAGTCGGCCGCAGGCCGGTTCTCGCAGGCATCGGATTGGATGATGTCGGCGTAAGGCACGACGGCCGGAAGATAATCGTCAACGAGCATATGCAAACAAGTGTCCCCAACATCTACGCTGCCGGCGACTGCGTAGGCGAGCCGATGCTGGCACATGTTGCGTGGACGGAAAGCAAGGTCGCTGTCGAACACGCTATGGGCCTGGGATCCCGGATGGACTACAGAGCCGTTCCCGCCTGTGTAT
>JARYME010000115.1 GCA_029907315.1 Armatimonadota bacterium | reverse complement strand
AGAAGACCTCTATAATCTGGTCGGCGGTTACACAAGGCAGCACATTGTTGTCGCAAAGATCCGCGGCGGCGACTTAGTCAAAGCCATCGAAGAAGGGTTCCGGAAAAAGAACGGTGTGAACATCGGCATATCGGGCGCTTCGATCAGATGTCGAGTCGTCGACGGTGCACTGAGTGTGGAATCGATAAAGATCGCCGACACTGAGCTGGAATCCAACAAATACTACACCGTAGCGGCTCAGGCATATGTGATGATGAATATCATGGAGACGGCGGGAGACGTCGTCATTTTGGCGGAGCCCCGCGAGACAACGCGCGAGGCGTTGGTCGCCTACGTGAAGAATCACAAGCTTCTAGGCCCTCCCGAAAATGGAAGGATTGCCGTAACCAAGTAGTTCACGAGTGACGTATTTGGATTGGTTATGAGGAGATCCGTGACAATTGCTAGACTTGTTGCAGCCGCAACTGCTTTCTCATGTGCCGTGCTGCTCGTCGGCTGCGGTAAACCTGCTAAGACCCAAGCTCACAAAGTTACCCTTACACTGGCTTGCTGGGAAGGTCCAGAGGGTCTTTCTTCACTCATGAAGCTTCTGGACAGGTACAAGAAAATGCACCCAAACGTACACATCGAGATCCAACAAGTCCCAGGAAGCCAGTACTACCAGAGGCTCAAGATCCAATTCGCTGCAGGTGTGGCTCCGGACATCATGCAAATGGCATATGATCAGCTGCCCAGCTTTGCCGAACGCAACACGCTGGAACCTCTGGATAGGCTCATCAAACGAGACCGTTTTCCCATCAACGAGATGTTCCCTCAGCTGCTTCCAGCACTCAAGTACAAGGGTAAGTTCTATGGTCTGCCTCGGGGTTGGACTACTTTTGTGCTCTACTACAACAAAGACATGTTTCGAGAAGCAGGTGTCCCATTTCCGCG
This sequence comes from Armatimonadota bacterium, assembly GCA_029907315.1. Taxonomy (GTDB): domain Bacteria; phylum Armatimonadota; class UBA5829; order UBA5829; family UBA5829; genus CALJES01. Next base: position 9,351 of record JARYME010000115.1, on the reverse strand, counting down.
AGAAGGTTGGACTTGGGATGACTTCTTGTATGCATGCAAGAAGGTCACAAAGGACGTAAACGGCGACGGGCGCATAGATCAATTCGGCTGCGACGCACCGACTCAGGCTGATGGCATAGCATTCTGGATATGGCAAAACGGCGGACGCATGTTCACTCCGGACATGAAAAAATGCTTGCTCGACAGCCCCGAAGCAATAGAGGCAGTCCAGTTTCTCGCGGATTGCCAGTATAAATACAACGTATTTCCGACACCTGAACAGGCACAGGACTTGGGCGGCGGCAGCGAGATGTTTCGGAACGGACGCCAAGCTATGTTTATCCAAGGTAGATGGGCGTGCCTCGTATTCCGAGGAGCTACCTATCCCGACGGCCGCAAGATCGATTGGGATGTCGCGCCCCCACCTATGAAAAAGCAAAAAGCAACGGTGCTATTCGCCAACTGTTACGTCCTGCGTCGGAATGGTCCTAACCTGGAAGAAGCTTGGAAACTTATGAAATGGCTCACGGGTTACGAGGGTCAGAAGCACCAAGCTAGGACCGGGCGAGATATGCCGTCGTTTGTCCGAGTAGCCAACTCTCCTGATTTTCTGGATCCCGCAAACCCACCTGAGCACGACCGCGTCTTTCTAGACGTTGCAAAGTACGCACGGCCGCTGGAGGTCGACGCCAATACTGGAACAGTGAACGAGTTGATAACCAACGAAATAATGCAGATATTCACAGCGCACAAGGATGTCAGGCGCGCGATGCGTTCTCTTGCCTCTACGATAAATCGCATTCAACAAAGGGGAGCGAAATGACCTCGCGCAGAAAGCCGCTTGTAAGAGGCGAATCGCTGGCAGCCGCAGGATTTCTGGCGCCGAGCTTTGTAGGTCTTCTGGTCTTCGCAATTGTACCGATAATCGGCGCGTTCGTTGTCAGCCTTCTAGACTGGGATATTCTGACCCCGCCGCGGTACGTGGGTCTAGCAAACTACGCCGAGATCTGGCGCGAGCTAACGCACGGCGAGACTCTGCGAACAGTTCTTTTGAACACCATCTACTTCACAGCAGGCACGGTACCTCTCGCCATGGCAATATCGCTGGCCATAGCCTTGCTGCTCAACCGGCGGTTGTGGGGTGTCGGGGCGTTCCGAGTAATTTACTTCCTACCGACCGTGACCAGCATCGTAGCGCTGTCAATAGTCTGGCGGTTGATGTACAACCCCGACTATGGCATCATCAATCGTTTCCTGCGGCTTTTCATCTCACACCCGCCGGGATGGCTCGCCGACCCAAATTGGGCCATGCCCGCTATCATTATCATGAGCGTATGGACGGGGTTGGGCTACAACGCCATTCTTTATCTCGCTGGTCTGCAGGGTATAAGCTCAACCTACTACGAGGCAGCGAAAATTGATGGGGCGAATGCGTGGCAGCTGTTCAGGCATGTAACGTGGCCACTACTCTCACCTACCACGCTTTTCATCTTCACCATGTCCGTGATCAGCGGATTCCAGGTGTTTACGCAGATATACATGATGACCGCCGGGAAGCCGACTCCGCAGACGATGGTCTACGTGTACCATGTGTATTCTGAAGCATTCACATCTTTCAGGATGGGCTATGCATCGGCCCTGGCGTTTGTGCTGTTTCTGTTGATTCTGGTAGTAACCCTGGGGCAGCTGTCGATCACCAAGCGTTGGGTTTACTACGGCGGATAATGAAGAGACGAAGGATTATCGGAGATATTGCAACGTATGCGGTTTTGAGTGCTGTGGGCATAAGCATGCTCGTGCCCTTCGGATGGATGATTGTGGCGTCGTTGCGCGACAAGTCCGAGTTTTTTACTCAGGCACGAAGCCTATTCCCGTCTGGCATTCACTGGGACAACTACGTCCAGGCTTGGACGACCGTTCCGTTTGGAGCATTTTTCAAGAACAGTGTCATTGTCGCTGTATGCGTCACACTAGGTCAGCTGCTGACCAGCTCACTCGCCGCGTATGCCTTTGCGCGTATGCGGTTCAGAGGTAGGGAAGCTTTGTTCATTGCCTACCTTTCGACGATGATGGTCCCGACGCAGGTGACTATGATCCCTCTCTTCATTATGATGGTGAAGCTGAGATGGGTGGATTCATACTACGCCCTGATCGTGCCATTTCTGGCCAGCGCATATGGTTGTTTCCTGCTCCGCCAGTTCTTCCTTACTATTCCGCAGGAGTTGGAAGATGCCGCACGGATTGACGGTTGCGGACATTGGTCAACATACTGGCGGATCATTTTGCCGCTTTCCAAACCCGCTCTTTCTGCGTTCGGTGTTATTGCATTCCTCGGCAGTTGGAACAGCTTCATTTGGCCTTTGATCGTAATCAACCGGCCGACAATGAAGACTATACCAATCGGACTGCAGTCCTTGCAGGGTTTTTACGGGGACGCGAACTGGGCCGTTTTGATGGCTGGAGCCGTAATTGCCGCCCTGCCCATGCTTGTCCTCTTCTTCCTGGCACAAAAACAGTTCATCGAGGGCATCACCCTAACGGGGCTGAAGGCGTGAGGAACGCCCGCACCTTTGTTCGGGTGATGCAGAAATCGACCGGAGCGTGATACCTATTCCGCCATCTGCTGAATATCGGCTTGGCAGCGCACCCTAACAAGACGACACACACTGCCTCCAAAAAGCCGGCAAGAACTGATACCGGTTACTGAGACGATGCTGCCCACGCTGGGAACTTCCACACCATCTGGCACAACCACCCTGACTCCGAGCTCGCCGGGCACACCGCTGTCGAGTATGGACCCGTCGTCGACTCTGAACTCACCCTCTCCGACCGAAATCACTCGTCCCCATGTCTTGATCAGCAAGCCAATGTTGTTCAGGCCGTATCCATTCTGAACACCCTTCTGGCCATACGGCACATTCGACCACGCTATGTCGGGCATCCAAAGGTCGCCGCCTCCAACAAACTGGTTACTCATTGCCAGCGGTTCAACCGCGGCGCTGCCTAGCACCGTAACGACGGACGCCTCAATGTAGCGCTCGGCATCAGAGTTTGTTTGAATTATTCCTCTGACTACAACCACACTTCCCTGTGCTAATCCGTGACCCGGCTTTTGAACGCGTATCCCGGCGGTCCTCTTGGGGCTTTCGACGTAAAAGAAGTCACCAAACACAGCAGTCACTATTCCTGGGTCGGTTACCACCTCGCATCCGTCTTCGGCGAATTTGATCTGGCCAATGTCACGTGGACGATACTCATAAGCACCTATATCCACCGTTCCCAACGCTATCCGAGAAAGCCCGTCCTTATCGGTTGCCGGCATACCGGGGGCATCGTTCCAACCGGCGTTTATGCAAGGAGAAGCTGCCAAAAGGTGGTAATCGTTATTGCCAGCAGATTCAAAGAGTGGATCTGCAGATATGTCACCTACACCAGCAGAAATACCAGAGTAGTTGTAGCCCTTCGGATTATACACACAGTTGTTCTTCAATACAGGCTTCGCAGAATAACCAGGAAAATAACAGTATATCCCCGAATCGTTGAAAGCTACTATGTTGTTCGATACACGAGCAACACCGTTAGCATAATAACCAGATTCCAAATACAAACCCCCACCATTGCTAGAAGCCTTGTTCCCAGCTAACGTGTTGTTCAATATCGACGGAGCAGCATAAGAATAGTCGCTAACAAGGCAGTAAATCCCACCACCCACACTAGAAGCATTGTTCGCACATATCACGTTGTTGCATATCACCGCAGAAGAACCCAAACACGAAATCCCACCACCCTTGGGACCACTGTTGCCCATCACAGTGTTGTTAGATATCAAGGGAGAAGCACCAGAACAACATATCCCACCACCACTACCAGACAAAGCACTGTTGCCAGATATCGTGTTGTTCGATACCACAGCAGCAGAGGTGCCGCCGAAGTAGATGCCGCCTCCGCTTTCGGCTCTTCCGTTTCTGATGACGAATCCGTCAATACGCGTGGGATAGCCAACGCCAGTGGGCACAGTGACCACCGAGCCTTGCTGATTTCCGTCGAGCACGGTTTCATTCGCCTTCCAGTTCCTCTGACTCCGCTCGGTCTCGGTTCCGGCAAAACCACCATAGAGGTCCACTCCGTGCTTGAGAGTTATACGCTCGTAGTACACCCCAGCAGCAACCCAGATCTCATCGCCCGAGATCGAAGCATTTATAGCGCCCTGGACTGTACCCTTCGCCAGTTCCCAGGAGGAGCCGTCGTTCGAGTCGCTGCCGCCAGGCTTAACGCGAATAATACCGCAGTCTCCGCAGACACTTAGTAGCAGAGAAAGTACGAGGACAACACAAGAGGCATTTAGAACCGTTCTAAAGCTCATGTTATTCTCCTTCCCACCCAACAGCTTGACCTAAATGCAGTATTACACGCTGTTTTAGGGTTGTCAACAGAGTGCAGACGCATTAGCCGTAAAGCTTAGGCTATATATACATATTCGGACACTTCTTCTTGGGTCTCTAGGACCGGATACACCTGAGGCATATTCTTTCCATCGAGCTGCGCAGATGGCACCGGCAAATGCAAACCTCTAAAACACACGGTCAGGACGCTCTCTAACATGCTCCGAGTTCTTCATGTAATGACCAAACCTTGACTGCCGACCATTCTTAGACGATAATAATACTGCGTGACATAACCATCCCGTACACAGATATGCAAAAGCTGCGGGGTGATCCCGCAAGGGGTCCGACGATGAGACGACAAGGGTTTACTTTGATTGAACTGCTCGTGGTGATTGCCATTATAGCTATTCTCGCTGCCGTATTGTTCCCTGTTTTCCAAAAAGCCAAGGACAGCGCCCAAGCTTCCAACTGTCAAAGCAACATGAAACAGATTACGTTGGCTGTTTTGGCATATGCAGACGACAACGGCGGCCGCCTGCCGGGGCTTAATATCTTCATGCCCGCCACAGGTACCGGAGGCAATACGGGCGATCTCAACGGCGACCCGACACAGGGCGCTTTGTTCAAGTATTTGGGACGAAGCCGCGGTATCATGAGATGCCCGGCAGACGCGAGATGGCGGCTGCCCGGTTTTGCCGGAAAAGATTGGTTCAGTTACTGCATCAACTCTTACACCACCTACATTGGTCATCGTCCCGACGGAACCTATGTTGGAGGATTTACGATAGAGGACCGGGTTAAATCGAATACTTCGGGACCGCCGCTCAGCTGGTTTACCAGACCTTCGCACACGATTTACCTTGTCGAAGAGATGACCCCGAACATACCCAACCAGCAGGGACAGTTCATTAACGATGCGCTGTTCCACGACATAGACTGCACCAGCGACCGTCATATGGGATTTGCGAACGTGTCCTACTTGGACGGCCACTGCGGGCGAGTACCTGGTAAAGTCCAACAGAGCACAGCCAAATATCCAGACGGCCGTTACATTTTCCACCCGTAGTCTGTGTTCTGCACTGGCAACCTGCTGTTTGGTTCCTACCAATCCCAAGTAGGTGGTCCCAGAGCAGCCGTAAATCCGTTTGATTTCATGCTTTCCAGCGATGCATGCTCTGGAAAACCGCGGTCCATAACTCAACAGACTGCTGCACCTTGCGTGCATTCGGCCGAATTGTGTTGCTGGCCTTACACTCTGTCCTCGCTTGGAACTGCTCAGAAGCAACTCGGACACAAATGCGGCGTGTCTGACCAGAATTGATTCGGCAGGACACACAGGAGCCAGACGCGAAACAGATTATTGGAGGACAGTATGGACGACGATCTGCTGAAGGAACTTGGTATAGATAAAAACAAGAGTGTCCGTCTTGATGCTTTCCGCCGAGTAATGAAAATCGGCACCTACGTGCTGGCAGAGTTCCAGGACACTTTCATTGTCGGCACCGCAGAAGAATGGGACGATTTCGTATCGGACATTCTGAATACAATTCTGCCAATGCTAAAAACGAACCAGGAGTCGGGCGAAGAATCGCATTTCTACTTCCTCGGTGAAGACGCTGAAGCGTGTTAGCTGGAACGCATCATAGAAAGCTCTACAGGAGGATTCTTTTGTATGAATACGCCGTGTATCGATTCGGTCCGCAATTCTTGCCCCGTCGGAATTCTTTCGGTGCTCGCAATATGGACTTTGATGAGCGTTTGTTCACTATCCGAATCGGCGCCCGCGAAGTATTCGCCTGCCAACTGGCCGCAGTATAAAAACAACCCTTACGTTATTCGGATAGATTTCCCTTTCAATGATGAAGACGGCGCCGGATCGATTGTGACAGCAGACCTGGACGGCGATGGCCTGCTGGATTACCTCGTGACTCGACCCGGCAACATAGGAGCGTACTCGCACTTTGGCAAAAGGCTGTGGCACCTGAAGGTGGATGTCCAGGTCTCCTCATCCTCAGAAACCTACGGCTTGCCGGGACTTCACGCTGCAGGTATCCAGGCAGCTGATATAGACGGCGACGGAAAGACTGAAGTGGTGTATCTAACTAAAGACGGGTTCCTTAACGTAGCTGTCGGAAGCACTGGCAAGACCAAGGTGCGCAAGAAGCTACCGTTTCCCAAAGAAGCTGAGCGGTGGGAAAATGTGATTGTGGCCAACCTGCGCGGTAAAGGAGACCGAGATTTGATCTTGCAAGCCACAAACCGCGAAGGCTACAGGATGGGTAAGTTTCTGGCAGCATACGCAGCAGACAATCTAGACGGCAAGCCGCTGTGGCAAACCAGCGACTACCTCGGCTGCGCACACACCGGAGCCAGAATAGCCGACATCGACGGCGACGGGCGTGACGAAGTGCTCGGAGCAACCGTGATCGACCACGACGGCACGCTGAAGCGCATTTTTGACGTCAGGGGCCACCTGGACTCCATATTCGTGAACGACATTCGACCGGACATTCCCGGGCTGGAGATTGTAGCCCTTGAAGAAGGCAGTTTGCAGCGGGTATTCCTGTTCAACAAAGAGAAACTGATCTGGCAATCGGACTATAAGCGACAAGAGCCGCAGAATGCAGCGGTTGGGGAGTTCGACCTTTCCAAAAAAGGACTGGAAATATGGTGCCGAAGCCGATATGACGAGCACCAGAAGCCATTCGTATTTGACGCCAATGGCAATGTTATAGCGGATTATGAGATGGACGCCGTTGCCCCAAAAGACTGGACCGTCAAAGGTGTAGAGGAAATCTGGACCATCGACTGGACCGGTGAAAAGAGACAACTTGCGGCAGCTAAGGAGAGGCACAAAGCCGGCGACGTATGTATATTCGACCCAATAACAGGTAATTTCCTGAAACGCTTCACGGAGAAGGCCGACAGGTTGTATGTCGCTGACGTCTCCGGCGACTGGCGCGAAGAGATCATCGTCTGCTCAGGCCAGGAAATTCACATCTATCACAACCCAGACCCCAATCCGAACCCAAAGCACGAACGCTTGTGGAACCGGAACTACTACAAGCGGAGCAAGATGGTATGGAATTACTACAGCCCGTAAGCTCCGCTACAAGAGCGTAGGGCCCTCCGCGCAGGCTGCTGGTTCGGGTATGCCTGTACCAGCGAGTTCTTTCAACTCGTCTTCTGTAAAGATAGTCGCAGCGATGAATCGCAGTCCGGCCGTTCGGTAAGTATACAAATCCGGGTCCAGACCCCACTTTTCGCAGAGCGCAAGCGCAGCCTGCTCTTTGTAGTAGGGCTTCTGCGTTTCGTTCACGTTGAAGTAGTAGACGCAGAACAACTTACCGTTCGGAAGCTCGATAGTCCAGGGATACCCCAAATCTCGCATTGCGCCGTCTGAGCGAAGCGCTGCCGCTTTGCGAATGTCCCACGTCCTACCCTGGTCGTAGCTCGGCAGCACTCTTATTCCAAAGGGCTTTTCTCTGTAGCCGTAACTCATCAGGGTTGTGCCTCGCGACGTAACGCAAAGGTGCATACACGAACCTCGCGTATCGACCGGCTGCACCGGCTCCCAGGTCTTGCCGCCATCAAAGGAATGAGTAACTAGGGTGCCCGAAACGGCTACAGTCCAACCAACGGCCAGAAAGTGCTCTTTGTCGTATGCGACAACTGAAGGCAAGCCGAACGTCAGTGCCTCCTGATCTCCTCCAGTCCACGTGGTGATAGTGGAGTAGAAACTCCATGTGCGCCCTTGATCCTCAGACCTGATAAGTAATGCCGCCTCTTTGTTTGGCTCCTCAATTCGTGCGGTAATGGGCATCAAAATGCTGCCGGCTTCAAGCTCAACTACCGCACCGAAAACTCCTGCCATCTTGAAGGGCACCTGAAAAGGGCCCTCCCAAGTGTAACCGTGGTCGCGGGAACGACAGACCAGTATGTGGCGTTCGGTTGGGACATAATAGTAGTCGTTGCCTCGGACTGGAAGCGCCTGGTCGCCCCACCCCTCAGGATCTCTCGGACAAGGTGTCGTAAACACAGTCAGAATGATTGTGCCGTCGCGAAGCGTTGTAAGCGAAGGATCATTGAGGTTTGTACCTTCGCCGGGATCAAAAGCAGTCGTATACTCTTCCCACGTGTGTCCCAGGTCTTTTGAACGAATAAGTCCGACCGTCGCTCTGGGATGAACGTGTGCGAATATATGCTCAAACGGAGCTTGACGAAATGCCACCAGCAAATCGCCGTTCGCCGCCAAACACGCGCTTGCGTGGCTTGCATACACTGACTCGTCTCGAAAGACAACTATGTGTTGCAACTGCTCGAATCCCCCTAGTTAATCTTGTATTGGAATACTCTTATTGCTTGGCCGGCAAGTTACTTCCAGTGTCTATCCGCCGATTCGAAGAAGGCGATCACATTGCGGTCGGGAACTTTATCATCTAATCCGAGAATCGAGATCGATAGTTTCTCCAATGGTCTGCCGGCTTCTATTAGCTTTGCCACGTCTTCGTCTATTTCCTCAGGCGAAGCCTCCCGCATTTTGACCGGACTGTAGCGCGCGTTCAGATGAATGTCAGGGAAAAGGGAACGCACAAATCTCAGGTCTGAGCCCCATCCTACCTCCAAGAACTTGAGCCCCCTGACCTTTCGATACTCCGGAGCCATCCTTTCGAGGTCGAAACCACAATGGTGTATGCCAAACGGAGGCAGGGCGTCAGCCAAAGCTTGGTCGCACTCCAGCAGAAAATCTCGATAGATTGAAGGCGATATCATAGTGGTGCTGCAGTTGGATGTCACGAAAAGCTGCGGGTCAATCTGCTCCACTATGTTGGTAACTGCGATGGAACTGGTTCCGGTATGCTGCCGAATGAATCTGACAACTTCAATCATAGTTTGTGTCACGATGCGAAGCACTTTCCTAGCGAGCTCCGGGTCTTCGATAAAAAGCACAAAGATCTCGGCGTCTGCAATGCACATTGCGTTGTTC
>JARYME010000114.1 GCA_029907315.1 Armatimonadota bacterium | reverse complement strand
AATCCTGAGCGGGCTTAGCCCTCCACGTCGCATCGGTAGCGATTGCGAATGTGCCGTCCGGTCCCCGGAAGTCGATCTGCATAAGAAAACCGGGCGGCAATGGTGAACCTGCCTGCCAACAACACAATGCCCCTACCGCATTCCTCCCTTGTCTCAACAAACGACAAAGGTCGTAAGAGTCATAAGTAAGCGACTCACTTAGACCAATCTCGGGACCGCGGCCGACATACCTGCCGTTTACGTAAAGCTTGTACGCTGAGGAGGCGCAAACATACGCTTTAGCTTCGGAGAAACGGCCCAGTTCAAACTCAAGACGAATGTAAACGTAGCACTCCGACCCTATGCGCGGACAATCGGCCCATATCCATTTCGCCCGCCACACCGGCATATCTTCGCGTTCCGCCATGGAAATGCCTCGCTTTACCACTCGCCGAGGCTATCCGCATCGCAGCCGGCGGAGTATGTCCCAATACGCACCACGGGCACCGCTGCGAATTGCTTCGATGAGAACTGCATTTTCATTATAGTTGTAATTGCTTTGAGAGGCTTCAGTTGATGCGATGAAGAATCTCGGATCGTCTCCGATGAGGGTTTGCGTGTAAGCAACTATGTCCGCACCAATTTCAGGGGAAATATAGAAAACCGGTTTCAAAAACAACGGGCTGCTCTCAACATCTCCGTGAAGCGAGGACTCGCGAACTGCATCAGGTAACGAGCAAACCAGATCTGCCATACGAGTTCCTTGATAAACTCTGACACCTGTCGATACTCCGACGCAATCGGGGTTGATTCTGCGCATCACTTCTATGGTTTCCCTGATAGTTTCTTTCGTCTCACCCGGTCCGCCGAGGAGCAAATCGAACATAAAAACGATTCCCTGTTCTCGACACAAGCGTGCGGCTTGTTCGATGTCGTCGACCGTGTATTCCCTTCCAAGATTCCGGAGCATGCGGTCTACGCCGCTGTCCACACCGAAGTCTATACCCACGCAGCCCGCACGCCGAAGCAGCAGGGCCATTTCGCGGTCAAAAGGAGTAACAGAGCAGTACGCATACCAGCGTATTCTGTCGCCTAGTCCACTGTCGATGATCTCGCGGCAGACGTCTTTTGCGTGGTCAGCAGGTATATTGAACTCGCTGTCGCAGGTGTGGAAGTGATCTATTCCTCGCGCGAGCAAGGCTTTTATCTCTGAGACTACAGATTTCGGCGGCCGCAACCGTAGTGTTCTACCTTTGGCAACTGGATCAGCACAGTATACACATGACTTGTTGCATCCGCGCTTCGTTTCGAACCCCGCCTGCCCGCCTTCTCGAAAGTAGCGCACGTTATCCACGTGCATTCGAGACCTGCTGCGTACACACTCCGCCTCAAATATTCTTGAGGCGGTCCGCCTGACCAAACCTTTCCTATTGACAACTAAGTTCGGCACAGTGGATAGATCCCGACCGTTTTGCAGGCTCCGCAAGAGAAGCAAGAACGAGTCCTCTGCGCTACCCACGACTCCGAAGTCGGCACCCACAAACTGCAGAACGGCCTCAGGCGCTACCGAAAAACCCACCCCACCAAGCACGATCGGGGCATCCGAGTGCGCACGAAGAATTTCTACGACGCGCTTCACGTCTGGTAGGAAAAAGGCTGCACCAGTAAAATAACAGTCATCAGTGTTTCGCACGGTAACACCGATCACATGCGGTTCGAAATCCCGAAGCTGCTTCAAGACCGCAGATTCCACGTCATCTTCGAAACAGAGATCCAAAACGCGCACACCGTGCCCATCTTCGACAACGGCATCAGCCAGGTAGTCCAGGCCGATCGGCGCTATCGGAGGCCGGATTCGATTGGTGTTGACAAGCAAGACGTTCATACCTTCATCAGTCCAAGAAGTTTGGGTTTGCCATGTTACGGCGGATGATGGCATTGATCCGGTCTGCTATACGCTCACAGGCTTCGTCAGGAGTTTGTTCACCCAACCACATTCTGTCTAATTCAAAGGACATTATCGCTACCACATCGACATTGTTGATATACGGAGAATACTCTTGCACCTGCGCATACTTCATTTCGTCCAGGTGGAGTTTGTTGTTGCGCTCGTTGGGATACTCAGGGTTCCACAGAAATGCTTTCTTGATCTCCGGCGTGTTTATCGAAGGAATGCCGTCGCCGTAGTTCGCCACCAGAAGTTGGTTTTCGAGGCTTAGAAGATGTTTTATGAACAGGATAGCAGCTTCTTTGTGCCGGCATGTCTTCGGTATGGCGTAAGATTTGCTCGCAAGAAGTGTGACGCGGTTCGGACCGTGAGGTACGCTTGTAACATCCCAATCCAGATCTTTCTGCTCTCTATATTGGATCGCCAACCACCGCCCTGAGATGGTCATCGCTACCTTGGACTCCCGAAACAGCAGAGCCTCACTACCCCAAGATCCGGTCGGTGCCATGCTTTGAGCCTCTGAAGACGTTGGCATCACGTGATGTTTCAATCTAAGGCTTGCCCAGAAACGGATGCCCTTCTTAACTGCCTCACTGTCCATTGTGCAGCGCTTGCCGTCCGGCGAAAACAGGCGGCCGCCATACATCCAGATAAAAAACCACCAATCGCTGTTCGAAACGTAGAGCCCCTTCTGAATAGGAACTTTTCTACCGGCAATGACCTTGTACTTCGTGAGCTTCTTTGCAGCCTGGAGGCACTCGTTCCAAGTCCAACCAGGCTTAGGATACGGAATCCCCGCTTCGCGGAAAAGCTTGCGGTTGTAGAACAACACGTATGGACCGCAGTTTTCTGGAATACCAACAATTTGGCCCTGGTAGTAGATATACGGCTTGAGCTGGGGATACAGCTTATCAATTGGTAAATTGTACTTCTTGACGTACGGACGCAGGTCGAGCAGTACGTTGTTCTTTGCAAATAGACGTATAGTTTGGGGATCGTATAGAGCCATAACATCAGGCGGAACATCCCCTGCCAGCTGCGTCAGCAGACGCTGCGCTTCGGCACCGGGATCGTTTATGACCTTGATCCCCTTGTGGCGTGACTCAAACAGCTTTATTTGCTCTTTCCGAATCGGATTCGGGTCGACAACCCAGCGAATAACAGTCTGGCCGGGCTTGACGGGGTTGGCCGTCGCGACAAGATACGCACCCATAGCGATGATACAGACAACCCCCAGTATGACTCCGACAATGCCGGCAATACGCCTAAATCTCTCGGCGGCATCTTCCATAGCTTCAGTGCTACCCCGAATGATTAAAATCAGCCAAACCGTTTATTCTGCCCATTGCTTACGGGATAAAAGTGCTACAATCCCTCTTCGACTGCCGATCATCCATCCCACCAAACATCTCAAGCGGGTTTCAGCAAGCAGTTGTCGATCAAACGAGTGTCGCCGATGCGCACAGCCAACAACAGAACAGCGCTCCTGTCCACAACTCGGATGGGCTCCAAATTCTCAGCATCTCGAATTGCTACGTAGTCGATCCGCGCCAAGGGTTCGGTTTCTATCACTTGCCGGGCGACATTCTCGAGCGCTCCAGCCTCTTTTTGCCCACCTGCAAAGGCATCGCGTGCTGCATCCAGTGACCGGCTCAATACTACAGCTGCACGGCGCTCCTGGCCGCTCAGGTAAGAGTTGCGCGAGGACATAGCCAGCCCATCCGGCTCACGGACTGTTTCGCATGGGACGATCTCAATGGGCATATTGAGATCGCGAACCATTTTCTGAATTACTTTCAGCTGTTGGTAGTCTTTCATCCCAAAATAGGCACGATGTGGGTTAACTATGTTGAAAAGCTTAGCGCAGACGGTAGTGACACCTCTGAAATGTCCTGGTCTGAAGGCTCCCTCCAAATCTTCCGTGATCAGACCCTTGACCTCTACCCACGAATCAAAACCCGAGGGATACATCTCAGACGCTGATGGCACAAACACCAGATCCACCCCAGCACTCCGACATTTTTCCAAATCCTGATCGAGAGTACGTGGGTATCTGTCGTAGTCTTCGCCGGGACCAAACTGAGTGGGGTTTACGAAGATAGAGACGACAACGTAAGCACACTCCGCTCGCGCGCGGCGAATAAGCGACAGGTGACCCTCGTGAAGTGCTCCCATCGTTGGCACAAAGCCTATGGAAGATCCGGCTTGTCGTGGATTCGATATAGCTACTCTCGCTTCGGATACTGTGTTTGCGGTTTGCACGTTTTTCACTCCCCAGAATTAACTACTGAAAGATCAGCCGGTTTTGCTGACACCCCAAGAACGCAACAGCTTCTGCACACGAAAATACACTTCTTTCGGCTTGAGGTCTTTGTCCAGAAACCCTCCGTGAGGCCAAAAGTGCCCACCCTTGTCACAGAAGTCCCAATAAGTGATCGCTGTGACGAATGGCTTGCTGTAGGCGATTGTCCAAAGCTGTTCTATCCAGTCGGCTTGGTTTGCTTGGGAATGCGGCGCATGCCATTGACCCCAGGGTGTTTTCACATTTGACGCGGGGTCTTCGCTTGTATCGCTCGCCATAGCGTGCTCAGTGATGTGCACAGGTTTGCCAAATCTACCGAAGCGCTCGAGCATTCGGTCGATCTCGAACATGTCGCGATGCGGATAGTATATTTGAAGGCCTATTACGTCAAAGTCAAACCCTCCTTTAATGCAGTCGGCAACATACTGCAGTGCTGTATGGCGCATGGTTTTCGGCAACGGCTCGCCTGGTTTAGGCGCCGCATACTCACCCCACAGCGCCGTGTTGTTGACAACCAAAGTTGCTTTCCTGTTTGCAGCACGGGCGGTCCGGCAAGCCGCGGCCGTGATATCCAGCAGCTGGTCATAAGAAAAGTTGAGGGTGTTTGCGAAGTCGTGGGCTTCGTTGATGACATCCCAGTAATCTATGCGGCTGCGGTAGTAGGTGACGATCTTAGTTATTCGCTCTTCGTGAAAGCGTTTGACATTATCGAAGCTCTTGTCGTCGAGCCAGTTCGGCACCCCTGCCGGATGAAACCAGACGAGCGGGTGCCCCTTGGGCGTTATCGAACCCTTCGCGCACCACTCGACCATCCTGTTCAGCCGATCCCAAGCCGGTTTTCCGCGCTCGGGTTCGAAACTGCGGTAATAGAACGGCAATGTACAATAATTGAGCAAGTCATAGAACGCACGCGTATACTCCTCTCCTGCGTCTAGACAATGAAAAGCGTTAGCACCAAACTTGAAGCCCTTTCTCGGTGGCATCTTGGAGATTGCATACCGCGCCCGATCCACGCTTACCGTCTCTCCCGCCCACATCAGCTCCGACAAAGCATCCCAGTATTTGCGTACGGCAGCCAGTTGATCCTTCTCCAACTGTCCAGACGTCATAAGGCTGTGAGCTTTTTCTATCCGTCTTTGAATGTCGGCGCTGAGAACCACACCTGCTATGCGGGCTTCCTCGCATGCTGACTCCACAGCCTTAAGCCTGCTGCGTGCAGCCTCTGCATTCAGATTAACCTCGCCGCGCAGTTCCTCAGGTTTGTAGCCAGCACCTCCGTTGTCGACAACGATGTACACCCAGCCGAACCCGTCGACCCAGTCGGCACAAGTGATCTTGAACGGAACACGCGGGATTTCCGACACGAGCATTCCTTCTTGGTTTGTCGGATTCGACCTTACTGGCAGAGGATTGTAATCCACATCCATGAAGTAAATGCGCTTCAGGCTCTCGAGCGGAGCAGGTAAGATCTTACCTTCCTCTGAAATGAAATACCTGATCCGAAGCTTGTCGCTCATTCCGGGATCAGAGATCCCCCTACCCTGCGACGACGCCGACAGCGCTGCGGCAGCAGCTGCGGTAAGCGCCCCTTTCAAGAACTCACGCCGTCTCATATCACGTTTCCTCCCACTTCAACGCGCGCAAACTTGCTATTTCGGTGCCGCCAAACCTCTCAGGATGCCTCATTTGCTTGGGAACCTACCGGACTTCACATCTCGGTTGTACGCCTTGAAGGCTTTGAGAGTGGCTTCCCAAAGGTTCGCGTACTGCTTGACGAACGAGGGAACGAACTTGTCGTACATTCCGAGCATGTCGTGTGTAACCAACACCTGCCCATCGCAGTAAGGACCTGCTCCTATCCCGATTGTCGGAATAGTGAGCATCTCGGTTATCTCCTTCGCCAGGCTTGCAGGTATGAGTTCCAAAACGATCGCGCACGCTCCAGCTTGCTCAATTTCGAGTGCTTCTTTTTTTATGCGCTCTGCGTTTTCTTCGGTTTTGCCCTGCATTTTGTAACCGCCCAGCTGGTGAACCGACTGAGGAGTCATTCCCACGTGTCCCCAAACCGGTATACCTACGTTTACTATGCGTTCAATGATCTCTGCGACGGGCCCGCCGCCTTCAAGCTTCACCGCCTGCGCGCCTGCTTCGGCCACCAACCTACCGGCATTCATTACAGCATCGTCATCGTCCACCTGGTAAGACAGGAACGGCATATCTGCCACAACCATGGCTCTCTTGGCACCGCGGGCTACCGCAGCCGTGTGCCGAAGCATATCAGCCATCGTTACCTGCAGCGTTGTGTCATACCCTAAGACGACCATTCCGAGACTATCGCCGACGAGCGCTACGTCTATACCGGCTTCGTCAATCAGCCTGCCCCAAGCATAATCGTACGCGGTAAGCACGGAGATTTTCTCGCCTTTTGACTTCATCTCTATCAGGCGTGGTGCCGTAACGGGTTTTACGTCCATATCAATCTCCCCATTCTCCGAGCGGTTTGAATAACGATCCGATGTACCAGCCGAAAAGCATTGCCCAGAACGAAACATTTCCACCGAAGAGTAGTACTTCCTTACGTGCTTCCGGCACATACAGCATAGATGCTGCGCCGACCATTACCGCGACAGCCAAAAACACGGTAACAACCGACCGTGACAGGTTTCCTTGTAAGAACGCTACCACTATATAGAAAACAGCTGCAGCCGGAAAGAAGAACCCGGATGTCAGAAGTAGAATCGGACCGGTAGGCACCACTGACCACTTGGAGCCATGGGTCTCAAAAACCAGCTCTTCATCAGGATGGCTCAAAAAGCCGTTAAGCGAAAGAAGCATACCTACAATTGTCGACGAAGCCGCCAGAAGCAACACAAAGTTCCAACTCCAATGCTGAATGAGGGGGATATATAACTTGAGCCAAGGTATAGGCTTGCCCGGATTCACCCAGATTAAGAGCATCAAGAACACGGCTATTCCCCACCAGACAAAGTTGACGGTCATCAAGTTCATATTCGCGGCAGGAGCAACCTCCGTGCCGGCGGAGACAGTCTTGGCTTGCTGGGGTCGTACCTTGCGCTCCAAAAGCCGTTCAAGCTTGCGCTCAGTTTCTTTGTCGGCAGGATTGAACTGCACAGCGTAACTGTAGTACTTGATCGCTT
Source organism: Armatimonadota bacterium (assembly GCA_029907315.1). Taxonomy (GTDB): domain Bacteria; phylum Armatimonadota; class UBA5829; order UBA5829; family UBA5829; genus CALJES01. The sequence goes on along the minus strand of JARYME010000114.1, from coordinate 3,069 downwards.
GATTGATCCGCCCCTGAGCGCGGAAGATGTCTCCCAACATAGCGCAAGCGGCTGCGCTGTGAGGTTCAATCTCCAAAGCCTTTCTGCAGTATTCAGCTGCTTCGTTGAATCGTCTTTGAATGAACGACCACCGGGCGTCCTTGAGAAGCTTTTCTACCGGGCTTGCCGCCTTGGTTGTCCGCGCGGAAGAAACAGTGCCTGAGCTTGGCCGAGAAGCAACACCTCCGGTAGAATACCCAGCCTCCGCAGCAAGTGCCGCATCGTATTCCCTCCGGCGGATGGGATCGCTTAGGACTTCGTATGCTTCCTTGATTTGCAGGAATAACCTGTGAGCAGTCTCCTTGTCGGCCGCCACATCCGGATGGTATTGGCGTACAAGCTGCCGATAGCGCCTCCGGATCTGCGCTATTGTTGCGTCCCTGGGTACGCCGAGCACCTCATAATGCGTGCGCGCGGTTCGCATTACTGACCTGAACCTCCAAGGAGCTGACCGAAGTATCCCGCATAGAAGTTCACGACCATAAATCCGACTATGACTCCCGCAATCAGGACAGCGCCGACGAAGAGCACAGGTCCAACCTTCTGAAGCGTAGAGTCCGCCTCTTCGTCCATATAGTCCGCGACTTTGTTCAAGACCGACCCTGTTGAACCGGTCTTTTCACCGGTAGCCAACATATCGAGCACAATAGAACTCACAGCTTGTGTTCCGGCAAGCGACTCCGTAAGAGTGGCTCCGGAGCGCAAACCCGCCAGCGCACCCTTCAGTTTGCGCGCAAGATATATGTTTCCGCAAGCATCGGCCGCCACTGCAACGCTTTCGGCAATGGGCACGCCGGCTTCATAGAGTGCCGCCAATGCCCTGCTGAACCTGGACATCGCGATCTTCCGCGCCGTCCAACCTAATATGGGGAACTGGAGCTTGGCGCAGTCCCATATTAGGCGCACAAACTCAAACTGAAAGACCAGCTTGAGAAATACTACAAGCAAAACTAAGCCAACAGCCAGGGGACCAACTTGGACCCACACTGCTCTCAGGAATGCCGCGCTTCCTTGGAGCACCAGTTTAGGAACAAGTGGTATTACGAGTATGCATATGGCTAGGAGTTTCGGATAGAATGTAGCGCTTGCAATCCGGCGGCGAATTGTAAGTTCGTACTCTAAGCAAGAAGCAATTCGACCAATCATTTGGTCGAGCACACCGCTTGTCTCGCCGGCCCGCACCAGAGACAGTTGAAGTGGACTAAACACACGGGGGTATCTTGCAAGAGTATCCGAAAACGGCTGACCGTTTTGAACATGCACCGCCGCTTCTCGTACTATCCGCCCCAACCTCCCCCGCATTCTTCTGCTAATTGTGGACAGAGCCTCAGCAAGTGTCATACCCGATGCAAGCAAAGTAGCCAATTGGCGGTAGAAGAAAGCAAGGTCTGAGAGTCTGACACCTGTCCAGATAGGTTCGATGAGATAGTAGGCGAGACCACGGTTGGGTGTCCTGGTTCCGTGCGCATCAGAATGTTGCCCCGAAACGACACGGATTTCGATAGGCCAGTATCCTTTCTGCCTTATCAACGCTGCGGCAGCTCTTTCGCTCTCAGCTTCCAGGGCGCCCGAGACCGAGTTGCCCGCATTGTCCTTGGCTCTGTAGATGAATCTCGGCACGCAGTTACACCCCCATAAATTTAAGCATGGGACCGAAGTAAGACTTTACCATAATTATCAGCGCTATTCCACTCATGGCTATGAGCGAGGCAATCAACAAGCTTACCGACACTGCGCGCGCCGTGGTCTTTTGCACCGATGCACGTTCAGCGTACATCGCAGAGAGTCTGGCTAACGTCCCCGAGAGCTGTCCAGCACGTTCCGCTGTCGCAATCATTGCTGCTTCTTCCGGCTCAAGCACGTTGGACGCAGCGACGAGTTCTGCAATACTCCTGTTGGAAACGCGCTCGGGCATAGCCAGACGCAGCCTTGCTGCAATCTCGCTGTTTCGCGGCACAAGAGTGGCCGCTTCCCAAGCCCTTAACGGACTGATGCCTGCTTCGTACAGCATGTCCAGAGCTTTCGCAAATCTCGAAACAGCTCGGTATCGGTGCAACTTTCCCCAAATAGGCATCCGAAGTAGGAAGCTGTCAAGCAACCGACGAACTGCTGCAACCCTTTTGATGTGTCCCCACGCCCACCAAGCAAGCATAAGACCGATTGCTGCAGGCAAATACTGGTGGACAATAGCATGCGCTACGTCTCCCCAAAACATTCGGACAAGGTCTCGCGATCTTTCGACGTCTTCCGTCGAACTGCCCAGAAGCGGTGCTATAAGGTTGGTGACGTTGTACGCAGGGAGAGTAAGCACTAGAAATATCAGATTGATCTTGAAAAGAGTCCATCCTACTCTAGCATAGAGCTCGTCTGACGCCTCAGACTCGAGATCGGTGGCAACTTCATCCAAGGCAACGTCCAACTTGCCAGCAAGTTCGCCACACCACACAGAGGCCACGATGTGAGCCGGAAAAAGATCGGGAAACTTTGCCAGAGCATTGGAGAGATACCGACCAAGCTGAAGCTCCTGCTGTATCGCGACAATCGCGCGGCGTAGACGCCTATCTCTCGTGACGGAGGACAGGTCAGAAAAGGCCTGAAAAAGCGGCACGCCGGAGCGGGTCAAGACAGCAAGCTGGCGAAAAAAAGCTGCGAGTCTGTTAGTGGGCACCTTAGACTTTACTGACACCGGAATACCCAGCACAGTCGGCACCGCGCCGCTGCGACCGTGCACTGCTTGAACGGCTGGTCCAGAAGTGCGCGAGGCGGACGCACCCGCACTCGGAGCATATACTTGCCGTGCAGAGTAGCCCATTGCAGCGAGCTTTCTTACGACTTGCTGCTCGTTTGCCGCATCCATGGCGCCGCGCACCACTTTGCCGGTTTTGTCAACCGCTTCGTAGCGATACAAGGGCATCAGGTTAACCTTCCAAAGCAGCGAACACCCGTGCGATCCAGTTTGCTGGCAGCCTCTTCTGCAGTAAGCCCAGGCATTAACTCGACACTAGGTGCAATCTCACTCAGCGGGACCAG
>JARYME010000113.1 GCA_029907315.1 Armatimonadota bacterium | reverse complement strand
AACCCGAGCGAGTTCGATGTCGTGGGATCAGCCTGCGCCACTCAGGCAGCGGTGCCGAAACCTCCTGTGCTATCAGAGGCGACGGTCGACACTGTAAAGGTCGCAATCAACCCTGCTGATTCCAACTCCGACCTGTTCTGTATCCGCATCGATCCCGCTTACGACGGTAGGAACTACGTGCAAGCTGACGGCACATTAGGTCCTGCTCCTTGTTGGAGGACCAAAGCAGCCTGGGGCACGACTACAGTGACGGGCCTCGCGGGAAGTATGACCTACAGCTTCAGAGTGAGAGCGTGGAACTCTTCGCCTGGGGTTTGCCCGTCTGGGTTCGGGGAACCGAGTGCGATCACGACAATGATGAACAGCCGCGTCATAGACGCAGCGGCGCCGGGTAAACCGATGTACAAGGGCGTAGTCGGCAACGCAACGCACTACGGTTTCGGCAGCCAGGTATGGGCGAAGACTTGGGACGTGCTCTATGAGACCTGCGCCAGAGGAATCGCTGGCGGACTTGACGCGGACACATACAACTGGAAAGATCTTTCCGGACAAGGTGTGGGACACACCGGAGTCCCAGGGCCCAATGTGCACACCACTCTGGAGTGGATGAGGTTCATCCGAGACCATCATTCCATCCCGTTGGTCACCGCAAATGTGAGGGGAATAGGCCCGCTGTCGGCGTCTGGCTACGGCAGGTTTTACTACACGGACACCAGCGTGGAGACGCTCAAGCAGTTGGCTGCCGATTGGGTGCGCTATATCAATTTCATTCTTCCGACGTACCGGGAGGGCGACGTGCTTCCTCCGTCGGACCAGGCAATCCTAGATTCGATCAATTGGGGGACGAAGCCCAAACTGCTCGAACGAGGAGAAGCACCTACGCCGAAGGTGATTTACTGGGAGATTGGCAACGAGCCTGAGGTGCCGCTGCCTTGGTCGACTCCGAATGTGCCCAAGTACACTTTGGATGGGCCCACGTATGCCGCGCGCTACAGGGAGCTTGCTCAGGCAATGCTCGCGGTAGACCCAGAGATAAAACTTGGTCCTTGTATGTTGGCGCCCAATCCCAGCCTGGCGACTCTCGATGCGGTTCTTGCGGACCACAGCCTGCCCGTGGACTTTATAGCCTACCATCCTTACGGGCCTCTTAGAACGTTTGCGTACAACTACGGCGACACGCCTGCCAGCGCAGAAGCCGGGCTGCGCTATATCAAAACACAGCAGCAAGGCATATACTCGAACGTTGTGGCGAGCATAGTCCGCAGCGGGCGCAGCCCGCAAAACATAGCCCTGATAGCCAGCGAGTATAACCCGAGTAGTTGGGAGTGGGAAGCCAGTACAGAGATTCGGCGCGTTTCGCAGGCACTGGGTCTGGCGGAGACGCTGTTCACTTTTGCAGAACTCGGTTTGTTTGCAGCGAACTATTGGAGCTATCCGGCTTGGTATGCTGATGGCACCGAAACCCCGCAGTATAAGGTGTTCAAAATGGCGCTTAATTACTGGGGCGAGCGGTTGATAGACAGCTACTCGGATGGTCTCAACTTGAGGCTTTATACGACTTGGAATTCGAAAACGCAGGAGCTTTGCATTTGGTGCCTGAACTTCTCCAATGACTTTGACAAGCCGGTCCGGATTGAACTGAAGGGCTTCGGTCAGGCGAGCCGCATACTGCAGCTGCGCCTTCAAAACTTGAACGGCGTTACGAGCTTGTTCGATAGGAACGACCCGCCAGCAAACGCTCCAGCGGTTGTGGATTGGGTGACAACTGACCTTACGACCACAATTTCGCCGACGAGTTTCATCGTGACGCTCCCGCGTGCCACGATAACTCTGCTGGTGTTCCGCAAAGCGTCCAGCCTGTCTGAGATTCGTAGCAGGCCGGACGGGGAGGCTGTGGGCGTCGCGGGAGCTCTGGTGAGCGGTGTCTTCGACGACGGCTTCTATATACTGTCGGATGATCGCATCTGCGGAATACGTGTGGTGGGGTCGACGCAAAATGTGTCGGTCGGCTCCAGAGTGAGCATTGCGGGCACGCTCGAAACAAACGCTGAAGGCGAACGTCAGATCCGAGCCGATTCGATTGTGGTAGTGGGCAGCACTCAAAATTGAGCTGCGACTTGGGCTTGGCTTGGCTTGGCCTTGGCGGTATCATTTCTCAGCGACGGTTGGGGCAAGACTTATTGTGCATTGAGTGTGTGAGAGGCGAAAATGCTGACGATTGAGGATATTTGTCGGTTCGAGCCTGTGGTTGTTTTCACGGATCCGTCCGAAGCCTCAGGAGCGCGAATTCGAGTGCTTCGCGAGTGCGACGGTGTACGGATAAGAACGCGGCTAGTAAACGAAGGCAACAAACCTGCGAGAATACACGAATTGATCTTGGGAGACTTCCAGCACGATTTGCCCGGCGATACAAAGATCTACGGTGAAGGCTTTACTCATATCAGCCTGACTGCTGGTACAATCGCGAAGCCGATCGACGTCGGCACCTATACCGACCGTGAGCACTACCGGCTGCCCGCCAAGGAAGGCGCGACGACTGTGTACTGGATGCTTATGCTGTCGCCGCCAAATGCGGAACATTTGCTCTTGGGCTTCTGCACCGCATTTAACTACACGTGCAAGTTTCACTTGACTGAGGACAGGGTGCAGATTGTGGCAGAATGTGAGGACATAGCTATTGACCCGGGCGAAGTGTGGTACCTGGAAGACTTTGTTTTCCTCACCGGTTCCGATAGGGCAGAGGTGTTGGACAGGTTTGCAGATTACTTGCGAGAAGGATTTCGGCCAGAGCCGCTGCCCCAGAAGCCACCGACCGGGTGGTGTTCCTGGTATTGTTTCGGACCGGGCGTAACCGCCGACGATGTGCTTTCGAACCTTGATTTCATATCCCGCAACCTCCCGGAGCTTCGTTACATCCAAATAGACGACGGATATCAGGCAGCGGTAGGCGACTGGCTGGAGTCGGGGAAAGCGTTCGGCGGCAACATACGCCGGGTAATAGCCGAAATACGCGACCGCGGTTTCGAACCGGCGATATGGGTTGCGCCTTTTGTCGCCCAGGAGGACTCGCGTTTGTTCCGGGAACATCCGGAGTGGTTTGTCAGAGACGATGCAGGCCAACCTCTTCGTTCGGACCGAGTGACGTTTGGCGGATGGTCGTCCGGGCCGTGGTACGCCTTGGACGGCACGCATCCTGAGGTTCAGGCTCATTTCATCAAGTTGTTCAACACTCTGAGATTCGAGTGGGGCATCAAATACTTCAAGTTAGATGCGTGCTTCTGGGGCGCGATGCACGGCTGCAGGCGGTGGGACCCGAAGTCTACGCGCATTCGCGCGTATCGGATGGGTATGCGCGCGATACAAAGGGGATGCGACTGGACTTTCTTGCTGGCCGGCAACCATCCTCTGTGGCCGTCTATGGGCATATTCCAGGCGAATCGGACTTCTAACGACATCGGGCGGTCGTGGCAGAGCTTCCGTGAAACCGCTCGACAGAACTTGATGCGTGCGTGGATGAATGGGAAGGTGTGGTGGAACGACCCTGACTGTGTCGTTTTGTCGGGCGATCTTTCGGAGGACGAATTTCTTTTTCACGCGACGGCGGTCTACGCCTCCGGAGGCTCAGTGTTGTCCGGTGATGACCTACCCAAGCTTTCGCCGGAAAAGCTACAAATGTTGCGGAAAATGCTGCCTCCTACGGGCTGCGCCGCTAAGTTTTCGGACGATTTGCTTGAAGTCGGCAGGATCGATTTGGATGGCAAAACCATGATCTGTCTTTTCAATTGGTCTGACGAACCAAAGATCTTAACTTCCGGCGTCCTCGGCGCGTCGCGTGTTAGAGATTTTTGGAGCGGCGAGGAGCTGAACATAGTATCGTCCTCGATCAGCGTGCAGCTGCCTGCTCACTCCGCTCGGCTGCTGGAATGTGTTCGCGGTTGAGCGGTGGATGATGCTCGCTAGACCCCAGAGAGGCGTGCTTCTACGGTGAATCAGCACTCGTAGTGCCCTATTAGGGAAGGGGAGCTCGGGTCGTGTTCGAAGGCTTTTGCACCTGAGCTAGTTGCATAGCAGTAGACGCATCCGTGCTGGCACGTGTCGTAGACACCTATGTCTTTGCTTATTACGCAGCGGCATGTGTCTCGCTGTCCGGGGTCCTTTTGGTGGGTGACCTCGATTCCGAACAAGCGTCCTATAAGCTCGTCATCGATGCATTTTCCGAGGTTCACGCCGAGCGCGGTTAGGTCAACTTCCTCTGCGCAGCTTACCGGTTCAATACCGTGATTGCGCGCGGAGGTGACCATAGAACGTATCATCTCGGAAAATCCCCGTTCCGTCTCCGGGTGAGCCGTATAGCTGAAACCTTGTGCGCGCAGACGGTTAAGGCGAACTGCGACGGATTTGTAGTCGTCCATCAAACTAATGATCACGCGCCTTGTCGACCCTTCGAGTGCCGCGCATAGGCGCTCAAAGTTGGTGGTGTGATATTCAAACGGTGTAAGGCTGCTGACTATGATTGGATCGTAGCGCCAGATGACACGCTCAGCCCCGACGGCTTGGGCGAGCACATGGAACGCGTGGATCGCTTCTTCGGGTGAGGGCGCGCGGGGTTCCAGGATCCGCGGGTACCCTGTGAGAGTGAACAGGAAGTAGTAACGGTAACCGAGCGCGTCGAGCTCAGCGAGTCGGTTCACAAGAGGAAGCGGGTTGCGTGTCCAGAACACGATTACATCGACATCCTGTGGCTTGAGGGAAACCCGCATTACCTGGCTAGGGTTGAAAGGATTTGGCACGCAGCAATATCCTACCTGGACGCGGTTCATAAACCAATCCGCGTAAAATGCGGGAATATCGGTTCTGCGACTGGCGCTTACTATCACGCTGGGATGACTCTGCCCTGCTGGACTTTCGCCACGCGGCTTGCCCCAGAATGCGCTATAGCTTTCAGATGGGTTGTGATGCTTTGGCCGGGTGCGAGCGTTTTTTGGGTGCCTTCTTCTATGACGCGCGTGAGACCGAATTGAGGATAACTGGACCACGGCTCCAGGGCGCAGTTATACGTTCGGCCGTACCAGGGCCAACCCGCTCCTCCGCCAAATACCTGCCAAAACCAGACATAGGGGAAGATGGACAGGTCCCATTCAAGTGCAAAACCGACCTTCCTAACTGTATCGGTGATTGCGTACCACCCCTCTTCGAGATCCAGGAAGCACAGCTCGTCGCTTCCCTTGCACTCCGGAGGAGGTATTCGGCTGCCGTCGACGGTTTCACCCCATCTTGTGATCATAGTCGGCCAGTCGAAGACCTGTCCACGTTCAAATCGCCGGTTTTGATCTTCGGGGAACGAGTGCACGGCTATCTTGCGGGCGCGTATGTCGATGACACAATTAGCGTTTAGGAAAGGTGCGCCGAAGCTTGGGTGGTGACCCCACATAAAATCGAAGGACTCCTCAGAATAGTTGGTAATCTTCTCATCGATGTGGAGAATCGGCTCGCCCTCTCGCAGTGTCAGCCGTTTTTCTATGACCAGCGGACTCTTGAACAATCGGCAGGTGAGTCTAGCTGCGACCTCCTCGGGTTCGTCGCGCTCAATGACGCACTCCCATGGTAGGTTCCAGACTTCCCCGTGATGCCCGTAAACGGCATTCTTGTAAGTGCAGCCTTCGCCGCCGGACGGAGCGATTTCCTGCCAGCCTCCTTCATAAAAGTCCATGAAATTGCCTTCCGGCGGAGATATCGTAGGCACATACAGGGCTCTGTCACAAAGACCCTGCGGCGTTCGCCACATGAAGTCGATATCAAACGGCTTGTACAGGAATGACCATATGTCGGATCCCTTTTCCGGGAGTACTTCCACCCTCAGTAACTCGTTCTCAAGAACCAGAAGTTTCCAACCTTTATATGTGTAGCGATCGGATATTCGACACCCGAAGTTCCGCTCAGGCGTGTACCTTTCCAAACCGCGGTACGGCATGACAAGTTGCGTCCTCCCGAAAGCGTTTTTTCTATGCCCGCGATTCCGCAGGACCCGACTAACTCTTAGCGCATCCGCGCAGCAATACCTGCGAGCTGTGCAACGGCCGGTGTGTGTCGAGGTTTTGGTTGTGCGGCGTGTGTGCAGAAGAGTATGATAAAGACGCGTGCAAACTGCGGGTACGGTTGGAGGAAGAGAGCTTGCGAGTGCATAATGCACGATGTGGTCAAAAATCGGATTCTATGTGGAGGGAGGCGTGACTATGAGCACGGTGTTTCGATGTCGTTGGGTTTTGATGCTTGTATGTGTTGTGCTTGCCTGGTGCGGCGCGGTCGCTGCTCAGGCGGCGGAGTTGTTCAAGGGCGACGAGCTGATACCTGCAGATGCAATTGTTCTCTTCGACGGCAAGGATCTGTCGCAGTGGCAGTCTTGCGACGGCGGGCCGGCTAAGTGGAAGGTCGAGAACGGATATATGGTAGCCGGTGGGGGAGACATCTGCAGCAAGCAGCTTTTTAAGGACTGCCAACTACACGTGGAGTTCTGGGTGCCTCTGATGGCAGAGGCGCGCGGCCAAGGTAGGGGCAACAGCGGTGTGTTCCTACAGGGCTGGAACTACGAAGTACAGATACTGGATTCTTATGGGCTGACGCCTGGCGCGGGAGACTGCGGAGCCATCTACAGTATAGCTCCGCCGATGGTTAATGCGTGCAGACCGCCAGAGCACTGGCAGAGCTACGACATCTTCTTCCGTGCTGCCAGGTTCGACGAGAGCGGCAAAAAGATAGCTAACGCACGTATGTCGGTAATGCAGAATGGTGTTTGGATTCACGAGAACGTGGAAGTGCCGCGGCCTACTCCGGGTGCCTCAATGAGCGATCCGAAGGAGCCGGGTCCTATTCGGCTGCAGGATCACGGTTGCCCCGTACGTTTCCGAAACATATGGGTTCGACCTCTCGGAGGAACAGAAAAGTAATAAGTTTCTGTGGGGTGCTGAGTGTGAGCCGACGCTTGCTCTGAGCAGCGTATCGGTCGGTTTTCAGCCTATCAGTGAATCTGATGACGCAATAGGGCTGGGTCGACCGATAGTTCGACCGGGAGTGGGATGACATTTATTTTGCTGCGTGCTAGACTAGATGGGCGGTCACCAGGATGTATATGTCCTGGTGATTCCTTGTTTGGGAGGAAGTAGGATTGTTTGCATTCATCAGACGGCTGTTGTTCGGGCGTCCGCTCGAGACGGCTCGGCAGAAGCACGAACGTCTTCCCAAATTCCTTGCTCTTCCTGTTTTCGCATCCGACGCCGTTTCGTCGAACGCGTATGCTACTGAGGAAATCCTCCTTGCATTTGCTTTGGCCGGAGCGGGAGCTATCGCGTGGAAGATGGTTGTGCCTATAACGCTTGCGATAGTGGCCCTGCTCGGCATTGTGGTGGTTTCCTACCGATTGACCATATTTGCCTACCCGCAAGGCGGTGGCGCCTACATAGTGACCAAGGAGAACCTCGGCACCACAGTAGGGCTGGTAGCTGCTGCTGCTCTTCTGACTGACTACGTAATGACTGTTGCGGTCAGCACTGCTTCGGGAATCGCGGCAATTATTTCGGCGTTTCCAAGTCTGGCGCCCGATAGGGTCCAGCTTTGTGTGGCAGCTATCGGTTTGGTTGCGCTTGTGAACCTGCGTGGGCTGCGAGAGTCCGGAACGCTATTTGCGATTCCCACCTATGGTTTTATATTGGGCGTGGGCGCAATGATTCTGGTCGGCGTCTATAGGCTCGTAACTGGTGCCGAAATACACCCCGTTCATCACACTTTTCCGACGGGCCCGACGCCACTTGTAGGGATTGCCTTTTGGTTTGTGGTGCTTCGGGCGTTTGCGGGTGGATGTGCTGCCATGACAGGTACGGAGGCGGTTGCGGATGGTATCCCCGCATTTAAGCCGCCTGAGTCGAAAAACGCTGCTGCGACTCTGGTCGTCATGGCCTCCATATTGGCTTTCCTGTTCATTGGAATTTCGGTTCTTGCGCAGGCTTATCAAGCGGTTCCCTCTGAGCTACCGGGACTGGGTGAATCACACGGGCCTATCGAGACAGTGGTCTCCCAGATAGCGCGCGGTGTGTTTGGGCGGAGCTGGTTCTACTATTTTATTCAGATAATGACCGCTGCCATTCTGATTCTTGCGGCGAACACAGCGTTCCAAGACTTTCCGAGACTAAGTTCGATCCTTGCGCGGGATCGTTTTGCTCCGAGGCAGCTGGCAAACGTGGGGGATCGGCTCGTATACAGCAACGGCATAGTCGCCCTGGCGGCAGTTGCTGCGTTTTTGATTTGGATATTTCGAGGGAATACCCACGCGTTGATCCCTCTCTACGCCGTCGGTGTATTCGTATCGTTCACGCTCTCTCAGTTCAGCATGAGCTTGAGGCAGCGCAGGCTCAAGCAGCCTGGTTGGAGGCTTTATTCCAGCATTAGCCTGTTCGGATCGATAGCGACTGGGATAGTGGCAGTCGTAGTTGCAGTTATGAAATTCACGGCTGGTCCGAAGGTGCACATATTGGGACTTGCGGTGCCGACCGGCTCGTATATAGTGGTTATTCTCATACCGACGATAGTTTTGATTCTTCAGAAGATTCACCAACACTACGTCGAGCTGGCGAACCAGCTTCGGCTCACTGAGGCTGACCTGCAGCAGCCGACGGAGGTTCGGTCAACCGCTATCGTGCTCGCCCCCGGTATTCACAGAGGCATTGTGCAGGCGCTTCGGTATGCAAAGACGCTCTCACACGACTGCAGAGGGCTCTACATAGAGATCGATCCTAGTGAAACCGCGCTGGTGCGCGAGCGTTGGGAGAAGTATGGACTGGGGGTGCCGCTGGTCATACTCGAGTCGCCCTATCGGACTGTCGTGGACCCGGTTATCAGGTATCTTGAAGAGGTGAAGAAAGAAAGGCCTGATTATGTGGTTACGGTAGTTTTGCCTGAGTTTGTGCCTGCCAAGTTCTGGCACAAGCTGTTGCACAACCAGACAGGAATCGTGCTGAAAGTGGCTCTTATGCTGAGACGTGATATAGTGGTAACGAATGTTAGATACTACCTGGAAAAGTAGCACCTGATGATTATCGAGGCTCGCGGTGACACAATAACCCTTAGGGGTGAAATAGAACGCAACATATGGCCGGCGATTCAGGCGGCGGCAGCACTGCTTTTGGAAAACAATCCCAGCGGCATAATAATCGACTGTTCGGGAGTAACGCGCATTACGCCGAAAGGCGCAGAGACCTTTGCTGATGCGATCAGGTATATCACATCGCACGATGCGAAGATAATAGTGGCGGAATTGTCTCCTGAGCTGTTGGAAATCGGTAAGGCAGTGCCGGCCGTGCGGGCGCAGCTTCCGGTCGCAGCTACCGTCGAAGAAGCTCGGGCGGCGCTGAAGTTGATAGAGAAGGTTCCCCAGCGCGGGAAGGCAAGGATCGCGGGCGTTGTGCCGGTAGTGGGAAACTGGCGGAGAGCCGTATTTTTTGCCGACAAGCTTGCGATCGGCGAGAACTGTGAGATACACGTTGTAGATCTCATAAAAGTGCCGCGCACGCTTCCTCTGGACACGCCGATGCCGGAGCGAGAAGCAGAAGCGCAAGCCAGGTTGGAGGAAGCTCGTGGCCTGGTGCGCGAGACCGGCCTTTCCAGCTTTGCACACGTGGAACACGTCAGGTCGGAAGCGGGCGGACTGCTCGAATTCGTGTCGCAGCTAGGTGCGGATTTCACGGTTGTTAGCCTGGACAGAATGGAAGGCACTCCCGCAATAATGGAGCTCAGCGAAGCCATGTGGCTAGCGGAGTCTGCCGATTTCGAGGTTTCGCTGGTGAGAGGATCGCCGCCCGACGCCAAGCAGACGATAGGGCGAGCAGTGGTGCCGGCAGTCGGCGCGTGGCAGCATGCGTTGGAGCACACGTGCAAACTCGTTGCGGGAATGCGAGCGGCGGTGGAGTTGATCTATTTGATTGCGATACCTCGCACTCAACCGATTGACGCCCCTATGCCGGACGCTGAGGCGGCAGCCTCCGACGCCTCGAAGGAGGCGCATCGTATTGGAAGACGGTATTCGGTGAGCGTCGAAACTCGTGTAGAGCGGGTAAGAGACCCGGTGTACGGGTTTATGCAGATTCTCAGCCAGCGCCGGTTCGACCTTGCCGTGGTTGGCGTGACCAAGATCATCGCTGGGGATTATCATATCGCCCACACTATAGCTACTGAGGTTCTTCAGGACTTACCCTGCGAGGCGATATTCTTGCGTGTTCGTGCTTCTGAAAGTGCGGGCTGATCAGTGAAGGTGCGAGATGGAAGATTTGGTAGGTGAAGAATTTGCTGCGCTGGTCGAAACGGTGAAAAGACTGCGGTCTCCGGAAGGGTGTCCTTGGGACCGCCAGCAGACTCACGAGTCGCTGAAGCGGTATGTCATAGAAGAAACATACGAGTTTGTAGAGGCCGTTGACTCTGGTGACGAGGAGCGCATGAAGGATGAGCTTGGCGACTTGCTTCTTCAGGTGATCCTGCATGCGCAGATTGCGAGTGAGAGAGGGCAATTCGGCATTGCCGACGTGTGCCGCACGATTCGCGAAAAACTGCAGCGCAGGCATCCGCACGTTTTCGGCAGCGTGCAGGTGTCAGGTGTGGACGAG
>JARYME010000112.1 GCA_029907315.1 Armatimonadota bacterium | reverse complement strand
TAGTCAGCAGAAAAACTTTTGACAGAGGTTCAGGCAGCAGACTTTTGATCTTGCTTACCAGCCTGGCTCGTATTTCTGTGGGGAAGCAATAAGCGTGGTACAAATGCTTTCCGGCCATTTCCTGTATCGCTTCCACGATCTTGGGATGCGAGTGGCCGCACGCCGTGACCAGCACGCCCGAGCTGAAGTCTATCCATTGGTTGCCGTAAGGATCTCGAAGTAACGCGCCTTCGCCGCTGTCCCAAATGATCGGCGGCTGTCCTCCCATCGAACGCGGCTCTGCCGCTCGCATTTGCTCGAGGATCGGAATAGACTCCGGAACAGGAATCTTTGTGACTATCCGTCGATATTTGGTTTCAATATGCTCGACGTCACGCGGGACCAAAGGGAACTCTTTAGTTGCCATGGTTTTGACTGCTCCTTATTGCTGCTGAGATACTTCCTTCCCCAGCACCCTCAGATCTCCAATGCGCTTGGTAATACGCTTTGAGTCCAGATATTCCAACAGCGGCACTACGTATTTTCTGCTCGAGCCTAAAAGGTTCCTTATCTGAGCGACAGTAGCTTGTCCGTGCCGTTTCAAGTAACCTGTGATCTCAGATTCAATCTCGCGTAGTACGCTTTGGTGCATCAAGATTTCCGGCGTTATCTTGACCAGGACACCCTGCTCGACAAGCATTTCGAGCAACTGTTGCCCTACAGCACCGTACTGGTGCCCGATTTTCGTTCGCGTAGGTGGGTTGGTTCGGGCGCTGAGATAGGCATCTTCGATGCGTTTCACAACGGCCTCTTGTTCGTCGCTCAGTTTCGGCAAATGGTTCGGGAGACGCAACGCATGCTGTGTAAGAACTATCTCACCCCTGCATGCCATAATCTCCAGCAGGGCTTGAAAGTCCTTCTGTCCGATGGGTGTTCCCAGTGCGGTTCTCACAAATTCTCTCGGCGCGGTTGGGCGGATAGGATGCGATTCGTGATACGCCTGGAGCACACTTTTAATGCGCTCAGCAATCGTTTCGTAAGCAGCCGTCGACCAGTACCGACCGTCTGCCTCGAAAGCTTTGCCAGACCCAACCAGCTTAGCCAGGGCCTCAGCCACCTGCTTGTACTCAATTCCTGTTCTCTGCACGATAACGTCTAGGGGCACGCCAAACTGCGAGATGTCGAGATTGTCGAGTATGAGCTCTGTCGGACTGCCGTGTGCTGTCTGCCGTAGCCGTTCAACAACTGCTGTGTCCATGCGGCGATGCCGTTGTGCATTGGGCACCAGTATTTGACCGCCTCCCAGGAGATCTGGTGGCGAGTAAAACCTTACTATGAACTTGTCTCCCTGCAATACTGCCGCGGGTTTCTCGAGTCGCAGCTGCACGAAACCAGTCTCACCAGGCTTTATGGAATCACTGCCTAGTACTACCGCTCGACCGATAAGCTCAGCTGTGCCGATGTGGAGGCGAACCCTTGTTTGGTTTGCTAGAGGTCTTGGACTCTTCGGCAATACGGCAACTGTGGCATCGACAAGTGTTGTCGAGGTGAGAAGACCGACTGATGCTACTACGTTGCCGCGCTCTATCTCTGCCGTGTCTACTCCTGCAAGGTTTAGTGCCACCCGGCTACCTGCATATGCAATCTGTTGAGGTCTCCCATGCACTTGTATTCCGCGTACTCTGGATTGGATTCCTTGAGGCATTACCTCAACTGAATCGCCAATTCGAACTGTTCCGGTGACGAGTGTTCCAGTGATAACGGTGCCGAAACCTGGAACTGTGAACACCCTATCGACTGGCACACGAAACGGGCCGTCCGTCCTTCTGGGAGGCGTCGACTGAGTCAGTCGATCCAACTCCTGCACTAGTTCACCGACACCGTCGCCGGTAGCTGCGGACACTCGTACAATAGACGCCTCTCGAAGAAACGTGGAACTTAGGAACCGTCTGAGCTCGTGTTCTACTAAGTTCAACCAGTCGTCTTCGACTAGGTCGATCTTCGTCAGGGCAACGACACCGCGTGCGGTTCGCAAAAGTTCGAGGATTTGGACGTGCTCGATAGTTTGCGGCATCACGCCCTCATCGGCGGCTACTACTAGCAGGGCAATGTCGACACCTGTCGCGCCGGCAAGCATGTTCTTGAGGAACTTCTCGTGTCCCGGCACGTCAACGATGCCCAACAGGGTTCCGCTTGGCAGTTGGAGCCAAGCGAATCCCAAGTCGATGGTTAAGCCTCGCTCCTTCTCCTCTTTCAGGCGATCGGTATCGATGCCGGTCAAAGCCTTGATTAGAGCAGTCTTACCGTGGTCGACATGACCGGCCGTGCCGAGAATCAAGTGTTTTCGCAGCGATTCGTTCGACATACCAAGTTTTCTTTTCCTGTGTGCTTTCTTGTTTCCCTTCACCGTGAGGTGCAGGCTGGCAATGTCCAAGTAATACCAATGGAGTAGTCAACATCAATAAAACGTTCGACGCAAAAATACACTCCGTGGCGAATTGCGAATCGCCGGTCGTCAGTGTACTATTCAAACAGCCGGCGACCAGCACGACGAGCTGTCCGAAACTAGCCAGCAGTTTTTGGAAGCTTGTCGATGTTGGCTGAGGGAATACTCTACCCAGCGTGCCTGCCCGCGGAGTTTATCCCTCAGACCGGGAAGAATAACACCGTGCGTTCCTCGCCTGCCAGCACGCTTCATACGGTGGTTACTAGCCCGGCGCCGGCATTGCCTTCGGTCTTTGTTCTCCCTAATATGCACGACGCCTTCCCAAACGTAGCGCGGTGTCTCCTCGAAGGGAATGGTTCCGCAGTAGACTAACCTTCTGCGTAGAGCTCAAAAAACCGGTTTTATTAGGAATGTACGGCGACAGATCCCAATTTACCCTTATTGCTAAGTACTACGATGCCTTGATGGCAGGCGTGCCATACCGACAGTGGGTTGCGTACATCGAAGGTATTTTGGATCGAATCAACTATCGGCCCACAACTGTTTTGGACTTGGCTTGCGGCACCGGCAACGTGAGCGAGCTGCTTGCCCACCGTGGCTACAAGGTTGTTGGCGTAGACATATCGCCTGAGATGATCGAAGTCGCGAAATCAAAAGGCAGCAAGGTGGAGTATATCGTTCAGGACATTACCGAACTTGATTTGGGTCGAAATTTCGACTTGGCGGTGTGTTTGTTCGACAGCCTCAACTACATTACTGAACCCACCAAAGTTGCGCAGGCATTCAAGAAAGTAGGAAAGCATCTCGTACCCGGAGGTGTGTTGATATTCGACGTCAATACTGTCTATGCCCTGCAGCACAAATTCTTTGATCAAGCCAACCTGAATCCGGCGGCGAACCCAAGGTATGTGTGGACTAGCGAGTACGATCATCAGACCAGGCTGTGTCGTATCGACATGCTTTTTGAAGTAGACGACGAGCAAGGTGAGCCTCATCAGTTCAAGGAGGTTCACTATCAGCGTGGCCATACTATCGAGGAGCTGACGCAATGGCTCATAGACGCCGGGTTTGAGATAGTCGACATATTTCACGCTTACAGGTTCCGCAAACCTACACGACGTTCGGATAGAGTGTTCTTTGTTGCCCGAAAGCCAGTCAACTAAACCTGCAGGAATCTTTTGACTTATTACGTTTTATGCTGGCAGGGAGGATCTCGATGAGCAAAAGCTTGCTGCGCGGTATAGCGGTGATTGCTTTTGTTGTTGCGGTGGTTGTAGCTCTGCTCCTGGTGCCGAGTCATCATCCCACACCAGAGCGTGCTCGCAACGATGATCCTTGGGTTCTAGTGAACTACAATCCCAACGACAAGTACGGGACGTTCCTGGCCAACGGTTTTTTCTCGACGCGGCTTATGGGAGATGGCATAGGCAGTCAAGGTGGAAGACCTCTACCTTGCTTTGCAGCAGGGTTTTACGACGAGGAAAAACTGGTGCCAGTTCCAACATGGAGCGACCTACGTTTCTACGATGGTCGTACGAGGTTTGTTGTCGATGGGAAAGCCGACTACAAACAGACACTTGATATGCGCACTGGCATTTTTACCACTTATGCAACCTGGCGCGCCGGGCGCAAGAAACTCACCGGGAGAATCCAGATTCTGGTTTCACGTGCTGATCCCAACATAGCTTTGATTAGGGCTGAGCTCAGGCCCAATTTTAGTGGAGTTGTGCACATACGCGCTGCCGAAACTTGTGCTGAGGGAAGCTTGAGGAAGCTCCACTGTGCTCTGATAAAGCTCGCTGGTGGTAAGTCGGCTACGCTAACGGTTTATCAAACAAAGCACAGTAAAATAGCGCTTGCGCTCGCTGTAAGTATTCCGACGATGGTCAGCGTGCATAAGAACGCAAGATTTGAAATCAATAAGTTGGTTTCGTTGTCTACATCCGCCGACGCCGATCGTGCGAGGAAAGAAGCTCTGGAAGCTTTGGCAGGCGCTTTAGCAAATGAAGATGCAGCAATTGAGCGCCACATAAAAGCTTGGGAAGAGCTTTGGAAAAGCGATATTCGAATCGAAGGAAGCTCAAAAAAACAGCAGCAAATTATACATAGTTGCATGTTCTACATCCTTTCTAGTGTCCGCGAGGGAAACAAATGGAGCATACCTCCGATGGGTTTGTCGAACAATGCCTTCAGCGGACATATCTTCTGGGACGCGGACACGTGGATCTTTCCTGCTCTTATACTCCAACACCCTGAACTTGCGCGGTCCATAGTGGATTATCGACATCGCACTTTGCTCGGCGCAATGAAGAATGCCAGACAGTTTGGAATGCCAGGTGCGCAGTACGCTTGGGAGTCTGGCTATAGTGGTCTAGAAGTTACGCCGGAGGGTTTGCCCTATCGCCACGAGCGTCACATCAACGGCGACGTTGCTCTGGCGCAGTGGCAGTACTTCCTTGCGACAGGCAACCTAGATTGGCTCAAAACGAATGCTTGGCCTGTGATAAAGTCGACGGCTGATTGGTGGGTTGCCAAAGCAAAGTGGAATGCACAGAAGGCGCGGTACGAAATCCTCCAGGTGGTACCACCGGATGAGAGTGCGGAACTGGTCAACAATTCCGTGTATACCAACGCTGTTGCCGTGCTGAACCTGAGAATAGCCAATGAAGTGGCCCGAATTCTAGGTGAGAGGTCGAATCCGCAGTGGGCGCAAGTAGCTGAGAAGTTATACATTCCTTTTGATGCTACGGCACGTAGGTTCATAGCCTTCGACGGTTATGGCAGCGGCAGATTCGGCTCGATGTACAGAGCGAAGCAAGCAGATCCTGAGCTTGTTATTTACCCACTTCAATTCCAAATACCCGGCTTAAATATGAACGAGGTATACCACAACACATTCCGCTTTTATGCCCCGCGGGTTCACAAGGGTGGGCCGGCAATGACCTCATCAGTTCACGCCGTAATAGCAGCCAGACTAGGAGATTGCAGCAGGGCATATGCAGAGTTCGTGAAGAGCTATAAGCCTTTCATCAGGGGTCCGTTTAACATGTTCAACGAGAAGCCTTCACGCTACCTGGAGAACATGTGCTTCCTTACAGGTGCAGCGGGACCAATACAGGCTATCCTTTTCGGCATTGCTGGAGCTAGAATGGACTACTTCGGTAGTTCCGAGCTGACATTCAAGCCTTGCTTGCCGAAACATTGGAAAAAACTCATTGTCAAGAACATACACTGGCGGGGGAAAACTTTCGATCTAACAGTACTGCCGGGAAACAGAATCCAAATCAAACCGCAAATTCCCGATGCCTAGTATAAGCATGCATCAAACCAAGCGCATTGCAGAATATCATATTGCTATAGGGTATTTGCCGGCTTCTCTGCAGGTTTCGTAGAACGCCAGTATGTTTTCCACAGGCGTCGTTGGAACGATTTCACTGGAGGATCCTACGAAGAAACCTCCACCTGGGGCAGCTATCCTGATGATCTCCCTTGTCGCGCGAACTACTTCGTCCACCGTGCCTCGGGGCAGAAGTTGCGAACAATCAACGCCGCCTACAAGCACCAGATGCCTGCCATATTCCTTCTTAAGAAATGCTATGTCCATTCCAGCAAGCGGCTCAATAGGGTTCAGGCCGTCAATGCCAGCCTCTATCATGTCGTCGAGTATCTCCATTACGTAGCCGTCGGAGTGGAAAATGACCTTGATGCCTGCTGCTTTGAGAGGCTCAATACATTTCTTGAGAGACCGCACAAATGTCCTTCGCAGAAACTCCGGTGAAAATAGAAGCTTGCCTTTGCAGGCTATGTCGTCCCCGATGAAGTAAATCGGACAGAGTTTGGCCCGGGCAGCTGCTTTTGCCAGTCGATATGCGGACTCGGTTTCGATTTCCAACAGCCTTTCCACGTTCACCGGGTCGTCGTATATGGCGTATGAAAAGAGTTCCTGTCCCATCAGTCCGTAAGTGGCGTGAAAGCCACATCCTCCGCCAGGAACGTACATTGTGTAAGGCTCGAACCGTGTTATCTGTGCTTTTAGATGGTTGATCCACTCGGAGTTTGCCCATTCCTCGCTTATCGGCTCGCGTTGGAATGTCTTAAGGTCTTCGAGCGTCTTGATCGGATAGTCTACCAGCCAGTTGGTCTGGCCCAATATCTTGCGCTGAACAGTGCCGTTTTCGGAAACATGCTCCGTACCGTCGTCTTGCTCTGAGTACGAAGCGCCGTATCCACGGCAAAGGTCTATACCAAGGGTGTGGTAGACCTTAACCATCGCATCGTGGTAATCCGACCACCCGGGGCAAACATAATCCACTATTGCCCTGTTATCGATGTAGTCCCATATCGGTACGCGGTCGCCTTCTTCGTGGTTGAGCGAGGCTAATATCCTAGATTGAACCTGCTGGTCCAGCATTGAATAAGTTCTTTCTTCGATGCAGCCTGCGAAAAGTTAGAAGTCGAATGAGTCCACGTTTTTCTTGGTGATTACGACACCCGGCATTATTATCACACCGTGCTTATACACCCTCAGCTTGCCGACGCCTTTGATTTCCATCCCGTCGACAGGTTTCTTCCCATCGAGGTAATCGTTTACCAGCTTCGCAGTGACGTAAGTCAATTTAGCCGGATCCCAAAGAATCAAACCGTGTACGATGCCATCTTTGATATACTTGCGGTTTTCACTCGGTAGGCTTAGACCCCAAATCTTTACCTTCCCCGCTTTGCCTGCGGCTATTACCGCTCGTGCTGCTCCCGGCGGACCTGGCGAGTTCACACAAGCTATTCCTGCCAGGTCCGGGTGTTTTTGAAGCAGACCTGCCACAGCGGATTGTGCCAATTGCGGTTGCTCGTTGTTATATACAATAGGCTTGGCGAGCTGGATGTTGGGATATTGTTTCATACGCCGTAGGACGCCCTCTACGTGCTGATTTAGATTGAGCGCTCCTTGTCCGCCGGACATTATACCAACCTTGCCTTTGCCGCCTATCTCTTTGGCGAGCCGGTCCATAATTTCTTCGCCTATACCCACATCGTCTGCAGCCGCGACATAGAATATTCTCTCCGTATTTGGAGCATCGGAATCCCAGGTGAATACTCTTATACCCTTACGCATGGCCTTTGTCACGACAGGCTTAACGGCGTTCGGATCGTTCGGTGAAACTATAATTGCATCGACACCACGAGCTATCTGCGCTTCTAATATGCTTATCTGTCCTGCAACGTCAGCACCTTTGGCCGGACCCAAAAACTCAACATTGATTCCCAGATCCTTCGCAGCTTTCCTTGCTCCTTGCGCGCATACGTTTGCATAAGGAATGCCGATTTCCTTGAACACGAACACAATCGTGCGTTTATGTGGTTGCGGATTTGTCGCCTGCTGCTTTCCACAGCCGAGGATGCATAGGGCAGCTGTAGCGCAAGCGAGGATTCGTATAAATCGTAGTTTCATAGCGGTGTACCCCAAACCTAGGTATGTGTTTCAGGGTGTACCAAAATGCGACCCGAGCGACGTAAGCACGCGTCTTCGGCTTGTTTCCATCGCAACGGCGCCTATCAGAATAAGACCCAGGCACATCATTCGCCAAAGGTCGTTGATTCCCATAAGGCCGAAGCCACGGTTAAGTGCTGCTGCGGTTGCGACGCCCAACAAGCTTCCCAAAACTGTTGCTTCGCCTCCGAAAATACTGGTTCCTCCCATAAGCACCGCAGTAATCGCCTCGAATTCATATCCAAGCCCCGCATCGGTTGTTGCCGTGGACATCATGGCAGCCGTCAAAATCCCGCCTAGCCCGGCAACTGCGCCGGCTGCACAGTACACGATAATCTTCGTGCGACTTACATCGATTCCGGACAGCCGAGCTGCCTGTTCGTTGCCGCCGATGGCTAGAACGTATCTTCCGAAAGAGCTTTGCGACAAAACAGCGTAGGCAGCAGCAGCCCAGATTAGGGCAATCAAGACCGGCACGTTGCTTTCATAACCTATGGTTACAAGGAGGTGTGCCCTCGATGGGAGGCTTATGGTGGAGACTCCCGGACCAGCAATTACGTATGCGAGACCCCTTGCCGTTGCCATCATGCTCAGCGTCACGACTACGGGTTGCAGGCCAAGCCTAGCTATTGCCGCGCCATTACACAATCCGCAAAATGTGCCGACCGCCAAAGACAACGCACATGCTGTCGAAATGCCAACGTTCGTTCGAGAAAGCAACGAGGCAAGCACTACAGCACACAATCCGACAACGGATCCCACGGATATGTCTATGCCACCGCTTGCAATTATCAGTGTCAGGCTTACGGCAAGCAAAGCGTGAGTTGAGTATTGCCTAGCGACGTCCATCAAGCCGTTCAGGTCAGCAAACCTTGGTTCAGAAGCGGAAAAATATGCACACACGCCGCACAACAGTAAGGCTACCGGTAGTTCCTTGACCGAAAGTGAGCGGTGCAAAAAGCGTTTCATCGAGTTGTATCCTCTCTGCGGATCTTATCCACGGCCACTGCGAGGAAAATCGCGAGTCCTACGATGGCTTGCGCCCATCTTGCTTCCAAACCGGCCAGAATTGCGCCGTTGCGCAAAACCGTTGTAATTGCTATTCCCAATAGCGTGCCGAGCACGGATCCTTGCCCGCCGTTTATACTGGTGCCGCCAATGACCACGGCTGCTATAGCTGCAAGCTCATAACCCTGAGCATCATTTGCTTGGAATGTGCTACCTATTCCAAGCATTACTATGCCCCCCAAAGCAGCAAGGAGTCCATTCGCCGTGTAAACAAGGATCTTGATAACGTTCGGGTCGATTCCAGACAAGCGGGTCGATTCTTCGCAGCCTCCCACTGCGTATATATATCTACCGACCCGCGTATACTGCAACACTCCGGCTGCAAAAAGCGTCGTGCCCAGGAGTACCAAGAGTGGCACAAATCCTTTTCCAAGAAATGCGATGGGATTGTGCTCAAGAACGATGCACTGCCCACCGCTCGCGAGTGCAGCCGCGGATTGGAAGACATACATGGTGCCCAATGTAGCAATAATTGGAGGCATGAAGATTCGCGTAATCAAGACGCCATTGAAGAAGCCGCATCCTGCGCCTACTAGCGCTGATGCCACCAGTCCCTGTGCAGTTAGTCCCTTTGCCATCAGGCTTGCTGCTGCGAGCGTGGCGAGGGAAAGCACAGCCGCAACAGAGAGATCGATACCGCCGGTAAGTATGACGGCGGTCATACCGACAGCTAGGATGCAGGTCGTGGCCGCGTCTGCTCCGAGTGTTCTGAGGTTCGCAGCAGTTGCGAAGTTTTTGTTCGCGAGAGAAAACGCTAAACACAGAACTGTCAGAAACCCAAGCGTAGGCAGTTCTCTAGGTATTCTTTTTCTGCGCAGTCTCACGGGGCGAATTATACCACGCGTCAGGTGAGCGGGTTTAGTTTGCGCGGTGTCCCGGTAAAAATACTGGATTTTATTGTCAGCCGTTGACAGTGATGGGATGATAGGCTACATTGAGGGTAGAGGACAACAAGAGCGTGCCTGTCGGCTTCGGGACGAGCGGTTTAGCTATGCTTGTCGGGCCCAAAAACCGAACGCCGTTGGCAAAAGTCTCTGCAGTCCAGAGAAGCCAGCAGTTAGAAAGGAGGAAAAGAAGTGAGGATCAAACTTTTGGCGATCGCTGCAATTTGCACATTCGCACTTTCGGCGGCGGCTGTGGCAGACGTTGTCTACATGCCGACGCCCACAAACCTACCCGCAGGTTGGAGTACTGTAGTCAGGGCAGACAGCAGCGGTAGGGGAAGCATTTCTGTAAAAGTTGGCTCATATGGCCTTCCGTTCAGCTTCCAGTTTACAAATGGCGACAAAGACAAGACCACACGTTGTTGGGCGGCGTTGACTACCGGTATCTTTGCTGATGTGAAAGTTGCCCAGATTACCGCGCTCAACATAACAGTTGTGGGAATCGAAGGTGATGGTAGCTCTTGGTCTCCGCCGCACTTCGTGTTCGCCCTCAAGAAGGCGCCGGGCAATCTGAGCAACCGCTTCATCGAGTGGATTCCGTGGGAAGATGGTACCCCGCGCGAGCCGCAGCAAGTCAGAACTTACAATGCGCTGGTGGACGGCCGCTGGTACTGCCCGTGGGTCGGCGGTTCCTATAGCACGTTGGCTGCGTTCGTGGCAGCATATCCGGACGCTGCATTCGCAACTGATACGGAAGTCCAGACAATGCTTGGCGGTTTTGCTGGCAAGTCGTTCAGCGTCGGTTATGCAGACTGGATCACTGAGGTTCAGAAGTACAACGACTCGGCACGCGGGCTGGTGAGCCAGTTCGAGGTAGGAATCGATGGTGTCACCACAACT
>JARYME010000111.1 GCA_029907315.1 Armatimonadota bacterium | reverse complement strand
TGTACTTGACCCACAGACGGCAGTTAACGCAATCGATGCCGGAGCGAAGTTCATAGTCAGCCCCAACACCAACTTATCGACGATAGAAGCTGCGAAGTCCAAGGGAGCTGCAGTGTTTCCAGGTGCATTCACGCCGACAGAAGTTATCACTGCCTGGCAAGCGGGCGGCGATATAATCAAGATATTCCCGGCGAACGTTGTAGGTCCAAGCTACTTCAAAGACCTTCACGGTCCTTTCCCGAACATTCCGCTCATGCCCACCGGAGGCGTAGATCTATCGACCGCAAGAACGTGGCTGGAACACGGAGCAGTAGCGCTGGGAGTCGGTAGTGCACTCATTGATCGGAAACTAATGAAAGAAGGCAACTTTGCGGAGATAACAGAGCGAGCGAGAAAGTTCCGAGAAATTGTGGTGCAGTTCAGAGCTGAGAAGTAGACTCGCCGGAAATCCGAATGGCTTACACTCTTCAATCATTTTTGTGAGACACTTACTGCGGAGGTTGGTTAATGGCCCAGGTAGTCACTCTTGGTGAAGCGATGCTCAGATTATCTCCACCTGATTTTCACCGGTTGGAACAAGCAACCTCTTTTGACGTGAAGGTAGGCGGTGGCGAATTGAATGTGGCAGTAGGTGTTGCCAGATTAGGTCTGGACAGCGCCTGGGTATCAAAACTGCCGAAGAATCCTCTCGGAAGAATGGTTCGGAACAAGGCACGCGAACAGGGAGTAGATACCTCGCACATCGTGTGGTCGGACTCGGGACGAGTGGGTATATACTTTCTTGAATTCGGCGCCAACCCACGAGCATCGAGCGTGCTCTACGACCGCGCAGGATCGGCGATGAGCACGCTTCAGCCTAGTGAAGTAGATTGGAGCCGCGTGTTCGACGGCTGTAAGCTGTTCCACGTAAGCGGTATAACTCCGGCATTGTCCAAATCTTGTGCCGAAGTAACTGCCCAAGCAGTAAGAGCAGCAAAAGCAGCCGGAGCCAAAGTGAGCTTCGACGTCAACTACCGGCGAAAACTGTGGACTCCGGAAGAAGCAAATGCATGTCTCGTGCCGATGATGGAGTCGGTAGACATCCTGATAACGACGGAAGAAGACACGGGTATAGTGTTCGGTATTCGGGAACCCAGTTATCAACAGGTAGCCGTCAGGCTCCACGAACGCTTTGGATTTGAAGTGGTCGCAATTACACTTCGCGAGGACCTGTCTGTGCTACGAAATAATTGGTCTACTTTTGCTTACGCCAATGGACGGTTCTACGAAAGCACTAAGTACGAGTGCGAACTGGTGGACCGCGTCGGTGCGGGAGATTCGTTCACAGCAGGGTTTATATACGGATATCTGACGGGAGACGTACAAAAGGGGATCGACTACGGAACTGCCTATTCGGCCATAAAGCATTCAATCCCTGGAGACCTGAACTGGGCCACACTTGAAGAGGTCGAAAACTTGCTCAAGGGAGCAGGATCGCGAATCCAGCGATAGAACCGTATTGAGACGTTAATAGTCGCATTAGGAGAGCAAAATGACCGACAAGAAATATTGTCCGTGCTGCAGTTCAGATGAGACGCGCAACCCGTCTGCGTCGGCAGATATCAAGGAATTTGTTAGACGCACTTACAGCAAAGCTGCGAAACAAGTTTCGATTAGCGGTAGCACTAGCTGCTGCGGCTCCGGTACACAAAAGGACCCTATCACCAAGGATCTCTATCCTGAAGACATACTTGCCGACATACCCCCTGAAGCAGCAGCCGCATCGCTCGGGTGCGCAAATCCGCTAGTCTTAGCGGATCTCAAGCCCGGTGAAGTTGTCCTGGACCTAGGCAGCGGCGGCGGCCTTGACGTGCTGCTTTCGGCCAAACGTGTTGGCCCCACTGGCAAAGCCTATGGGCTTGATATGACGGACGAAATGCTTGAGTTGGCTCGCGAGAACCAACGAAAGGCAGGCATCGATAACGCAGAGTTCTTGAAGGGCGAAATCGAGAACATTCCTCTGCCTGACGCAAGCGTGGATGTGATCATATCGAACTGTGTCATCAACCTGTCACCCGACAAGGACAAGGTAATCGCGGAAGCCTACAGGGTTCTGAAACCGGGCGGCCGCCTGGCAATAGCAGATATTGTGCTCAAGAAGCCGTTGAGTCCCAAAGCAAAGCAATACTTGGCCCTGTGGGCAGGCTGTATCGCGGGAGCACTGGAGATCGAGGAATACAAAACCAAACTCCTGAGAGCCGGTTTTATCGAGCCTGAGATTGAGATCGCGCGCGAGTATGCCTACAGCGACGTTCTGGAAATGATTCCGCAGGACGTTGCAAATCAAATGAGCGACCGAGAGGTTCGCGAACTTGCGGAATCATTTGTCAGCGCGTTTGTGCGCGCGAAAAAACCTGGGACCATTTAACCATCTCAAGAGATACCTATATCAAGACACTTGCCACAGACACATAAACACTTAGGAGAGCGGAAATTGAGAGTAGGCATTATTGGATGTGGTGGAATAGCAGCTGAACACATTCGGGCATACAAAGCATGCGAAGACGTAGAAATCGTGGCAGCCGCGGACGTTGATTTGGAGCGTGCCCAGAAGGTTGCGGGAGCCGAACATGCTTACACCGACTACCGCGACATGCTGGCCAAGGAAGAACTCGACGCGGTGAGTATATGCACACCACCCAAGTTTCACAAAGAACAAGTATGTGCTTGTCTGCGTGCCGGGGTCGCCGTTTTATGCGAGAAGCCGTTGGCGATAAACGCTGCCGAAGCCCGCGAAATGACAGATTTTGCTGCGCAAACAGGTAGGCTTTTGATCACGGCGTTCTGCCACCGCTTCCACGAGCCCGTTATGCGTGCAAGGGACCTCATTAGAGCGGGACGTATAGGGAAAGTTACGATGTTCCGCAATCGGTTCGGCGGAAAGATTGATATGACGCAGACCTGGTTCTCAAACCCAGATGTCAGCGGCGGTGGCACGATACCGGACACCTCAGTCCACTCAATAGACTTGTTCAGGTATCTGGTTGGAGATGCAGCAAGGGTCTCAGCAGCTTTGGAGATCGCGGACCCAAGATACAAAGTCGAAGACTGCAGCGCGATACTTATCCAATCTGCGGACGGCGCAATCGGTATAATTGAGGCAAGCTGGACGAGCCCTGGTTCAGCCAATGTCATAGAGGTGTACGGCACTGACGGTGCAATCATTATTGACTACAGCGCCGGAGGCATCAAGTTTATGTTAGATAACTCTGGCAAATGGGAACATGAACCCTGTCCGAACGCAGACCGATTCGTTGAACAAGCCAGACATTTCGTGGCCTGCGTGCGCGGGGAACGCAAACCTATAGTGGACGGGACCGACGGCCTGCGCGCAGCGGAAGTCATCGATGCAGCTTATGCGTTCGCAAACGGCACAGGCGGACGATGGGTTGATATCGGGAGTATGCTTACCTGAGGGAGGTAATCCCCGTGGCAAATTGGTATGAAGACAATTCCTTCAGCATCGGACGCACCCCGCTTGTAAGAATAAACAAGATTACGAAAGGGGCAAAGGCTGTTGTATTGGCCAAAATCGAGGGACGAAACCCAGCGTACTCAGTAAAGTGCCGCATAGGCGTCTCTATGGTGCGGGATGCGGAACGGCGTGGAACACTTCGCCCAGGTATGGAGATCGTCGAGCCGACGAGCGGAAACACGGGAATCGCACTCGCATTTGTCGGAGCTGCACGCGGCTACCCGGTTACACTAACGATGCCCGAAACTATGAGTATCGAGCGCCGGAAGCTACTTGCATTCCTGGGAGCTAAGTTGGTGCTGACTGATGGCTCAAAGGGCATGCGCGGCGCGATCGAAAAGGCCGAAGAGATTGTGGCATCGGACCCGGAAAAGTACTTTATGCCCCAGCAGTTCAGGAACCCGGCAAATCCAGCCATACACGAAGAGACAACTGGTCCGGAAATATGGCACGACACGGACGGGGCAGTTGATGTGTTGGTTGCAGGTGTGGGAACTGGCGGGACAATCACCGGCGTTTCGCGTTACATCAAGTGCAGGCAATCCAAACCCATCGTCTCAGTTGCGGTGGAGCCGGAGGAATCGCCAGTGCTGACCCAAACGGTCCGTGGCGAACAAGTTAGGCCTTCACCACATCCGATTCAGGGTATCGGGGCCGGATTCGTACCGGAAATTCTTGATCTTTCTCTCATTGACCGAATCGAAACAGTAGGTGCCGAAGAAGCTATCGATTACGCACGGCGCTTAGCAAAAGAGGAAGGGATATTGGCGGGCATATCTTCGGGGGCTGCAATGGCCGCAGCTGATCGAATTGCTCGATCTCCAGAATTCGAGAAAAAAGTGATAGTAGTTATTCTGCCCGACGGCGCAGAGCGCTATATGAGCACGGCGCTCTTCGAAGGTATCGCGTAGCTTCACTTTCGAAGGCGAGACAGTACAACCAGTTTCCTCTTCGCACTGCGACCCCAAGATGAAATCACCTCAGAGCCCATCTGGCATAATCTGAAATGCCAGAAATATGGAACAATCATTTAAACCAAAAGATTTTTCCACTTGACAGACGGGCACTTTCGGGCTATTCTGCGAATGGCTGGACTGCCAAACTCTTGTTATTTGGCCCAGCCTAGTGGCCGGAAGTAGTTGTGAGGAGGTGGTATCTGAGCCTGATGCAGCGGCGGATCATATATCATAGAGCAACACCCATACCGTAATTGCTTCTTCGAGTCTTCCGACCTACAGTTAAAAAGGAGGAATGAGGATGTTAAGAGCAATACTCGCGGGAGCGCTTTTAGTGCTGCTTGTGAGCGGAGTCGCTCTTGCAGTTGCTCCGCCGACGATTTGGTTCTACGACGACTTCGAGAGCTATGGCGTAGGAACCCGACTAAGGCAGTGCACCACTAACTGGCAAGACGGTTTCGACGGCGCCGGACCAGAGAACCTAATCCAGAATATGCCAGGGTGTGCTTACAACGGCACGCAATACGTGCGTTTGAAAGGTTCTAGTGGAACCGGCGCAATGAGCCGAGCGCAGACAAAATACAGCTGGGCTTCCATTTCAGCAGGTAATGTCCAAATTCTACACTTCAGGCTAAGAAGAGCATGGCCTGATGAGGCTACTGATCCCTACGATCACGCCAACATTTTTCTTATAGACGCCAACAACAACCCGATCTGCGGATGGGCAGGCGGCACCCACAGGATGAAGTCCAAGTTGACATTTACCGGAACTGAGGGTGTGTCGTACATGTTTGATCCGAACGACTGGACATACCACGACTTTGACTGCTACTACTACCCCGACACAGGTCTTGTCGAGTTTTACGTAGATGGAAACCTGAATTGGTCGACCTACACCACGCCCGGACTTGCAGTAAACAAGGTTTACGTGCGCGATTATGTCAAATACGCACTGTGTCCGAACGATACGCTATATCTCGACGACCTCGCTGTGGGCACTACAGCGAAACCGACGGTTACATTCCCTGTGGGAGGCGTTTTCGTCAATACCAAGACGCCAACCGTCACGTGGACAAATGCCAACACAGGAATGACAGGTTACCAAGTCAGAGTGTGCAGCGCAGACGACCCGAGCGGACCTATTGTCTACGACAGTGGACCGATCAGCGGTTCCGCAACCAGCCACCAAACCGGCGAACTTCCCGAGGGGCAACAGCTTTGGGTGTTCGTCAATGAGCAATATGGGAATATGTGGACCGGGTTCTCAGTCAAAGGCAATGGTGGGTTCTATGTAACCACGACTCCGCCTACTGCTCCGGTCGTGACATCTCCGAACGGGGTTGTCGTGGGTGCGAAACCATCGGTTGTGTTCACAGCGGATCTACACAATAAGATTCAGGCGAAAATCACAACGACACCCGATGGATCGGGCACTCCTGTATGGGACTCAGGCGAGATACAGACTATGTGCAACGGGGCATCGTGCAGTGTGCTCTTGACCCCCGGAACGCAATACTACGCATTCGCACGCGTAGGTAATGCTGCTGGCTGGAGCGACTGGAGCACAGCCTCCGCTTTCAAAGTCAGCAGAGAAGGAGAAGGCACGGATATAAGACATTTCGACGAAACCTGGCAAGTAGGCAACACTACCCAGAATATACTCCAGAGAAACGCACCAGCACCGGATGATGGGTTTGCCGTCGAAGTGCTGCCGATGGAGTGGCGGTACGTAGAGATGTACCTAACCAATAAGTGCACCGGCGGCAACACTGTGTGGGACATCTACGACTGGCAGCCTATCATCAAGTCTGAGACGATGCGGTTGCACCGAGTAGTGAATCTCAGCTTGGATCAAGGTGTAACGCTGGTATTGGCACACAGGATACTTTGGGAAGCTGGCGACTACGTTGCTAGAAACCAGCTCCAGAAGAGCAATATCTACATTGCTGACGACTATGGCACCGGCAAGTGCCTGGCTGCGTTCAGAGTATTCCTTGAGCAAGCTGGGATCTGCACCGACAGCCTGACCTGGACGACCGCTCCCATCACGCCGAGCAATGATTGGCGAATAATCCGCATAACCGGTCGGAACCAGGTCGTTGGTGACCCGAGAACTGCTGTTTGGAAGCTGTACATCAACGAGAGCCCGACGCCGGTAGTAACGGCGACCGGTTCTGTCGACCAGTCGCTTGTCGACAGCCCTGAATGGATGACAGACGGGATAGTGATTGGCCAAGGCTGTTATGGTCTTGCGACTCAGGTGCAATTTGACTGGACGGCCGTAAACACTGCGGGCGATTATGCTCCGGGCGAATGGACGCCGCTTGGTGGAACATACGCTTCCATAAGCGAGGCGAAAGCCGGTGGCGAGACGAAACCTTGTGTTATCACGGGCAATGCTGTGATCACGGCAGTTCGCAAAGACATCACGGGTTCGCAGCTAGGCTTCTGGGTGCAGGACGTGAACACCAAGGATCACTCTGGGCTGTATATTCCGAGCGGTGATCCGACAAACGTGATGGTTGGGGCTGTCGTGACCGGCATTTCGGGAATCATCGGACGCAGTGAAGGCATCGGCGCCGTGCTTTCCAACCCAAGCTTCACAGTGACTACGGACATCGCTGAGGCGAAGCCTTTGGGAATGACGCAGAAGGCTTTGGTTGGTGGTTCGTGCGTCGACGAAGCTGGCTGGGGCACGGACAATGTTGGGATGTTCGTGCGGATCTGGGGCGAAGTAACATCCATTATGATGACGCCTGAAGGCGAGATGGTGATCTATGTAGACGACGGCAGCGGACTCGTAGACGGCAGGACCCAATACGGAGATCCGCTCGCGAAGGGCATTAGAATAGTAGCCACGGAGTTTCCGTTCGACATTGGGGTAGGCAAGTATTATCAGATTGACGGGATCTCTGCCTATGAAACGTGGACGGAAACGCAGGATGAAAACGAGGTAACCAAGACCGTACGAACAATCCTCTGCCCGGTGTTCACGGAGATCCCCAAGCCGGAATAGCGAAGTAGGCTCGAACAAACGCGCATAAACATCAAGTGCGGAGCCCTTGGCTCCGCACTTTTTGTACACCGGGAGCGACAAAACGAGCTGAACAATCCTCGAGGAGCAATTGCCGCACAAAAGTAGCAAGATGAGCAGAGTTGCCGACGGGCGTCGACTGATGCTAAGCTTTTACCAACAGCTGAGGTCGGGTGTATATGAAGGAGCTCGTATTGTGCGACAAACAGAGCTACTACATCAGTGACAATGATTTCGAGGTGCTGAAGCGGCTCTCGCCTGGCCTCGCAAGGTTGGCTCGTAACTCGAACTCAGCAGCAGCAACGCATTTTGTCTGTAAGAATTGCGGTCAGATATCCCCAGTCAAATTGCGCGAGCTGCATGAGTGCCGACGGTAATTCAAACGGAGGTAATTTGTCGATGCGAAGTCTGAAACCAAACGCGGGCGTCAGAAACGTTTTCTTGGTGTGGATCTTACTCCTTGCCGCGGTAGGACTAGTATCGAACGCGTATGCCAAGGAAATACCGAACTTCTCGTTCATTCAGGCGAGCGATGTACACGCACCCAACGCTAAGAGCCAAGAAGTTATTAGTCAGATCAAGTCACTGGATCAAATAGACATGGCTGCGTTTGATACCAAGGCGCCAAAACCGGAGTTCGCAGTGGTCACAGGAGATCTGACTGAGTTCGGCGGCGGATCTGGCTGGTGGGAACAATTCCTGAGCTACTGGGCAGACTGCGGCATTCCGGTTTACTATCAACTGGGCAACCACGACAACACTTGGGCTGCTCTTGTCAAGCGTCTTCGGGAGTTGGGTTTCGGGCCGTACTACTCGTTCGACCGAAACGGATGCCATTTTGTGGGCCTGATGACCGCCACTGTACAGGACCCACGCCCGTCGATAGGCGAAGAACAAATCCGGTGGTTGGAAAAGGACTTAGCCAGTCTAGATATGGAAACGCCTGTTTTTGTGTTTTTCCACCATCCTATAGGTGGAACGGAATTTGCCAGCCGCTTTGACTATGACAGGCTTTTGGACATACTGCGCACGCGCAACACGGTGTTGCTGATGGCAGGCCATTCACACGGACACGTTAGCCGGCCATTTGAAGATTTCGATCAGATAACTGGCGGATCCACGTATGGTCCTAACGACCCGGGATTGACATTCATCTATGTGGAAAACAAAGTTGTAAAGGTGGCCTACCAGAAAGCAGGAGAACCGTCGGCTAATATCAAGATCCTCCAGAAGGCCATTCCACCTACGCGGATATATCCGGTTGTGGAAATCCTGTCGCCGCAGCCGCGCGAGGCTGTCGGTCAAGTTCTACAAGTGTCGGCGTATACGGACTTCGAGGGCGTGGTCGCTAAAGCCAGCTGCACAATAGATGACGAATTGAATGCGGACCTTCAGTTGAAATATGCAAATGGACGTTGGACAGCAACCGGCACAGTGGACCTGCAATCACTACTGCCGGGAGCCCACTACCTGCGCGTGGAATTTGCGACGTCGGATAGGCAGTTCAAGAAAAGTGCGGAATTTTTCTACGAGCCGGAGAGCAAGCCGACCGCATGGCGTGTGTACTTAGGAGCTTCGTCAAAGTGCACCCCGACGATCGCGAACGGGATAGTCTACGTAGGAGCAAACGACGGTAAGCTATGGGCTATAGATGCGAAGACTGGCAAAGTCCTTTGGACTGCAGACACGGGAGCTGAGATATTGTCTCAGCCGTTAGTTGTAGACGAAAAAGTTATAACTGCAAACGGTTTGGGGTTGGTTCAAGCATACACGCTCAAAGGCGACAAGGTGTGGGAGTTTCGCGCCAATGACGCTGTTTATTCGTCGCCTGTGCAGGTCGGAGAATACATAGCACTCGGATGCAACAGTGGTAAGCTTTACATCGTGGAGCCAGAGAGCGGCCGGTTGGCAGCATCCAATGAAGACGCGACCTATTCAATAGAATCGAAACCGTTTGCTCTAGGCGACAGGATATACTTCGGAGCATGGGACGAGTATATCAGATGCGTTGACGCCAAGACGGGCAGTCTGGTTTGGAAACAGATGGGTGAAGGAAGTCGCACCAAAGAGAGCCCTGGTGTTAGGCGGTATTACAGTCCTGCTGACGCAGGACCAGTGGTTACCGACAACAAAGTATTTGCAGCTGACCGAGACTATATGTTGACAATACTGAATGCAGCAACCGGCGAGCGAATCGATGCAAAGACAGGTGTAGCAGCTGCTGGGCTTTCGGAAGATGGGAAATTCATATACCTACGCAAGACAAACGGAAATCTGGAAAAAATCACTCCAAGCGGCGAGGTTGTTTGGAGCACGCCGTGCAAACTGGGATACATCCCAGCTGCACCATTTGAGAAAAATGGCGTTGTCTATGTGGCAAGCGGACTGGGTTTGGTTTCGGCAGTATCCGCATCAGACGGTAAGATACTTTGGCAGTACCAAGCCTCTCCGAAACTCTATGTTATGTCCTCAGTGGTTTCAGATGGTGAGCGCGCTTACGTAACCGCGTTCGACGGCATGCTGACTGCGATCAAGTGTATCGCGCAATAGGCACGTTTCTAACGCAAGTTTACCATACTTGCTAAGTTGAGATGTTATCTTCCTATACATGTGGGGAACAGGTTGGCCAAAGAACGCGTATTGGTGATAGATGACGACGAAGACATACTGCGTTTATTGGAGCACCACCTCTCGACCGAGGGCTATTCGGTACTCCGAGCTAATACAGGAGAAACCGGCCTAGCGACTGCGCTTTCAGAACGGCCGGACGTGATAGTACTCGACTTGATGCTGCCGGGATTGGATGGGCTGGACGTCTGCCGTATACTGAAAAGGGACCGATCTACGGCAGCAATCCCTATCATCATGCTCACGGCCAGGGGAGACGAGGCAGACATAGTCGCCGGCTTGGAGCTGGGAGCAGAAGATTATGTGGTCAAACCTTTTAGTCTTAAAGTGCTAACAGCTCGAATCCGAGCAGCCCTCAGGCGCACGAAGCAGCCGGACGTCCATCCGGACCAACCGATCAGCTCAGGCGGGATATTCATAGATCCGCAGAAGCTGCAGGTAACTGCAGACGGCAAACCCGTGGAACTCACGCTTACGGAATTTCGAATCTTGCACGCGCTTGCTCAGAAACCCGGGTGGGTATTTACCCGCGAGCAGCTGGTGCGTGCATCAAGAGGCGACGATGCAGATGTGACTGAAAGATCTGTGGACGTTCACGTGGTCTCACTGCGCCGAAAACTGGGCGATCTCGGTCGCAGAATAGAGACGGTGAGAGGTGTAGGTTATCGATTGACGGAAGAGTCGACCGATGC
>JARYME010000110.1 GCA_029907315.1 Armatimonadota bacterium | reverse complement strand
CGCAGCTCGGATTTGTGTTCGCTGTGATCGTGAAGGTCAGCTCTGAATCGGAGTTGTCGACGTCGCTCGCGTAAGCCCACAAGTCGATGGCGTTGTTGTAGGGTGTGTCTTCATTCGTCTGTCGGTCTGGCAGAGTGCTCAGCACCGGAGGGTCGTTCACAGGATTCACGGTTATTCTGAACGTATCCTGCGACCAAGCCCCCTGTGGATCAGTGGCGCGAATTGTTACGTCGCTGTAACCGTACCAGTTCGCAGTGGGGTTAATATCGACGTAGTCCATGGAATCGATGGAAACCCCACAGTTCGAATTGGTGTTGGCGACTATGGTGTAGGTCAAGCCGTTAGGTCCGGACTCGGGGTCAGATGCGTACGCCCAGAGGTCTATCGCGTTGTTCCACGAGGTATCCTCATTAAGCGTTCTGTCCGGAAGTCCGGTAATAACGGGTGGGTCGTTGACCGCCGTGACCGTCACGACAAACGAGTCACTCACGGTTCGTATACCGTCTGAGCAGCTTATCGTCACGGTGCTCGAGCCGTACCAGTTCAGAGCCGGGTTGATGTCCACAAAATCGCCTGAGTCTATGCTCACGCCACAGCTGGGGTTGGTGTTTCCCGTTATTGTGTACTCCAACTCGCTGTCGGAGCTCTCGGGATCTGAGGCATAGGCCCACAGGTCGATGATGTTATTGACGGGCGTATCTTCCGGCGTGGTAACGTTCGGC
Organism: Armatimonadota bacterium; assembly: GCA_029907315.1. Lineage (GTDB taxonomy): Bacteria > Armatimonadota > UBA5829 > UBA5829 > UBA5829 > CALJES01. The sequence goes on along the minus strand of JARYME010000110.1, from coordinate 10,298 downwards.
AGGCCTCCAAAAGAGGGGTATGTGTTGTAGTCGATGGTGTTTTGATAAAGAGCCTTTGTGGGATGATGCTTGGGGTTACCCCTGTTCTTCCACCGGGTCCAGAACTCGGCAAATGTGTTGTCACGGTTGGCGGCACCGTACCACGTGTCCCAAATGTACTCCCAACTGAGATTACACGTGTCGTAGCCGTCTGCGTTGGCGTCACCTATGTCCCACATCGCGCCAGCTGTGCGACCCTCAACTTGATCTCCCGTGTCCCAATAGTTGCCCCAGGTCGAGTTTTCGCAGTCGAGAGAGCCTCCGCCCGCCCAGTGGTAGACCGGGTCGTTCGAGACGGCGAACTTGAACCAATTAGCGAAGCCCTCATACCACGCACAGTGCGGACCACTGGCTTGTTCGAAATAATGCGGCGAGGGGCAATCGCTGGACGGCAACCACTGACCGTATCCGTCCCACTGCACTTCGTGTCCGTATTCGTGGAGCACGACGTCACACACGTTGGGCGAGGCTGCCTTAAGATGAATATTTCCGCCGTCGTCCGTGCGGTGGTTGTGGTCGCCGTGGGTACTGGTGGACGACCACTCAACTGTAACGCCGCCGTTCATAGTCGTATGGTCGTTCCACCAATAGGGCCACCAAAACGCTTTGTTCAGATCCATCATTATCCACCAGGCAGGTTCGTTGGTGTCGCCATTCACGACGTGCCAGGTGCCCATGTCGTACGTTCCGTCTCCGCTCGTTCGGATGCCCGTTTGGACTGAGTAGCAGATGTTGTAAACGTTGCCGCCGTCGTCGCGGCCTGCGCCGACATCCACAACGCGGAGCGCTTTACCATCAGATGAATGCGTATTATTGTGATAGCACCAAGCTCGCACTCGAAAACCGGCGGATCCGGGGTTGGTTATGGCCGGAAACGTATAGCGTCCGTCGTTGTCGGTAACCCAAGTGCTGGTGAGCACGGCGTCGTCGCTGCCGCGGCGCAGTTCAACATAAACCCACTCCATCGGTCGGTATGTGTCGTCTCGGTCGTAGTAACACCACCTGCCCGTTACGACAAGTGTGCCTTCAGGGGTCGGACCCGCTTCCTCCGGCTGCGTTTCGCCGGGTCCTACTTTGCACGGCTCTGGCTCCATCGGCGCTTGGAGTGGCAGCTTCATGTAGTCTGCCAGCTTCATCGGTTGGACTTTCTCTCCGGTCTGCAGGCACTCTGCAGCCGACTGGGTCGCCACGACGTCGCGTATGTGTCCCACAGCCGCAAAACCGGGTTGCGAGTTAAAGAACACCTGCCCGATGTCGCTGAACGCTGTCTTGTCGTCGATCCGGCAGAAGACGGTTGCGGTAATCGTTTTGTTTCCCGGCGAGGTCACCTTGATAGCCATCGGCAGAGTTAGGGTCTGCTGAGCAGCCATGTCTCCTTGCCAGATCTTGCTTCCCTTGATCAGCTCCACTCCCGGCGACAGCTCGATCTTCAACGAGACACCTTTCATCGAGTAGTGTGCGTAGATCTCGCAGTCCAAGGTTGCCTGCTGACCAAGTTCAGGTATGTTGGGAAGTTTGAGCTCAACCCTGAGGGGACTCGGCATGTCCGCGGAAGCGCTGCCCGCGAGGCCAGATGCGAGCAGGGCTACACAGAGAAAAGCAAACACCGTACGTGCGATACGCATTAGCGTACCCTCCTTTCTTTCCGACCGGAATTCGCGCGAGCCGGCCAGCCCTGCCCTTCAGGCACAGTACCCCGCGTGATTCCAGGACAAACGCATTATCCTGTCATTTTCGCCTTTTGTCAACTGTATTACGAGAATTAATTGTTCTTTGCAAATGATGTCAGATCGTGGGCTATCTAGGACGAGCTATTTGGCGTTGCACGTTCCGCAATCTAAGGCGTCTGGACCATTCTGAACAACCGTCCCTCGCCGGGGTCAAGGTCTATGAACATCTCGCCCATCAAGCGATCCACCGGTCGCTCAGACCAGGTACCGAGCAAGGGATCGAACTCCTCAATGCGCAGGCAGCGGTCGGCGAGCTCGACTTGTGCTCGCGTCCCGGATTTGTAGTCGCGATTGACAATCATAAACGCCGTGGTCTTGCGTTTATTGCCGAAAAGCCCTAGGACGTATTCACCCTTGCCGCGTAGCTTGACCGGTGAGGATGGCGGCACGGGTTTGGCACCGATAGGAAGAGGCTTCGTATGGTAGACTCCACGGCTTTCTAGGTGCAGCATGGCGTTTCCTATCTTAATAAGGGTTCGGTTTAGGTGGGCGACGTCCACGGCGAGCGGGGTGCGTTTGCCGTCGCGATACAGCCCTCCATAAGACTCCGGACCCCAGTAGAGAAAATACGATATTCCTCGGCCGCCGTAGGCGAGTGTGGTGAATATGAGGAATCGAAGTTCGTTCTTGTTAACCAGCCGCCAAGAGGGTTCGATGGTACACGCCTGGATTATGTTTAGGAACGGCAAACGTGCTCTGAGGGATGCCTCTCTGATCAGCTCCAGGTTCAGAAAGTATTGGCAGCCGTCGCCCGTCTTCAGGAAGTGATAGTGGTCATAGCTAATAAGCTCCGGCTTTACAATGTCGATAAACTTGTTGAGATAGTCTCGATAGGCGGCAATAACCTCAGCGTTGGCACCGGCACCAGCAAAGTTCGTCGGAATGCCGACTTTTGCCCTTTCTACCGCATCCGCCGACACGCCGAGCTGTTCTTTTGTAGCGTACGTTGGAAACAGATTGATATACGCCAGGTGTTCGGGGTCTCGCTCGCGTATGAAAGCAACCAGCCTGCTCAATCCCGGAAACGCGCCGGAACCGGGCTCATCCGTAATAAAGTAGCCTTCCAGTGCCGGATGGTTGCGCACACGCTTTATGAGTTCGTCGAGCTTGGATCTGCCCTCCGGCGTGTCGAGCACAGCCGGATTGATCAGAGGGTCTTGAAGCAGAGCTTTGAGGCCGTGCTTTTCCACGAGATCCAGTGCTTCCGCAGGAGCCCACGTGAGGTTGTATCCCTCGGCGGCGACTGCAGCCAGGTTTTCCTGAATAGCAGGCGGTGCGCACCAGAACGTGATGATGAACCTGTCTTGTTTCCACGCGGAACCTGGGAGAGCCATCGCCAGTAAACACCCTGCTGTAACAACCGACAATCTTGCCGACAGCATTTCTTGTGTGCAGCCTCCTTCCTTATATTTGCGCAGCTGTGTCTACTGATTTAGCCTTGTCAACGGTGGAAGCCTTCAAGTGCGTCTTGCAGGAAGGCCCGTTGCCGTTCGCTAAGCTATTCCTGGAAACCTGCTGCGTTACGCGCCTGGGGCTGCATGGCGTGTTGGTTGCCAGTTGCCTCGGGTGAATCCTAGCCAACTCAGGAGTTGACCATGCCTTTCCAGCAAACTAAGGAGCAGATATTCCTGCGCAAAATTTGGCGTCGCAAAGAGGAGATCAAGAACCATCTATTTACTGACCACACACCAGTTAGCGACATTCTTGTGCGAGAAACACCGAACTTCGAAAGCTACCAGGAAGCCGTCAATGCTCCCGGCTATCGGCCAATCAGAGTGGGTGAGCAGTGGGGCGGCGGCACAAATGCTTGGTTCAAGATGTCGTTTTCCATACCCGAGTACTTTCGCGGCCGAGAGGTCTTTCTGCTTATAGATATAGACGGCGAGGGTTGCGTTTTTCTGCACGGCAAACCGTACCAGGGAATAGACCGGAATCACCCGGCGGTCTTGCTCACCCGGAATGCAGCCGGAGGCGAGAGGTTTGAGCTCGTCATCGATGCCGTTTCCAAGCACTGGATGGACTTTCGCGATCAGTCGCCGAAAACACTGAGGCAGGCTGCTGTTGCCGTTCGCAATCCCGAAGTGTGGGAGTACTGGTTCAACCTGGATTTTCTGCACCAATTGGCGGAGGCGCTCCCTGAGGACAGCCCCCGGCGGGCAAAGATAATCTTTACGCTCAATAAGAGTGTGGATGCATTCGATTACACCCACACGGATGCCGAATCACTCAAGCAATCTGCTCTGCGTGCCAACGAGATCTTGCGGCCGCTCCTGGTTTGCAAATCGTCGGCGAGCGCGACCAATGTGGCGGTTCACGGCCACTCCCACATCGATGTGGCTTGGTTGTGGCCGTATGCTGAGACTCGCCGAAAGTGTGCACGCACTTTTTCCACGGTGATGCGCCTGATGGATTGGTACCCTGAGTACATTTTCTCGCAGAGCCAGGCGCAGCTCTACCAGTTTACCAAGGAGAACTATCCCAGCCTCTACGCTGAAATAAAACAAAGGGCGAAGGAAGGCAGATGGGATGTCACTGGCAGCATGTGGGTGGAGGCGGACTGCAATTTGTGTTCAGGGGAATCGCTGGTACGCCAGATTCTCTTGGGAAAGAACTTCTTCAAGGATGAGTTCGGAATAGAAACAGACGTACTTTGGCTTCCTGATGTGTTCGGTTACTCCGCCGCACTGCCTCAGATACTGAAAAAGGCAGGGATCAACTACTTCTCAACCATTAAGATCAACTGGAGCCAGTTGAACCGGTTCCCATACACCACTTTTTACTGGCGCGGTATAGACGGCACACGCGTCCTGGCTCATTTTCCGCCGACCACTGACTACAACGCCCTTCCGACTCCGCAGAAACTTCTTGAACAAGTGAAGTATTTCGTCGAGAAAGACCGCTGCGACTGGTCGCTTCTGAGTTACGGTTGGGGTGACGGCGGTGGTGGGCCTGACCCGCGTCATCTTGAGTACTTGCGGAGAGCCCAAGACCTTGAGGGCCTGCCCAGGTGCCGACAGATGAAGATTTCCGAGTTCTTCCACACTATCGATGGCACACCAGACCTGCCGGAGTGGGTAGGCGAGCTCTACTTAGAGCTGCACAGGGGGACCTACACCACTCAGGCGAAGAACAAGCGTTTCAATCGAAAAGCAGAACTGCTCTACCGCGACGCTGAGATCTTAAGTTCGATTGCCGACGGTTTCGGTTTGCCGTATCCATATGACACGTTGCACCGCGAGTGGCAACGCATACTGTGCAACCAGTTCCACGATGTTCTGCCCGGAAGCTCCGTGAGAGCTGTCTATGAGGACACGGACAAGATGTACCCGGAGATATTGGCAGTCGGAGAGAGCGTCGCGTCTTCGGCCGTGGACAAGATCAGCGAGCGCGTCGATACGGATGGTCCTGGAGAGGCGGTTGTGGTTGTGAATACCCTGCCCTGGGATCGGCGAGATGTCGCTTGCGTCGAGCTGCCTGGTCAGGGCGAGTACGCTGTTTTGGATCCGGAGGGGAAGGAGGTTCGCTCGCAGGTCGACGGTCAGAAGATTCGATTTGCGGCGGAGGTTCCGAGCGTTGGTTACGCGGTGTACCGGCTGGTGAAAAGGAAGCCTACAGAGGATCGAAACGAAATACTGGTCTCAAGCGAAATACTCGAAAACCGTTTCTTCAGGATCCGGTTGGACTCTGACGGCCTGATTACGTCGATCATCGAAAAGACAACAGGGCGCGAAGTCGTGCCGCAGGGAGAGCGCGCCAATCTGCTTCAGCTCTTCGAGGACAAACCCAACGACTTCGATGCCTGGGACATCGACCTCTACTACGACGACAAGTGGGAAGACATCACGGGCTTGGAGCGGCTCGATGTTGTGGAGACTGGTCCTGTATGCGGCGCCGTGCGGCTTGAGCGCAAGTTTGGCAAATCGCGGATTAAGCAGACTATACGTATCTATGCCGATGTCCCGCGCATCGACTTTGAAACGTGGGTCGATTGGCACGAGGATCATAAGTGTTTGAAAGCGGCATTCCCGGTCGATGTAAACACCTCAAAGGCGCGTTACGAAATACAGTTCGGCAGCGTCGAAAGGCCAACACACACGAATACAAGCTGGGACCTTGCGCGATTCGAGGTGTGCGCGCACAAGTGGGCTGATGTTTCGGAGGAAGGCTTCGGGGTAAGCCTTATGAACGACTGCAAGTACGGTCACCACACCAAGGGCAACGTGATGCGGCTTACGCTGCTGCGTTCTCCGAAGGATCCGGACGAGACGGCGGATATGGGGGAGCACGAGTTCACTTATGCCCTAATGCCCCACGGAGGCAGTTTCGTGGAGGCAGAAACGGTTCGCCGAGCCTACGAGCTTAACGTGCCTCTAAGAGTGCGCACAGCCCAATCATCTCCCGGTGAGCTGCCCAAGGTGTGTTCGTTCATATCGGTTGATGCGCCCAATGTTGTACTGGAAACCGTTAAGCGGGCGGAAAAGGAGGATGCTGTAATACTGCGCTTCTACGAGTGCCATAACCGACGAGCGCACGTAAACGTCAGTCTGCGCTTGCCTTTCAGAACGGTGCACGAATGCGATCTAATGGAGCGCAGTATTTGCGAGGTTCTCTCCGACGGGGCATCCTTTTCATTCGACATCAAGCCGTTCGAAATAAAGACGTTCAAGTTGGTGAAATAATGATCAAACCGGATTGGGACAAATCAAGAGAGCGTTTCGAAGCATGGTGGAACCGAGGCTGCGTCGACCGAGTTCTGCTGCAAGTGTTGGCGCCTCAGAACGCAGCTGCACAGGCTAAACCGCCGCAGCCGGAAACACTCGAGGAACAATGGCTAGACGCGGACTATCGGATTCGGGCGTTTGAGTATCGATTGGCGACTACGCATTACGGCGGTGATGCTTTTCCGTATTTCGATACGCATATTGGGCCTGGCACGCTGGCGCTCTACTTGGGAAGCGAGCCTTCATTCGCACCGGACACAGTTTGGTACAACCCGTGCATCGACGACATAGCCACCGCATCCGTGCCTGAGTACGACGAGAACAACCGCTATTGGCAGGCTACTTTGCAAATGGTGACAAATGGTGTCGAGTGCTTCAAAGACCGTGCCCTCGTGAGCTTTCCCGACCTGATCGAGGGGTTGGATATCATCGCCAGCTTGGTTGGCACGGATCGGCTTCTTATGTACCTTGTCGATGCGCCGGAGCACGTACACAGGTTTCAGCGGGCGCTGGTGGATCGTTATTTCGACTACTACGACCGTCTTTACCCCATCATAAAGGATGACATCGGTGGGACGTGCTTCTCGGCGTTTCAGACTTATGCTCCCGGCCGAATGGCAAAGGTGCAATGCGATTTCTCAGCTATGATATCGCCGTCGATGTTTGAGGAGTTCGTGGCGCCGTATCTCGCGGAGCAGTGCTCGCGTTTGGATTACAGCGTTTTTCATCTTGACGGTCCCTGCTGTTTGCAGCATCTCGACATACTGCTTTCCATCGATGAACTGGATGCTATACAGTGGACGCCGGGAGCTGGGCAGCCCTGCGCCTGCGACGAGTCGCACATACCGATTTACCGCAGGATCAGAGCGGCGGGCAAGAGCTGTATGGTACGCGGTGGAAATCCGGACCAAGCGAGAAACCTGGTTGAAGAACTGGGTCCGGAAGGGTTGGACATCGCGATAAGCGTATCTTCGCCTGAGGAAGCCGACGAGGTAGTTCGACAGTCATTTCATTGGCGAAAGTTGTGAAAGGAGCTGCATTTATGAGTAAGCTTGCAATCAAGGGAGGACCGAAGGTCCGCGAAAAGTCGTTTCCTTCCTGGCCGATCTGGGACGAATCGGACTGCCAAGCGCTGGTTGAGGTTTGCAGGAGCGGTAAGTGGTGGTCCGTGGGTGGCACCAAGGTAAAGGAATTCGAAGAGAAGTTCGCGGCTTACTGTGGGTGCAAGATAGGCGTGTGCGTCCCGAACGGCACCTTGGCTCTTGTAGTTGCACTGAAGGCACTCGGCATAGGGTGCGGCGATGAAGTAATTGTAACGCCATACACGTTTATCGCATCAGCCAGTTCTGTCCTAGATGTCAACGCGGTGCCGGTTTTTGTGGATATTGATCCCGAGACTTACAACATCGATCCTTCCAAGATCGAAGAAGCGATTACAGACAAGACAAAGGCCATCATGGCGGTGCATATAGCAGGTTTGCCCTGTGACATGGATGCCATCACCGAGATAGCGCGAAAGCACCATCTGAAAGTGATAGAAGACTGTGCTCAAGCGCACGGCGCCGAATGGAAAGGACGCAGAGTGGGTTCGCTGGGGGACGTCGGTGCGTTCAGCTTCCAAGCTTCCAAGAATCTCACCTCTGGTGAAGGAGGCATAGTGGTCACAACAAGTGAAGAAATCGGTGAGCGGGCGTGGTCGATTCACAACGTTGGCCGGGTGAGGGATGGCGCCTGGTATCACCATCCCGTGATGGGAAGCAACTATCGGATGACTGAGTTTCAGGCTGCCATACTGCTCAACCAAATGAAAAAGCTGGATGCGGAAACCGCGCGTCGCAATGAAAACGCACTGTACCTATCCCAAAGGCTTTCGAAGATCGACGGGATCAAACCGCTCAAACGTGACGAACGCGTAACAACGCACGCTTATCACATCTACATATTCCGGTACTTGGCTGAGGAAGCTACCGGGGTGCCGCGGTCCAAGTTCATAGAGGCTTTGAATGCCGAAGGGATACCGTGCAGCTCAGGATATGTGCCACTCTATCGATCCGGTATGTTTGACATAGATCCGAACGCGTGCCCTGTGGGATGTCCGTTCTACGGCAAGAAGGTTGTCTACAAAGACCTGCACTTAGAGAACTGTGAGCGCGCCTGCGATAAAGAGGCTGTGTGGATTATGCAGAGCGTCCTGCTGGGTGATCGCAAGGACATGGACGACATTGCAGACGCTGTTGAGAAGGTTATGTCGAACATTTCCGAGCTGAGGGACTGAGTTTCGAGCAGAGGCATAGAGGATATATTGCGTGCGAATGGTGTGAGACGGGGAAACGGCAGGTGAGACTGGATTTCTTTGACTGCAATGCGCAGATAGGCAGGTTTGGTGCTCCTGAAAAGGAGCATTATTTCGAACCGGAAGAGCTGACCTCCAGGCTTGGTGAATGCGGCATCCAACGGGCATTGGTCTTCCATGCTCTTGCTAAGGAACTTCACCCTGCTGAGGGAAACAGAGCACTTTCCGAAGCAATACGCGGAAAGCCGGAACTTGTGGCGTGCTGGGTAGCTATGCCCCATCACACCGGCGAGATGCCGCCTCCGAGTGAGTTTGTTCGGGAGATGAAGTTAGCCGGTGCCTGCGCAGTTCGACTGTTCCCTGCTTACCACAATTATCAACTGGCTGATTGGTGTATTGGTGAAATGCTCGATGAGTTTGAAGCTCGGGGCGTGCCGGTTTTTATTGAAGCGGGTCAAACAAACTACGACCAGCTGGCTGGGGTTCTGAGGTCGCATCCTAAGCTTAGGCTTGTCGTTATGCAGACCTCGTATCGGTGCGATCGTCAGATATATCCCCTTTTCGAGAAGTACGAGCACTTCAAAGTGGAAACATCCTCATACCTTGCTGCTGGCGGAATCGAAGCGATTTGCAAACGCTTCGGTGCAGAGAGGCTGGTTTTCGGTACCGGGGCGCCATATACGGAGCCGGGCGCAGCCGTAGCTTCCATAACGTTTGCCGACATATCCGATGAGGCAAAGCAGGCAATTGCATCCGGCAACCTTGAGAGACTTCTGATGTGGGAGTAACAATACGGAGTGGGTGAGCAGACGCTTAAGCACAGAATGCGCGAGGAGGTGCTGGCAGGCAAGCCTGTTCGCACGTTTGAGATAATCGACTGCCACGGCCATCTCGGTTACTGGCATCATTTCAACATTCCGGCTCGAACGGCCGAAGATATGGTGCATTTGATGGACCTGTGCGGCATTCGGTCGATCGTCGCCTCGGCGCACGCAGCAATAGGTCCGGACTACAAGTTGGGCAATGATCAGATACTCGATGCGGCACGTCGGTTTCCGGGACGAATCTACGCTTATTGCACGGTGAACCCGCACGCGTCCAGGGAGGAATTGACTGACGAGCTGAAACGATGCTTCGACCTCGGTGCGGTTGCCATTAAGCTGCACCCGTCGGTTCATAGGGGTAGAGTCGACGGTGAAGGCTATGCCCCCGCGTGGGAATTTGCGGACCAGCACTCATTGTGCGTGCTGAGCCACACCGCAGTGAACGATCCCTACTGCAGCGTGAGCATGTTCGATAATCTGGCTCGGAACTACCCCAATGCCAAGATCATTATAGGTCACTGCGGGTTCGGCTACGAGGGCGCGCGACAATCCTGCGAGCTGGCTCAGAGGTACGCAAACGTATACCTGGACATCACTTCGTCCACATTCTACACGGGCTTGCTGGAGCGGGTAGTGGCAGGAGCCGGCGCAGACAAGGTGCTTTTCGGCACTGATCTTCCTTTTATCGATT
>JARYME010000010.1 GCA_029907315.1 Armatimonadota bacterium | reverse complement strand
CTGGGCGCCTTCGCAAATGCCCTGGAAACGACACCACTTGCAGTTCCATATGTCGTCTGTGACAGGAAAGCGCGTTATGTCGGCTGGCTCGCCCGGTTCCGGTTCGAGCAGACTCATCTGATGACAACTCTCCTTGACTAGGCTTACAACTCTGTCCACTTCGTCCGTCGTAGGTTTGAACTCTTGTATCTCTAGAGATGGGTACAAGTAAACAGCAATGAGTCTGGTTCTTGTGGGGTCCCATCCCCACTTGCATTCGCCGCACAGCGAGTAGAACGTTAGTTGAAGTCGATCATCAGTGCCCGCGTGTCCGGTCTTCCAATCGACAATTGTCGGTTCGCTGTGGCAGTGCGCGAAGTCCAGTTTGGCGCACGTTCTGAATTCGCCGACGTTGAAGAAGAATGGTCTGTCGTCTATAGTCTGCCAACGCTCGTGATCTGTTGAGATGATCTCGCGCCAAAAGGTCGAGTGTAGCAAATTTCGAATGCAGTTCTGCGCAATGTCGCGGTGTTCGCGTGCTCTTTGTTCAGTATCTGGAAAACCATAATAGTGCTCCAGTAGGTTCGTGAACTGCGACTGTTTCGTTCCCGGCGGCCGGTTGCTAATATCCCAAAGCCTGTAGTACGATTCACGCATTCTCTGGCGCATTTTTGCCGTCACGAGTTCAACTGCATCGTCTAGTGACAAACTCTCGCCTGTCTTCACAGCTCGGAGCGACTCTGCGATAACCTCGTGAACTACGATCCCGCGCAGCATAACCAAAGTCGTGATGTTGCGCATTTCGTAGAGCTTCCATTTGTTCTTGGGGTCTCGATCCCAGAAACGGTAGTAAAAATAGTGGCGGCGGCACGACTCGAAATGCGCGCGCAGCGAAAATGACCAACAAAATTCGGATTTCCACCCCTCGCTCATACTTTCTGCTTCTTTGCTCTACTTATCTTTCCTGCCGACATCAGTGATTTACCAAAAGGTTCTGCGCAAGTAGCTCGGTTCGTACGCTGACGACGGGTGTGCTATCATATTCGTGTGACAGCGAGGTCGAAGACCGGTTCCGAGAAGAAAGTATTCTTTGCTTTATGTGGTGCGCTGGCAGTCTTCGTGCTGTCGGTATATTTGCAGACCTCTTCATTCAACTTCACGAATTTCGACGACAACATTTACGTTTTTCAGAACGAACATGTCACGCAGGGGCTCAGCTGGCGCAGCACAATTTGGGCTTTTACCAGCACGCACGCCAGCAACTGGCATCCCGTGACGTGGTTGTCGCATATGCTGGACTGTCATCTCTTCGGTTTGGACGCTGGGGCACACCATCTGTCCAGCGTTGTCCTGCACCTCGCCAACTCGATACTCCTGTTTGTGGTCCTGCGGGCTATGACCGGCAGGCAGGGACTAAGCTGGTTCGTTGCAGCACTGTTTGCTGTGCACCCCCTGCACGTTGAATCCGTTGCGTGGATAGCTGAGCGCAAAGACGTGCTGAGCTCGTTTTTCGGAATACTTATGCTCTTGGCTTACTGGAAGTATACGAGGCGGCATAGCAATCTCTATTACTCCCTGGTGATGGTTGCGTTTATTCTCGGGCTTCTGTCAAAACCGATGTTGGTATCGCTGCCAATTCTCCTGCTGCTATTGGATTACTGGCCGCTCGGCAGGCTAGGCTGTCCAAGTGGATCTCACGGTGTCGCCTCATTCAAGACGGTACTGGTTGAAAAGATACCGCTCTTTGTTCTAGCTTTGGCTTCGTCCGTGGTCACATTCCTTGTTCAACGAGCCTCAGGTGCTGTGAAGCCTTTGGATGCGTTTCCATTTTGCGTGCGTGTGGCGAACGCGGTCTGGGCTTACTGCATCTATATACTGAAGACGTTTTGGCCCACTGGGCTTGCTTGTTTCTATCCGCATCCGGGCACGGGCATTCCGACGTGGCAGGTCGTTCTGTCTGCTACCGCACTCACAGTCGTAACGGCTGTTGCGATAATCAAGCGTCGGCAGACTCCATATGTGTTTACCGGTTGGCTCTGGTACATAGCAGCGCTTCTGCCGGTCATAGGCTTGGTGCAAGTAGGCAAACAGGCTATGGCTGATCGCTATACCTATCTGCCGCACGTGGGGCTTTTCGTGGCAGTTGTCTGGGGTTGCGATCGCCTTGTGCAGTTGGCGTCAGTAAGGTTGCGCCTAGGACTGCTCCAGGCACTTTGGGCGTCTGCCGCGTGCGCGGCGATCGTATTGCTCTCAGTTGCAGCTCACAAGCAGGTGGGCTATTGGCGAAACGACGTCTCGCTGTGGAAAAGGGCTATTGCAGTGACGAAAAACAATGCAGTCGCTTACTACAACCTCGGTACGACTCTCGCCACTCAGGGAGATGCTGAAAGCGCGATGGCTTGTTTCAAATCTGCTGTTCGCATTGATCCGCGCAAACATGAGGCCTATGCAAATCTGGGAGCTCTGCTTGGTGAGAGAGGTGACTACGAAGCGGCTGTTAAGTACTTGGCTAAAGCAGTCAAACTGCGCCCAAGGAATCCCATATATCGCGCCAATCTCGGAATCGCCCTTGTACGAATGGGCCGTGGCGCAGAAGCTATACCCCATTTGCGATATGCTTTGCGGATTCAACCGCATGATGAAAACTGTCGCCAGGCTCTTGTCGAGGCTGTGGAACAACTAAGGCGGTAGCAGGAGAGTCGAAGGGTATAACTGGGTGCTGTGAATTTGCACTCGGCGGCGGGTGTTAAGATGTACAAGGACAAGAAAGTCGTAGTCGTGATGCCGGCATACAATGCGGAGCGAACCCTGCGTCAGACTTACGAGGAAGTTATGGAGCAGGGGGTAGTGGATCTCGTAATCGTTGTCGACGATGCCAGCAGCGACCGCACGGTAGAAATAGCAAAAACTCTCCCGAACACAAAGGTCTACGTGCACCCCGAAAATCGCGGCTACGGCGCCAACCAAAAGACATGCTATAAGCTTGCGCTCGAGGAGGGTGCCGACATAGTAATAATGGTCCACCCTGACTACCAGTACACGCCCAAGCTCATTCCGGCTATGGCTTCCTTGATCGGAAACGGTCTATATCACTGTGTAATCGGATCCAGAGTGTTAGGGCGAGGGGCTTTGCGGGGTGGCATGCCCTTGTGGAAATACGTAGCCAACAGGTTTTTGACTTTCGTAGAGAACATACTCCTCGGCATCAAACTGTCGGAATACCACAGTGGCTACAGGGCTTTCTCGCGTGAACTGTTAGAGCAGCTTCCCTTAGACCAGAACTCCGATGACTTCGTGTTTGATAATCAGATGTTGGCACAGGTAGCTTGGTTCGGTCACACCATTGCTGAGATAAGCTGCCCTACAAGGTATTTTCCTGAGGCATCTTCTATCAATTTTGTCCGCAGCGTGGTATACGGATTTGGCTGCCTTGCTACCGCGATAACATACCGACTGGCGAAATGGGGTTTGGTTGAGAGCAAAATACTACCTCGACAAAGTTGAGCATCGGATGAACCGAAGTATCTTCTTGCTGAGTGTCTTACTGGTCTTGTCGTGTCTGCTGGTCTACCATCGGGCTTCGGAGTTCGAATTTGTCAACTTCGACGACGACCGCTACATCGTTGACAACCCTATTGTTGTCCGTGGGCTGACTCTCGAAGGTGTCAAGTGGGCTTTTATGTCGACTTATGCCGCCAATTGGCACCCGCTGACGTGGATATCGCACATGCTTGACTGCAGTCTGTTCGGTCTTGATGCAGGGCGGCATCACCAAGTGAATGTGTTTATTCACTGTGCGAATAGTGTTGTGCTTTTTCTTGTTCTCGTTGCTATGACTGGCCTGCCTTGGCGAAGTGCAGTTGTCGCAGCGTTGTTCGCCGTCCACCCGCTGCATGTAGAATCTGTCGCCTGGGTGGCGGAGCGCAAGGATCTCCTCAGCACGTTTTTCTGGTTTTCGACTCTGCTCGCATACAATCACTATGTTCACTTTCGTAACGCGAGGAGGTATCTCTTAGTCTTCTGTCTGTATGCTCTCGGACTGCTCTCCAAGCCGATGCCTGTTTCTCTGCCCTTTATCCTGTTGCTCCTTGACTACTGGCCGCTGGGACGTCTCAGGCGTTGTGGGAGAACATATCTCGAAGGTGTGAAGAAAGCTCGGAAGTGTGGCAGCTTGGAGGTTCGATCTACCGACGTCTTTCGCCAGGTCCTTCTAGAAAAGGTGCCTTTGTTCTTGCTTGCTGCCGGGTCTTGCGTCATTACTGTTATCGCTCAACGGCGCGGCGGCGCTGTGGTATCTATGGACACCTATCCTCTTGGGGTGAGATTGGCTAACGCTGCTGTGTCGTACGTGTCTTATGTGATCAAAACGTTTTGGCCTCTGAATCTGGCTTGTTTCTATCCTCACCCTGGTGCGAGCTTGCCCATCTGGCAGGTCATCGGATCGCTAACTGCGCTCGTGCTCATAACCGTTTTCGCAGTTATAAAAGCAAACCGGGCACCCTACATTGCGGTGTCTTGGTTCTGGTACTTGGTAACGCTCTTGCCCGTTATCGGTCTGGTGCAGGTGGGACGGCAGGCGTCTGCCGACCGATACACTTATGTTCCGCTTGTAGGCATATTCGTTGGCATCGTCTGGTGGGTCACTGAGGTAGTTAAGCGAGATCGACGTTTGGTCCTCGCATCCGGAGTGATGGCTTCGTTGGTTTTAGTCGTCTTTGCGGGATTGTCATATCGGCAGACGACGTACTGGCGCGACAGCATTTCTCTGTTTGCCCGGGCAGCGGCTGTGACCAAGAACAACGGCCTCGCTTACTACAACCTTGGGTGTGCCCTTTTCCAGGCAGGTGATGTCGTCAAGGCTCGGGAGTGTATCCGGAAAGCGCTGGATTTGTTGCCAGGCGACGCCCTTCACTACAATAGTTACGGCTGTGACTTACTGGAGCAGGGCATAGTGGACATGGCCATTGTTGCCTTTGAAAAGGCCGTTCATGCTGATCCTCACTTTGACTTGGCTTATGTCAACCTTGCGACGGCGTACATTAGAGCGGGAGAAAGATTAGAGGCTGTGCGGGTTTTGCGCCGCGCATTGCACGAGAATCCGAGAAATACTGACGCAAAGGAATACCTGCGCAGAATTGAGAGAGACGATGTTGTGCGGTAAGGGCTTGCGGAATTCTCTGAGGTGTCGCGAGGTACGAGTAGGAGTAGTCCTGCTTGGCTTGGTGCTTGTGGTCTTTTTGCAAACGGCCGGTTTTGACTTTGTGAACTTCGATGACGATGTCTATGTTGAGAACAACCCTGCCGTGCAGGCGGGGCTGAACCGTCAAACGGTTCTTTGGGCTCTGACGACGAACTACCAGGCAAATTGGCACCCGCTGACGTGGATTTCCCTTATGGTAGACACCGAGGCTGCCAAACTTGCCGGCTGGCTTTTCGACCTTAGTCTAGGCCGAAGCAATTCGGGCTTCTATCATCTATCCAATGTTCTCTTCCACGCGGCGAATACCGTGCTACTCTTCGTTGTGCTCAATGCAATGACTGGTGCCTTGTGGAAAAGTGCTTTTGTGGCAGCGCTGTTTGGCGTGCATCCGCTGCATATAGAATCAGTGGCATGGATTTCGGAACGCAAGGACGTACTCAGCACCCTGTTTTGGTTGTTTACTATGCTTGCGTATGTTCGCTACGCACGTACCGGCACGCGAAAAGATTACTGGGCCGTGTTGATTCTGTATGCTGTGGGCTTGACGGCAAAACCGATGCTGGTCTCTCTACCTATAGTGTTGTGTTTGTTGGATCTTTGGCCGCTGAGACGGCTCCAGCTTGAGAGACAAGGCGCGTGCGGTGCCGCTGCGCCCTTGCTCAAAGAGAAGAGCCCGCTGTTCGTGTTGGCTGCTGCGTCGTGCGTAGTGACTTTATGGGCTCAAAAGAGTGGCGGGGCAGTCGCGCGCTTGGACGTGTATCCTTTCGGTGTCAGGTTGGCAAATGCGTTCGTGTCATATGCGGCGTATCTCCTGAAAACTGTTTGGCCTGCAAACCTGTCGGTTTTGTACCTACACCCTGGCAGGAATTTGCCCATCTGGCAAGTGTTGTGTTCGGGCATATTTCTGTTTCTTGCTACAGCGGCAGCTGTGCGCCTGGCGCGGTCGCGGCAGTATGCTACGGTCGGTTGGTTTTGGTACCTGGTTACTTTGATTCCGGTAATAGGACTTGTGCAGGTGGGCAAACAGGCAATGGCGGATCGTTACACTTATGTACCTATCATTGGTATCTTCATCCTGGTTGCTTGGGGGGTGCCTGAAGTGCTTGCTGTTCGCAGCGACCGCGTCGAGCGGCTGAGCCGGTTGTGTCTATCAGCGGCTGCGGTGGTTGTTGTCTTGGTAATGGTGCTGACATCGTACCGCGCGGTTGGTGTATGGCGCAGCAGCATTAGTCTTTTCACTCAAGCACTGAAGGTAGATCCCACAAACGCACTGGCCTACAACAATCTTGGCAATGCACTAGTGGATCTTGGGGAATTTTCGAGGGCGATCGATTGCTACCACAAAGCACTCAGGTACAGGCCCGAATATGCTGATGCGCGTTACAATCTTGCTGAAGCTTATAGGCAGTCAGGCGCTATCGACAAGGCGATAACAGAGTACAAGCGAGTGATCGCTATGTATCCTAGATATATCAAAGCGCGAAATAACCTCGGCAGCGTGTATGCGCTGCAGGGCAAGTATGACCTTGCAATCGAGCAGTTTCGAGCTGTTCTGAGGATCGATCCGCAAAATGCTAGCGCCCGCAGCAACTTGAAGAACGTTCTCAGAGCAAAAGCGCTTGGGTTGTAACAAGCCGGTTTGCGGAAGGACCGGGCGTTGATCCTGGGGAAGCCGTTGTACGAGAAATTATTGAGTTGAGGTGTTGATGAGTTGTCGGTGGTAGTCGACGAACGTTTGACAGGCAAGTGGCCTTTCAAGCGCCTGTTTCTGGACGCAATGGTGGTTGAGGAATCTGACGGACTGCAGAGGGTTTTCCACGCCGCAGAAAAGCACCCGGCAAACCCCATCATCGTGCGCGACAAACCCTGGGAGGGCTGGGGACCCTATGTCTACGGCACGGTGATGTGGGATGAGGGTAAGCTCAAAATGTGGTACCAGGTAATCAATCCCGATCCGAAGATTCACGCTTGTGCCTTATACGCCGAATCCACGGACGGCATTCACTGGACGAAGCCTAACTTGGGAATTGTCAGCTGCCTGGGATCCACAGAGAACAACGTTTTCGCTGAATGGGAATGCGCCATACCCAGTGTCATGAAGTTGGCGAATCCCGACAGCGCGGATAACCAGTGGGCAGTCTACAGTTATGGCCGCGAATATGGTCCGCATGTGGCATTCTCGCGGGACGGCTTGCGCTTCCGCTGGTTCGAGAAACCGGAGTACGTGAAGTTGTTCGAGACGAGCGACGTCGTCAATTTCTTCTATGACCCATACCACGGGAGGTATGTGTGCACCTACAAGTGCTGCAATCGCAGGCATCGTGCTGTCGGGATAGCTCTTTCGAATGACGGGATAAAATGGTACAAGCCTATCGAAGGAGCCGTTTTTGGAGCCGACGACCTGGATCCGGATCCGACCCAAATATATGGTATGCCGGTGTTCTGTTATCAAGGGTGTTACATTGGGTTGCCGTGGATATATCACGCCAGATGGATAAAGTACGGCACTTACACCTCTCCAAAGGTCATGTATGAAGCTCAGGAGGGGAGTCCTTGTACTGTAGACGTTCAGCTTGCATGGAGCTGGGATCTTATAGGATGGACCAGGACTCCCAAGCGCGAGCCATTCATTTCGCTCGGAAAGCAAAATGTCGATTGGGACTGGGGTATGATCTACACAGCTCGTGCCCCTGTGGTGGTCGACGACAAGCTCTATTTCTACTACGGTGGTTTCGACAGGTTGCACGATGCGGATTTTGACAAAGTCAGGGGCGCCATTGGTCTTGCCACGTTGAGACTCGACGGTTTTTGCTCAATGAGGGCGTCAAGTAAGGAAGGGTGGATGATAAGTCGCCGCGAGGTGTTTAACACGCCCTGCGTTACCATCAATGCTCGCACTGCTTCCGACGGCTATGTGGTCGCAGAGCTCCTGGATAGATATAACAACGTCATACCCGGTTTTTCCAGAGCTGAGTGCGTTCCCTTTGTAGGTGATTCTCTCAATCATATGCTTAGGTGGCGAACTGAGCGCTTTCCGACCGACATGCTGGATAAGGACAAGAAAGTGAAGTTTTATTTGCGCAAAGCAGACCTCTATTCCTATTTGCCCGTCGACATCAATACTCAAATAGACTTTCCCCGCTTTGGCTCAGCTTAGCCCGTTGAAGCGTTTGATAGACAAAATTCGAGCGAGGTTGGCCGCTGAGGAAACTGACATTCATCCGAAGGCGGCTGCCAAGCTTCGGATCGCTTTGGCATACCCCAATGTCTATCGAGTAGGTATGGCTTCTCTCGGTTACCAGATAGTCTATCGGCTTTTCAACTCCATGCCCGATGTCTCCTGCGAACGTGTTTTTCTACCGGATGAAGAGGACCTCCAAGAGTACCGGAAAACAGGAACAAGACTTTTCAGCTTCGAAACCCAGACTCCGGTAGCCGACTTCGATGTGCTGGCATTCTCGCTGGCGTTTGAACTCGACTACCTGAATGCGCTTCGAATTATGGAGCTTGCTGGATTGCCTATTCGTTCCTGCCGACGGACAGAACGGCATCCCTTGGTGATTGCGGGCGGTGTGTGTACGAGCTTCAATCCGGAGCCAATGGCGGAGTTTGTCGATTGCTTTGTTATTGGTGATGCTGAGCCGGTTGTGCCAAAGGTTACCGAGGTTCTGGTATCGTGTGCCGACTGTGGTCGGGTTGAGCAGTTGAAAAACCTTTCTCAGATCGAAGGTGTTTACGTGCCGGCTTTTTACGAGCCACGCTACGACGATAATGCCAGGCTGTTAGGTATGACTCCTATGTACGGAGCACCGGAACGTGTCAAACGCTCACTGTGCAGAGATCTGTCCTCGTGCCCTGGAATGTCTGCAATAGTGACTCGGGAGTCCGAGTTTGGTGCCGTGCGTCTGGTCGAGGTTACCAGAGGATGTGGGAGAGGCTGCCGCTTCTGTGTTACGGGCTTTGTCAATAGACCTCCTAGGCTGAGAGTGCTCGAAGCTTATGTTTCTCAGGAAGCGCATGTGTCGCATGCTGGGAGGTATGGGCTGATAGGGGCTTCAGTGTTTGACCACCCTGGTGCTTTAGATTTTTGCAGGCGCATAATAGACGCGGGAGGCTCTTTCCAGGTGGCCAGTTTGCGCCTCGAGAGTGTTACTGCGGAGGTTGCCTCAATTATAGCTAGGTCTGGCCAGAAGACTCTGACCATTGCGCCCGAAGCTGGCACGGAGCGGCTGAGGTGCGTTATCGGTAAACGTTGTTCCGACGCCCAGATCGAGCAGGCCGTTGGCAATGCAACCAATGCAGGACTGACACGCGTGCGCTTGTACTTCATGTTGGGTTTACCCACGGAAAGGGATGAAGACGTAGACGCCATAGCCGATCTCCTAAGTCGACTTACTACTCGTTACGCCAAGACGGAATTTGAAGTATCGGTGAGTTCGTTCGTTCCCAAGCCCTGGACACCTTTCCAATGGCATCCTATGGCTGAGGAACGCGTGCTGAGGAACCGCTACACCAGACTGAAAAAGGCCGTTGCCAAGATGGCAAAAGTAAAAATCAGTGGTGAAAGCCCCAGGCTCTCAATGGTACAGGGACTGTTAGCGCGCGGCGACCGCAGATTGAGCCGCGTGCTCGAAGCGGCTCTTCGTGGCAGCGGCGACTACCGTGCGGCGATCAGAGAGACCCAAACAGAACCGGCGTGGTACTTGTACAGAGCTAGGACCAAGGACGAAGTCTTTCCTTGGGATCACCTTGATGTGGGATTGGATAAGGACGCCTTATGGAGAGAATATCAGGAAGCGCTCGCGACATAAGAGTCGACAATATTACCGTATGCGTACGCGCGTGAATAATCAACTCCAGTTGACCGGCTCTGCTGCCTCACTTTGTTCTATTGCTTGTTTGACACTTACATCTCGCACTTTGTATAATCCCGCGTGTGAAGTAGAGACCCTTGTCCCGGGGAAGCAACTACTTATGTAGCCGCTTCGGCGAGATTGGGACCTGCCCGAAGCGAATCTGGAGGCACAGGCTGTATGGCTAGAGTTGTGTTGAAGAACCTCACCAAGACTTTCAAGAACGTAGTAGCCGTAAACAATGTCAACCTCGAGATTAATGACAAAGAGTTTCTTGTGCTGGTTGGGCCTTCCGGATGCGGCAAGACAACTGTTTTACGAATGGTAGCCGGTCTGGAGGAAGCCACCGAGGGTGAAATCTACATTGGTGACCGTCTCGTCAACGACGTGTCTCCGAAGGACCGCGATATTGCAATGGTCTTTCAGAACTATGCTCTCTATCCGCACATGTCCGTTTACGACAACATGGCCTTTGCTCTCAAGCTCCGAAAACTCCCCAAAGAGCAGATTCGACAGAGAGTAATGGAAGTGGCTGAACTCTTGGGGCTTACTGAGCTTCTAAATCGCAAGCCTAAACAGCTTTCAGGCGGTCAAAGGCAGCGCGTGGCGCTGGGTCGAGCTATAGTTAGAGAGCCAAAGGTCTTCTTGATGGACGAACCGCTTTCCAATCTTGATGCGAAGCTTCGTGTTCAGACTCGCGCTGAGTTGATAAAACTGCACCGGCGTCTTGGCATAACCACCATTTACGTAACCCACGACCAGGTCGAAGCTATGACGATGGGAGACCGCATCGCTGTTATGTGCGACGGCGTCATACAACAAGTGGATACGCCGCTCAACGTGTACAACCGGCCCGCCAACAAGTTCGTAGCGGGCTTCATAGGCACCCCTTCGATGAATTTCCTGGATGCTAGGGTGGTGGATGGAGCCGACGGGTGCATGATCGATGCTGGCAGCTTCAAAGTCCGCCCGCCGCAGGACAAGGTTGACCTCCTCAAGCCGTATATAGGCAAGGAGGTCATATTTGGGATACGTCCGGAAGACATTTTCGATAAAGAGCTCAGTAGTATAGTTCAGCCGACGGCGGATAACACCATAAGAGCTCTGGTTGACGTCATCGAGCCGATGGGACCGATTGTCACGATGTACCTCACTTGCGGGAATCACTCATTGGTTGCTTCAATTGATGCGGAGACGAAAGCCAGAGAAGGTCAAGAGATAGACATCGTGCTCGATATGGCAAAGAGTCACGTATTCGAAAAGGATACTGAGAAAGCCGTCTATTAGCGCACCCACGCGCAGAAGTATTCCGCACCTATAAGATACCGACTCGACATCACAGCTAGTCGTTCGGGTGTCTTGGCTGTGGGTCTTGGTCAGATCCCGAGAGATCGGAGGAGCGAATCGAATGCCGCTTATAGATATGCCCTTGGACGAGCTTATGCTGTACCAGGGTAGAAACCCTAGACCGGAAGATTTTGACCTTTATTGGGATCGTGCTTTAGCGGAGATGAAGTCGGTCGATCCGCAGGTTGAGTTAGTTCCCTATGACATTTCCGCGAGAGGCGTTGAGTGTTTTCACTTGTTTTTTACAGGGGTCGGAGGCGCAAGAATACACGCCAAGTATCTACGTCCGAAATGGGGTCCTGAAAAGCATCCTGCACTGGTTTTCTTTCATGGTTATTCCGGCAACAGCGGAGACTGGTTTGCGTATCTGGGATGGGTCTCGCAGGGGTTCTCGGTTGCCGCTATGGATTGCAGAGGTCAAGGTGGACTCTCCGAAGACATTGGCTGTGTCAAAGGAAACACCTTCAGGGGCCACATAATACGCGGTTTGGACGACTCTCCCGAGAAGCTCCTCTTTCGAGCGATCTTTCTAGACTGTGCTCAGCTGGCAGGAATACTGATGTCCATGCCAGAAGTAGAGGAAACCCGAGTGGGCGCTGTGGGCGCATCGCAGGGCGGTGGACTCGCTTTGGCGTGTGCCGCTTTGGAGCCGCGCGTGAGGCGTGTGGCGTCTACCTACCCATTCTTGTGCGACTATCGGCGCGTTTGGGAAATGGATTACGCCAAAGCTGCCTATGAGGAGCTGGCGATGTACTTTAGGCTTTTCGACCCTAGGCACGAGTGCGAAGAAGAGATTTTCACCAAACTGGGTTACATTGACAATCAGCACCTCGCGCCCAGGATAAAGGCCGAGGTACTAATGCTTACGGGACTAATGGATACCGTGTGTCCCCCATCCACTCAGTTTGCAGCTTATAACAAAATCAGCTCGAGAAAAAACGTGTTGATATACCCCGACTTCGGTCACGAGACCCTTCCTGGGGCCGCCGACAAGATTCTCGAGTTTATGAATAAGCTTTGGGACTAGAGCGGTGACCAGTAGAGAGCGCGTCAGGACGATAATAGCGGGCGGGAAGCCGGATAGATGTGCATTCTGGCTGGGAATGCCACATCCAGATACTTGGCCCATATACCTCGAATATTTCGGCTTTTCTACCCAGGAGGAGCTCCGCGTTTTTCTTCAGGACGACCTGCGCTGGATTTCGGCGGAGTGGGGTAGCTACAAGCATCCCGATGGAAAACCCATGTGGAATCCTGTGCGGACGGATGATTCCGGTAGAACAGAACCGGTTTTTGCTCATTGTGAGGATCCGAGAGAAGTTGATGCTTGGGGCGGTTGGCCCAGTGTCGAGTATCTGGATTTCTCGGAAACACTGGAGCGATTGAGAAACGCGGGTGACGTATATCGTGCCAGCGGCATGTGGTCTTGCTTCTTCCATATAGTGGCAGACTTCTTCGGTATGGAGAACTACTTCATTAAGATGTTCACCCATCCGGAAGTAGTCGATGCCGTTACTCGGAACGTGTGTGAGTTCTACCTCGAGGCGAATAGGCGGTTTTTTGAGTTGGCTGGCAGCGAAATGGATGCGTTCTTTTTCGGCAATGATCTCGGCACGCAGCTCGACTTGATTATCGGTCCGGAGCAGATAGAGCGCTTTGTTATGCCCTACACTCAAAAGTTGATAGACTTGGCGCGTTCATACGGCTATCAGATTATGCATCACTGCTGCGGGTCGATTCACAAGATCATTGACCGCTTCATAGAGGTCGGGATTCAGGCTCTGCATCCCCTTCAGGCTAGGGCGGTTGGTATGGATGCCGAAAGCTTGGCTTCGAGATTTAAAGGTCGCATCGCTTTTATCGGGGGTATTGACACGCAGCTGCTGCTTGTGCGTGGGACGCCCGAAGACGTGAAGGCTGAAGTGCGCAGGGTTAAGAATCTTTTGGGGCCCAATCTAGTAGTAAGTCCTTCTCACGAGGCCATTCTACCCAATGTTCCGCCCCAGAACGTGCTCGCCATGGCTGAGGCTGCGAGGGAGGACTAACTCAGAATCTGCAATCACCGGCAAAGCGTACGTCATGCTCGTGCCGCCCGTGTGGTATAATCGAGAGAGAACCTTAGACCCGAAGGTAGTGTTTGCCGATGCGAGAAGTGTTGAGTTTACTTCAGACCTACAACAGCCACATCATTCTGGCAATGGTCATTCTATACCTAGTGCTAGTGGCGTGTCTGCTGGCTTTGTGGCGCAAACACAACGCGTTGTTGCGGCGCTACAACACGAAAATCGCGGACGGCAGCGTGGGCGAAATCGTGGATTGTCTTGCGCAGCAGACGCAAGCAATCACTATGCTGGAGTCGCGCTTGGACGACATAAGTGCTAGGCTTGCCGAACACGCCGAAAACATCTCCGCTTGCTTGCAAAAGGTGGGTATTGTTCGGTTTGACGCTTTCGACGATGTTGGCGGCGAACAGAGTTTCTCGCTAGTACTTCTCAACGGCAAGGGGAACGGGTTTGCTTTGAGCAGTCTCTACGGACGCCAAGACTCGCGGGTATATGCTAAGCAAATAATTAACGGCACAAGCGATCGTGCCCTGTCGGACGAGGAGAAAACGGCTTTGTCGAAGGCTATGGAAGCCGAACCCACCGGTAAGATGTCACAGTGAGTCCTTGGCGTTAAGCCGACGGCGCGGGTGCGACTTTCAACCCGGACCTCCAGCTTTGGGTGAGGAGCTTCAACTTGCTTGAGAATTCAGTGGGAGCGAGAGCTGGTTCGTTCGGCGATTACGAACAGCTTGGTGAGGATGTTCTCATCGAGCGTTGTAAGGCAGGTGATACCGCTGCCTTTGACGAGATTGTGAGACGCTTCGAAAAACGCGTGTTCAACTATGCGTTGAGGGTCACCGGTAACTACAACGACGCTTGTGACGTAGCCCAAGAAGCATTCATTAGAGCATTTCATTCAATCCAGACGTTCAGAGGCGATGCTAAGTTTGCCACTTGGATTTATCGAATAGTTACCAACGTCTACTTGGACGAGCGAAAGAAGCTCAAATCTCACCCTACCACTTCTCTTGATGATACGATCGAACTGGACGAAAACTCGGTGACCAGGCAGATCGAGGATTCCACTCCCAGCCCGGACGAGATTGTGCAAACGAAGGAGCGCATGCGCATTTTGCAAAGGGCTATAAACGCGCTCCCGGACTACCAGCGCATAATCATTACGCTCTACCACGTGGAGCATCGCAGTTACGAGGAAATCGCAGAGATACTCAAGCTGCCCATCGGCACAGTTAAGTCGAGATTAAACAGAGCCCGACTTGCAATTGCAGAAATGTTGGAGTCTGAGCCGGAACTTTTTGGATAAGGCAGCGGTCAAACCATATGAAGCCGCGTCGTGTCTGGCGGTGTGCAAGCGGCTTCTGGTGCAGAGGTTAATTTTTGTTAAGCTGTTCGTTGTTTGGAGCATAGCGATATGAACTGCAAGGCAGCTCGAAATCTCTTCTCCGCGTATCTGGACAACTCCATAGACAGCAGCCGAAAGGTAGATCTCGAGAAGCATCTAGCCGACTGTGAGCAGTGCGATCGTGCGTACAGTCGGTTTAGATACGCAATCAGTATGCTCGAGAGATTGCCTGATGTAAACCCTCCCGCTGGTTTTCGTGCGAGCGTTATGGCTAGGGTTGAAGTAGAGCGGCGGAAAGTGCCGGCGCGCGTCAGATGGTGGAGTATTGACTGGCAGAAGGTGTTTACTATTCGCGTGCCCGCCCGCGCTCTTGCGGTTGGTTTAGCTGTTCTGATAGCGTTCGTGATAAGCCTGCAGGTATTGCCGCCTCTGCGGACTGGTATAGCCGGTCTGTTCTTGGCGCAGAAACCTTCTGAAGCCCCGATAAGCACATTGGACCAAGAGTCGGCTCGGGCACCTATGCCTTGGACGCCGGAGAACAGAAACGGGCAAGGACTGATTTTGACCTTAGATGTTGTCCAGTCGGGAGTGTATTGTTTGAAGTTGCATACGAAAAGCCTTAAACCGGTTGCGTTTGACATAGACATCTCCGGGACGAAGTACAGCGGTTTCGTAGTAGCAGATAAGCCGTCGGCAATCAAGGTGCCGGCTCCGCGAAGCGGCTCAGTTCGTGTCGTGCACGTTGCTTGGAGTATTGGTGAGTGGGGAAGATATCAAACCGTTTTCCTGCCGAGCAAGCTGCGGAGCCGCGCGGTCGTAAAAACTTTCTCTATCGAGAAAGCTACGGTGGCCGATGTGCTGAGGAGAATCTGCAGGGAATACGGCGTGGCGATAATAGCCTGGGGTAACCTTGGGAAGCCTGTCGCCTATGCTCAGGTCTACCAGGCGACCCCGGACGATGCGCTATACGAGTGCTTGAACCGAGTGGGTTTCAAAGCCTACGGGGTGGCTGCATCTATATACGCAGTTGAACCGGTGCGCTAGCGCAGCCAGCAAATGAGCCTCTTATTTGAGCACGGCGATTCGGTTTCGAAATCGGCCGTGCTTTTTGCATCTCTGCCGATCGTGTGATACACTTGTCGGGTCTGAGGGATGGTGAGCACAATTGCATGACTTCTCTATAATCGCGTGGCAGCCTTTGGTTAGACCTCCACTACCGGGACACATGCCAGTTGTGCATGGTCCCGTGGAGGGTGTTCCGCTCAAAGGGTTGGCCTGCCGCAACCAAAAGATTTCCCTTATGGCGGTAGTGACCGCGAGTAAGCCAGTTTCTGCCGCCAGATTGGTTTTTAGTGATCTTGCCTCCGACAAAGGGAGGATTCCGGCCAGTGCTGTCAAAGCGCGGCTGGTCGGTGTTGTTCCAACTCCCGAAGCCGGTTTGGTTTGCGATCCACTCTACGAGGTTGAGGAGTTTCCTATCGATAAATGCGCAGCCGTACACGTGAGCATACGTATCCCTCAAAGAGTTAAAGCGGGAAAGTACCAGGGAATTGTTGCGCTGGCTGTTGACGGCGATGACGTTGCGACGAACACTATCGAAATTGAGGTCGCCGATATTGATCTTCCTAGTGTGCATGACTGGACGTTTTTCCTCAACGTGTGGATGAATCCTGCCGCAGTTGCGCGGTGGTACGGAGTGGAGATCTGGTCTGACGAACACTTTTGTGTTCTGAGGCCATATGTCGAAGACTTGGCTTCTCACGGTCAGAAAACTGTCGTCGCCCCGATATGTTATCGTCCGTGGGGTAATCAAACGAGAGATCCGTATCCAAACTTGGTTCGGTGGATCAAGTGCGGGGAAAAATGGGAATTTGATTTCAGCGCATTTGATCGATATGTCGAACTGCATCATTCGTGTGGTATAGATCGCGCAATCCATTGTTACACCATGGTCCAGGGCGACAAGAGCGGCGGAAATACTATAGAGTTCTATGACGCACATTCAGGTTCGACTAGACTCGTGGAGACGGCGGTTGGAGATGAGTTCTACACCGAAGCTTGGGGCGCGTTTCTGGAATCTTTTGTCGAGCACCTTTCTGAGAGAGGCTGGCTTGAAAAGACTTATGTAGCATTTGACGAGCGAGACCGAGAAACAATGGAGGCGGCTATCGACTTTCTCGAAAGATATGCTCCTCAACTAGGCATATCGCTAGCCGGCAATATAGACGCGGACTTGTACCAAAGGATCCATGATCTCTCTCTTCATATAGCCTTTGGAGAGAAAGGTGTAGCTGAGGTTGCACCCTCAGATAGATCTGTAATTGGGTCCGCTCGTCTTCTGGACCCCAGGGGTCCGTGTCCGTCTTCGACGCAGTGTCCCAGCCGAACTATCACTACGTACTACGTATGCTGTGGTCCTGATCACCCGAACACGTTCCTATTTTCGCCGCTTGTGGAGTCTCGCATGCTACCCTGGCTTGCACTTCAGGGTGGCTACGACGGCTTCCTTCGGTGGAGCTACAACGATTGGCCTGACGACCCCTACACCCATCCTGAGTGGGGGCTCTGGCCGACCGGAGACACATTCTTCGTCTACCCGGGAGATAAGGGACCCATATCCAGTTTGCGTTGGGAGCAGTTGCTCGAAGGAATAGCTGACTACGAGCTTGCTCTGTTGGCTTCTGCCAATATCAGGACTCCGGAAGAAATCGTGGATTACGAGCAGGCGATAACTCTCGCGTGCCGCGACGTCGACGGCCGCATAAAATCTCCCGGGGACATCGAGCTGGCACGGCGTCTGCTTATCCCTCTGGCCGAACGCCAGGACAAGTTCTGAGTGCGGCTTTTTCGCAGTGTCGGTCAGAGTTCCCGCAGTTCCGCCACTACAGATCTAGCTGCTCTTTTAGGATCTGGCGATTGCGTTATCGGTCGTCCGACTACGATATAATCCGCTCCTCGTCTTATCGCCTCGCTGGGCGTTGCAACTCGTTTTTGATCGTGGCTATCTGCACTTAGAGGGCGTATTCCAGGCGTGACGATCAGAAAATCGGGACCGCACGCAGCCCTGATGTGCTCAACTTCTTGAGGCGATGCCACTACACCTTCAAGTCCAGCATCCTGAGCTAGTTGTGCAAGGTGGACCACGTGGTCCAGGAGGGAACCCGGGACGCGCAGTTCTTGCCGCAGAATAGTCTCGTCTATTGAGGTGAGAACTGTTACGCCAATTACCTTGGGGGGTTGTAAACCTAGGCTGGTTGCTTCCTCGTGGGCAGCTTGTGCAGCGGCTCTCATCATTTCTCGACCACCTGAGCAGTGCACATTGATCATCCAGACTCCCAGTCTGGTCGCTGCTCTGACTGCTCCTGCGACAGTGTTTGGTATGTCGTGAAACTTGGCGTCATAGAAGATGTGCTCAACACCGGCACTGCGGATAGCTTCGAAAATGCCAGTGCCTGCTGCGTTTACTAGTTCCAAGCCGACCTTGAATGCCCCTACGTCGTCCTTTAGGGTTCGGACGAGTTCGACTGCTTTCTCTGGCGCGTCAACATCAAGGGCAACGATTATTCTCTGCCGTGCTTCCACTGTAACGGCGCCTATCCCTTTAGGAGACTATCTCTGAAAGCTTCGGAAACTCGTCTTTCAGTGATTGGTAAAGCGAGCGGTACACTTGGTAGTACTTATCGTAGATGAGCTTGTTGGTCTGATTAGTTTTTGTTGTGGCGACTACCTTGATAACGGACCTGCATGCTTCTTCGACGCTCGAGTAGATGCCCGTACCGACTCCCGCAAGTAGCGCTACGCCCAAAGCGGGACCCTCATCGATGTTGATGGTCACATGGTCATAGCCGGTGACGTCGGCTTGAATTTGACGCCATAGTTCACTTCTAGCACCTCCGCCGGAAGCTCGCACCTGGGTTATCGGTATGTTCATCTCCTGTAGGATCGCGAACGAGTCTCGAAGCCCATAAGCTACGCCTTCCAGAACAGACCTCACAAAATGCCCTCGGTTGCTTCGCAGTGTTATGCCGAAAAAGACACCTCTTGCGTGCGGGTCAGCGTATGGCGTTCGTTCTCCAGAGAGGTACGGCAAGAAGATCAATCCCTCACTGCCCGGCGGAACTGTTGCCGCCTCGTCAATAATTACCTCATAGGGATCTTTTCCGAGGGCGCGCGCTACGCACGTTTCAGCACTTGCAAACGTGTCTCGGTACCACCGCAGGCTCCCGCCTGCCGACAGCATAACGCCCATCACGTGCCATTTCCCCGGCACAGCGTGACAAAACGTGTGGACCCTCAGACCCGGGTCAACCACAGGCTTGTCTGCAAATGCAAATACAACGCCTGAGGTTCCAACAGTCGAGGAGATTATGCCGGACTCCACAACGCCGTTTCCTACAGCACCGGCAGCCTGATCTCCTCCACCGCCCACGACCGGCGTCCCAGGTTTTAGTCCTGTTAGGGACGCGGCTTCCTCGGTAATTCGACCGGTTATCTCGGGACTTTCGTACACCCGCGGCATCCAATCCCTGGGTATGCCGATCGCGTCCAACATCTCGTATGCCCAATCGCGCTTCTTGACGTTGAAAAGCGCAGTTCCGCTTGCATCAGAGACTTCAGTCGCATACTCGCCGGTCAGCTTGAAGCGAACATAATCCTTGGGCAGCAGAACCTTCTTGACTTGAGTGTAGAGTTCAGGCTCGTTGTTCCGCAGCCATATGATTTTGCCAGCTGTGAAGCCGGTAAGCACCGGGTTTGAGATGAGCTCAACTGTCTTCTCTCGCCCCACGGTCTCCATTATCCAATCGCACTCTGCCTGTGTTCTTTGGTCACACCAGAGGATGGCGGGCCTTAGCACGTTGTTGTCTGCGTCCAAAAAAACTGAGCCGTGCATTTGTCCGGATAAGCCGAGCCCTTGTATTCGATTAGGGTCGACCCCGGATTCGTCAAGTATCTCCCTTATAGCTGCTATTGTTGCTTGCCACCAATCCTCAGGTTCCTGTTCAGCCCAAAGAGGTTTGGGCGTGTAGAGCGGATAAGTCTTCGTTGAGGAGGCAACTACCTCACCGCCGCGGTCGGCGTCGATGAGCAGTGCTTTCGTGCCCGATGTGCCTATATCTATTCCTAACAGGTACGTCATAAGCCTCCCTCTGCTGAACCAGCGTTCGCGTATAAGAATAGTCGAAGCTCAATCTCGGAGTCAAGATTATGAATAGCGGATTCAGATGGATACTTAGCACGGTCTTGTTGCTGGCGTTTTCTGCTGGTGCTGTTGCTTTACCAAGAAAAGTGCAGCGGGAGATTCCTGTGTCCTCTCTTGAGAAACTTCAGGATATCCTCGCGATGGTGCGTGACAAGCTGTGGTTGACAGATGACGTCTTTTGGCACAGAGGCGAATATGCTCGTTGCGTCGCCGTATTGAGGTTGATAGCTTCCATCGATCCGCGAGATACCGAAGCGTATGCGAACGCGGCGTGGCTTATGGAGAATGCGCTTATGCAGAGTGCCGACAGTGCAGAGCGGGTTCTTCTCGATGGCCTCGCGAGCAACCGTGACGTCTACGACTTGTATTGGGAACTGGGCTTTTTCTACTACATTCACGCCAGATTCGAAGAGGCTGTTGCCTGCCTTGAGAAAGCAGTGGCTTTCGATGTGCCTGAGTTTGTATGGCATTTCCTAGCGCATGCGTACGAACACTGCGGCGACATCGGTAGTGCTCTCGCCATTTGGTTTCAACAGGAAGCCGCAGAACCGGACAATCCTGTCCCCTGCATACAAATAGAGCGCATTATTTCCGGTCGCCCTGCCATTGTTTCACCAGAAATGATGCGTCATATTCGCGAGCAAGAATCTTTGCGGTCGCAAACAAGTAGCAGTACGGATGGATAGAGCCTGCAAATCATGTTATTCTGCAATTGAGAAGATGTGCATATACAGGAGTGTGGGCACTCATGCAAACTTGCTTTCGTTTACCACTGCTGCCGGCAAATATAGTCCTTCTTTTTGTCGGTTTGCTGGATCTGTTGACAACCTTGATCTGGTTGCACACTGGCAAGGCTGTCGAGATTAACCCCATAATGGCTTATGTCTTGCGTTCCGGAATCGATGTCTTCGTTGCCGTCAAAATGTCCACGCTCCTTGCTTATGTGGCTGTGCTCGAGTGGTATAGACGGTTCAAGAGCCCGGATTTGGCTGCCCTAATCGGCAGGCTCACCCTTGGGAGCTACGTTGGCATTTACGCGATATCCTTTGCGGTTGTCAACGCACAAGTGCTTCTCCAATAAACCTCCTCTTTTCTTGACTCTTCTAATTACCCACGCGCGAAGTGCCGATACTAAAAGTGTGGCCGCATTCCATGGTCATTAGGCGGTTTCTTGGCACTCTAACGTATGAGTTTTGATGGCAAGACACGTGCTCGGACTCCTCACAGGATAGGACTCGACATAGGTACCCATTCCGTAAAAGGTGTCGAGGTGGTTGAACGCGGCTCGGAGTTGATTATCCGAGCCGCCCAAGTCGTGCCCATTTTGAGCACATCGAATCCCAATGAACCACCTACACCGGACGCGATAGTGCATGCTGTTCGAACAATGCTTACAACAGGCGGCTTCCAATCTAACAAAGTGATCCTGGCTCTTCCGCCGGAGGCCGTCTACATGAAATGGCTTCACCTGGAAGCGTCAAGTCCGACCGAGCTCGACGAGACGGCGCGAGTTGCTGCTGTACGGGGGGCACCGTTCGACCCGGATGATGTGGTGGTTGATTACCGTGTATTGCTTCCAAGAGCGAGGCGCGGACGCAATGTCCATTTCGTAATGCTCGTTGCGGCTTCTGCTTCGACAATTGACACGATGCTTGATTTGGCTGATAGGGCTGGCTTGGAACCTGTCGCTGTTGATGTAGGCCCTGTGGCTGCAGCGCGCAGTATAGAGGACACCACGAGGCGCGGAAGCCCGCTGTGGAGCGGGCAACCTCGGGCGCACTGCATTGTCGGAGCGAGGAGTACAACTATCAGTGTCATACGCGGAGACGAACTTGAGTTTGCAAGGACCGTACCGGTGGGCGGCAACGACTTTACCGCTCGGATAGCCGAGCGCCTGTCGATCGATTGGGAAGAAGCCGAAAAAATCAAATTGTCGCGCGGGACACGTCTGTTGGAGAATGCAACGCTGGTTATCGCGACTGCGGAAGGAGAGGTATCGGTCCCTTGCGATAATGTCGTTGGGCGTTTGGCGCGTGAAATACAGCGATCACTGAGATTTTTCAGTAGTCAATATGCTGAGGGCAGCTATTTGGGGATCATCGGTTCAACCGTGCTCGCCGGGGGCGGTGCGCTATTACGGGGCTTGGACAGGGCTTTGATGTACCAGGGGGTCGAGATAAACTCCATCGCTGATCCGTTCGCGGGCTTTTCCGTTGATGCTCGACCTGGCCTTCAGAGCATTGGAGACTTTGCGGCGCAGTTTATTACCGCTGTTGGACTGGCGATCGGCAGCTACTGTGACGATTCTTCGCTTGTTGAGGACCGCGCTGCGGCGGCTTAGAAAATGAAACCTTTTAACCTGGCAGAAGAAAGAATACGTCAGCGCGCAGTGTGTCGGCGCGAAATAAGAAAGAGAGCCAGAGTGTTGGCGGCACTACTTCTGCTTGACCTGTTGGCATTTGCCGGATTCTTGTGGTGCAGATCGAGTGTCGCAGGTGAAATGGCTGTTGTGGAGGCCGAACTTGCTGGCGCTCAAGAGCGCTGCGTTTCTTTGAAACAAAGCTTGCTTGCGCTCAAAACAAAGTCCGGTCAGCGAAAATGGCACGAGCAGTTGGCTCAATCTAGCAATAGGTGGCTTTCGCTGCTGGATAAGATACTTTGCAGCGTTCCCGAAGGAGTTTGGCTCCATCGTGTGGAGACTTCCGAATCTGCAAATGCCGTCACCGTAGAGGGACAGGCGCTTTCGATGAACCTGGTGTCCGATTTCATGAGAGCCTTGAAGGAATGCGGCGACTTTTCAAACGTCCAGCTGAACAGTGCGCAGGTCACTGGTTTGGCGACTAGTCCGCTTGAGATTGGTCGAGGTGGCAACGATGCTCTTGTCCGGAAGAGCGCTTCCGGTTACCACAACACTGTCGCATTTGCACTTCAGGCAAAGTTGCAACAGAAGGAAGGCACGCAGGTGCAGCAAGCCGCCCAAGCGGTGCCGAATGTACAAGGTTCGCCCTGAAAGTGATACCGCTGCCGTCGAACTTATTATACAGTCCTGAAAACGTGCGTCTGGCGAAGTATGTCCAGGCGGTGGGTGCCGGACTAGCACTGGTCCTTTGTGTGTACTTAGGGGTGCAGTGCGGTGTTGCGGTGGCAAACGTCTCGGCCGCCAAACGCCTGCTTCGCAAGACGAAAACAGAAGCGGCCAATCTGGCGCGCCAGTTTGATCGAGAGCGCGATGTTGAGGCTAGACAAAAGCCGCCGCCGCGCGGAGGCGTGGACTTCTTCGCAGTCAAGTTCGATGAGTGGGCACAGCAAGAGCGTGTAAGAATAGAGTCGTTCGTGCCAGAGGGCGCACCGACTGTCAACGAAATAGAGTCTGACGGTGTAAAGCTGGGTACGTGGAACGCTTTCAAGGTTCGGGCTAAAGGAACGGGACAGTATGAAGCCGTCATTCGCCTACTGAATCGCTTCCGGCATTCAGATCTTCCCGTCAGGCTGGATTCATTCGCGCTGTATGGAAATTCCGATACCGGAGGATTGTCGATAAGCTTCGATGTCGTGATCACGGTCTACGAGAAGAAAGAGCAGCCCAATGACGGCACTCGTGAAAACCGACAGTAGTCAGACCAAAACAGTTATCGTGCTGGTGGCGGTCCTTGTCATTACGCTCGGTGTGCTGGGGTATCGTATTCGATCGCGCACTGCGGCGCTTCAAGGTGCATCACCGGCAGCAGTGCAGGCTTCCCAAGACTCGACGCTTACTGCGAAACCTGGCACCGGCACAGGGGTGGACACCAGAACACAACATATGCTCTCGCGCAATCCGTTTGCCATGCCGAGTATTGTGCGCGCGTCCGTGAGCGGCGGCAATGCTCGGCGTGGAGGCGTGCAACCGTTGCCTGTAGGTCTGCCGCAGAGTGTCAGGAGCAACAACTCATGGGTGGCAAAAGACCTGGTTAAGGTGTTGCCCGTCCGAGATGCAGTATCCGGTTCCGATCTGCGGATACAAGGGGAGGACCAACAGCTTCCGGCGCAGGTCCAAAAAGTCGACAGCGGATCGGTCAAGTACGTTTTGCTGGCTACGGTTACGAGTGACCATGGGTGCAGCGCGCTGATCCAGTCACCGGACTCGGTTGTGAGAGCGGTGGACATCGGCGACGTACTCGAGAACGGGTTCAGGGTGGTAAGCGTGAGCCGTGACGAAGCGGTTCTGACGAACGGCAAGCAGACAATCGTTGCAAGAAGGCCGGGGTAATAGCAGATGTTGTCTAGAATAGCGAAGCGGTTTGATATTGTCCGGAACGCCTTTCCAATAATAGTGTTTGTTGGCTTGTTATTGTGGTGCTATCCGGGCTGCGCATCAAGTACGGGCGAAACTTCCACGTCCGGCGATTCGACTGCAACAAGCACTGTTACAACTACCCAGAAGCCCGGACTGTACGACGTCAATGCCAGCGGCACTGACATCCGCCTGATCCTGGAGTTGTTGGCGCGCCGGTCAGGAGCGAACATTGTGGTCAGTCCTGAGGTCTCAGGTCAGGTCAACGCTCATTTAAAGCAGTTGTCGCTTGATGCAATTTTGGATTACTTGGCAGCCGTGACCGGCTTCACGTACGAGAAGGTCAACGGGACCTACGTGGTTACAGTGCCACGAAAGAACACTCAGAGCGCCGAACAGAATAAGTCCTCTCTGGAGCCCACGCCTCCGACTGAGGTTTTCGTTTGGGATTGCCGGTATGCGAAGCCCGCGGATTTGGTGTCCGTCATTACGAAGCTGTTTCCCTCAATCACCTGCACGGAGGGCCCCAGTTCGTCTACCCCGGAGCTCGACGCTGCTGCAGGAGGACTAACCGGCGAACAGCGGCCAACGAGCTCAGCGCAATCGGGTGGCGCATCTAGGAATACATCGAACAAGATAGTGCTTGTAGCTGACAAACAGGCAATTGAGAGTGCCAAGAGTGTACTCGAAAAGCTGGATGTTCCGCGCAAGCAGGTTGCCATCGATGTAGCCGTAACGGAGATTAGTGCTTCGGCTTCCAAGGATCTGGGCATCGAATGGACTTGGAGCGATATTGCGTTTACGGAAACAAATACTTCGGGAATCGGCTTCGGCAAGTTTACAAAGCAAGGGATGAGCATAACAGGCGCGCTTTCACTTTTGATCAAGGACGGCAAAGCCAATCTTCTTGCTCAGCCGAACATTTCTGTGTTGGACGGTGAGTGCGCAGACATACTGATAGGCGATCGCATTCTATACCCTAAGCTGGTTGGCTACAACCAGATCGGCTCACCCATATATGACAAGGCTGAGGAGAAGGTTGGCATTTACCTCCAGATAGCGCCCAAAGTAGCAGGCGACGATAGCATAGTGTTGACCCTGTATCCGCAGGTGAGTCTAGTTACGGGTTATTTGCGCACACAAGCGGGCGATTACCCTCAAATCAGCACGAGGGAAGCTCGTACCACTGTCTCAGTGAAAAA
Organism: Armatimonadota bacterium; assembly: GCA_029907315.1. GTDB lineage: Bacteria > Armatimonadota > UBA5829 > UBA5829 > UBA5829 > CALJES01. The sequence goes on along the minus strand of JARYME010000010.1, from coordinate 20,733 downwards.
TGGTTCCACGCTGGCGATCGGTGGCTTGCTTCGGAATAACGAGATCGTAAATATGCAAAAGCTCCCTGTGCTTTCGGAACTGCCGGTAATAGGGAACCTTTTCAAGCACGCCAAGAGAACCAGGGAGCAAACAGAAATAGTTATACTGCTTTCGCCTCGTATTGTGCCCACGGTCTCAGGCGAATAGTCAGGACTGGAGGGTCCACGGTATGCCGACAAGGTCAACATTGACCTCTGTGATATTGGAAGAGGGGCTTCTCAGCGCAAAGGAACTGGATGCTGCTCTCGCTATGCGCACCGATGTCAACGAGGACATCGGGCATTTTCTAGTCCGCCTCGGCATGATTTCAGAGCGCGACCGAGTGCGATGCGTCGGTATTCAGCACGGCATCCAATTCGTCGAACTCTCAGGGCGCGAGATCGATCCAAACGTTGCGAGGCTCATACCGCATGCCTTAGCCCTGCGCTGCAAGGCAATACCAATTGAAAGGGCTGAAGACATACTCAAGGTTGCTATGGCAAATCCTCTCGACGTTCAGGCTGTTGACGAAATCGCCAGGGTTACTGGGCTTGAGCCAATACCACTTATTGCGCTCGAGGACGAGATTCTGGAGGCTATCTTCAAATGCTTTGGTGCAGCCGGCGACGTCAGCGATATCATCGTCGAAGCAATACGTGATGCTGATGCCGACGTCAGTGTTCGTGAGGAAGAGGAGCCTGAGGAAACGGAGGTTAATGTTGCCGACCTGCGTGATCTGGCAGGTGGCGCACCGGTCGTGCGACTGGTGAACGCGCTTATTGCTCGCGCCATAGCTGAAGGCTGCAGCGATATTCACATCGAGCCGGAAGCAAGCCGCGTCAGGGTCAGATTTCGTGTAGACGGTATTCTTCACGAGGCGATGAGCATCCCCAAAGACCTCCAGGCGCCAGTCATATCTCGAATCAAAGTCATGGCTGGCATGGACGTGGCTGAGCGCCGTGCACCGCAGGATGGACGCATTACCTTGATTGCCCGGCCCCAAGAATATGATTTTAGAATCTCGACTTACCCTGCTATTCATGGAGAAAACGTTGTCATAAGAGTTTTGGAAAAGAGCGCCGCTCAGATCACGCTCGACAAGCTGGGATTGCAGCCCGACGTGGCAGAGCAGTTCGCGAGTATGGTCCACGCGCCTTACGGCATGATTCTCACTTGCGGACCTACTGGCGCTGGCAAAACCACGACCCTTTACGCAGCTCTCAACATGATCAATTCGGTCGAGCGTAACATAATCACGATCGAGGATCCGGTTGAGTATCAACTGCCCGGCGTTATCCAAGCGAACGTGAACCGAAAAGCCGGGCTGACGTTTGCTACCGGGCTGAGAACCATTGTTCGACAAGACCCAGATGTCATACTTGTTGGCGAAATCAGGGATTCCGAGACGGCCCAGATCGCAGTTGAGGCTGCACTCACTGGCCATTTGGTTCTCTCAACCCTTCATGCGAATGATTCCGCCGGTGCCGCTGCGAGATTGATCGATATGCAAGTAGAGCCATTCTTGGTCGCTTCGTCGGTTATCGGCTTGTTGTCGCAGAGACTTGTTCGGACAGTTTGTCCCAAATGTGCGGCGCCTTATGTTGTTTCTGACGAGCTACTGAGGCGGCTTAACTTGGGCGTTACTTCTGAAGAACTTGCGGGAGCTAGGAAAGGAACCGGCTGTGAGCAGTGCGGACGCACAGGTTACAAGGGGCGAACAGGTATATATGAACTTCTCAAGGTAGATGATGATATTCGCTCTGCAATAATCAGCAGGTCATCCGCCGCCGCTATCAGACAAATTGCCGTTGAGAAAGGTATGCGCACGCTGCGGCAGGACGCTCTGGATAAAGTCAAGGCCGGCATTACAACAATTGAGGAAGTTCTGCGCGTAACTACGGAATAATCTCGATAGGCGCCGTCAGGCAGTTTACCTGGCGCTGACGAGGTCTCAAAGGTGTCGACGAAGGTAGGCGAACCTGCGGGCAGAGAGCTCAAAACGATTGTCGAATGGGATTCACGTAGGGCTTCGGCTAAGCGCCTAGACCAAACGCCCCGTAACCTTGATCAGAGCGCCGCTCCGCCGGTGTACTCACGCCGCAGGTCTGTCGGCAAGAGACCGTCTACCGACGAAGTCGCATCGGTGGTTCGCCAGATGAGTATACTCGTGCGCGCCGGGGTGCCGTTGGTCGAGAGTCTGCAAGGTTTAGCTGAGCAAACACGTTCGCAGGCGCTTAAAGCATCCCTTGAGCAGATGGCCGCAGACGTAAGCCACGGGATGGCTCTGAGCGATGCGTTCGCGCGCCAGGCGAAAGTGTTTCCTGCGCTTGCTGCTGAGATGTCGCGGATAGCGGAAGCCGGCGGCAGCCTGGCAGAAACTCTGGGGCGATTGGCAGCGTATCTGGAGAACTCAGCTGAGATATCACGCAAAGTCAAGTCGGCTTTGGCATATCCTATCGTAGTCCTGGCAATATCGGTCGTCACCGTGCTGGCTATGGTTACCTTCATTCTTCCGCGCTTCATGAAGTTGTTCAGCCAGATGGGTGCGAAGCTGCCCTGGACTACAAAAATGTTGATGGGGGTCAGCCATGCGGTCCTAGCGGATTGGTATTGGTTTCTGGGTGCAGTTGCGTTGGGATACTACTTAGGTAGGCGGTATTTGAGAAGCGAGCGTGGCAGATCAACAGTCGATGCTCTTCTGTTACGCCTGCCGTTGATCGGCGAAATAGTACACAAGATAGTACTGAGCCGCGCAATAGCCACAATGGCAACACTGCTTGCTAGCGGTGTGCCCATGGTAAAAACCCTAGAGACCTCAGCGGCAGCTGCCGATAATCACGTTGTAGAGCAAGCATTACTGAAAGCCAAACAGGACGTAGCCGAAGGCACTACAACGTCCCAGGCCTTGAGGTCAGCGGGGGTATTTCCACCGCTAATTCTGCAAATGGTTGCGAGCGGCGAGAAAACAGGCGAGCTGCCCTCTATGCTTGAATACGTTTGTTCGCTTTACGCTCGCGAAACGGACGCCAAGGTCAAGGCGCTCACGTCGGTTATAGAGCCTGTGATGATAGTTGTCTTGGGGTTTGTGGTGGGATTCATAGCCATATCGATTATAGTTCCCATTTATTCGCTAGTGGGCGGAGTCAAGTAGCCACAGCCGGTGGTATACGGCACATAGTAGTAAAGGGGAGGTTCGTCAGGATGAGCAATCTAATGCCAAGAGTAAGGCGGCGCGGCTTCACTTTGGTAGAGTTGCTTGTGGTGATAGTCGTCCTTGCCGTCCTGGCAGCGATCGTGCTGCCGAAATTCATGGATTCCAGTAAGAGAAGTAAAGAGTCGGCACTCCGGAGCGATTTGAAGCTGCTTAGGAATGCCATTGGGCTGTTCTACACGGATACAGGGGCTTATCCGAAGACGCTCTCAGACTTGGCAGCTACATCTGCTCCTGCCAAAGGGCTCGACTCCTCTGGTAATGAAGTCAGCATCAACGCCGCGGATTGGCATGGGCCTTATCTACAAGAGGTTCCGAACGACCCCATTTCAGGATCGGCATTCAACTATTCGACCACGGCGCCCAACGTAGGCAAGGTGACCAGCAGCGCTACCGGTAACGCCTTGGACGGTACGCCATATAGCTCGTGGTAATGTAGCAGCTTGCTGAAAGCAAAAGTCGCGAAGAGCGGGGCTGATGATCCGTAGACGGTTGGTCAGCCCCGCTGCGGGATTTCATTAGTTGCTGGGTTCGAACGACCCGGGTCATCGTGTGTACTGATGTTGCCGCCTACTATCCTGGTTACCAGAGGATTGCGCACTCGCCGCTGCGGGTTTACGCTTGTTGAAGTCCTGGCAGCAGCGGCTCTTCTCTCCATAGGACTGCTAGCAGTTGTTGCCACCAGCGGCACTGCAAGAGAATATCACCGCAGAGCAGCGCTGCTTTCAGTAGGGCGAGCCGTAGCGCAGAACCGAATCGAAAAACTCAGATCAATGCCGGTCAGTTCCCTCCCTGCGCAGGCGGGAACAGCCAGCGACCCAGTTTTGCCGAAGGGCAACTCAGTTGTTACAACGGTGTCGGGCTACCCTACTGCAGACGAGACCGACTTGTATAGGGTGGTTGTTCGAGTTTCTTGGCCTGAGGGTGGCGGCACCCGGACGATAACCTATGAGACGCTCATCGCCCGCAAATAGTTGCAATCGTGGTTTTTCACTCGCGGAGCTCTTGGTTGCATCGTCCGTCACGGTTGTTGTACTGTCAGGGATTTGCGGTGTTTACTTTACTATTGCCCGCGAATACGAACGCGGACAAGGACTTTCCCAAGCCACGGCGACTGCCGCGGAAGCTTGCTCACGACTGTGCCAGTATCTGTCACAGGCGACAGGGGTGGAGCTCTTGACGCGGTTCACACCAAACGATGCGATCGCGGTCAATCTTCCCCTCGATTCGCCGTATCCCAAGGTATATGCGCCTGTTTGGTCCGGTGGAGGCTTTGGATTTCGAAGTGGGTCTTGGATAGTGTTCTATCTGTCCGATTCCACTGGTAGCTACTATCGTGCGGGAAACGTACTTTGGGCGGGCACGATGACCTGGTCCGGATTTCCGGCGAGCGTCGTGCCCGACGTTTCTTGGAGTATGTACTACAACACGACTCGTGGGCGAACAGAGGGTATAAAGTCCATAAAGTTTTCTGTGGACTCAAGTGGTACTAGACCCGTCGTCAGCGTTACCGTGGTGTCGAGCTACATGATTGGTCGTGCAGAACAACAGGTCAGCCACACCCGACTCGTATGCTTGCGCAACACGAATTGAGCATTGCAGTGTTTGAACCCGCCGGAACATCTGGGTTGCACAAAACGAAGACAGATAGAACGATTTGTGTAGCCAGACGTGTGGCCCGAACACAGTACGGTGCAGCATACGTTCTTGCCTTGACTACATTAATGGTCGGTATGATCTTGGGGCTGGCAACTCTTCGATTTGCCAGCAGCAGGTTCTTTCAAGAAGACTCGTTGCGCAGGTTCCAGAGTGCGTACAATATGGCTGAAGCGGGCGTGGACTATGTTTTCTGGAGGTTGCACTACGATGGCGCCCATCTACCGCTCTCGGAGACCGTGACGTTGGGAACGGGCTCGTTTCAGGTAACGGCAGTCGATGATGGCAGCCGCGACAGGTCGACTGTTCTTGTTACTTCTACTGGCACGGTGGGCCGCGACAAGTACACCATCCGGCGCGTTATACTGGGCTTACTTCCATATGAATACGCTCGGTGCGAGAACAGCAGCGTTATCGATGGTGAAGCCAATATCAGCACCGGAACCGGTCGCGGCATTCGTGCAAACGGCGAAGTGAGACTGAATAGCCCGTCGAACAACGTTACTACCGGTGCGTGGGCGACTACCACCATCACCTGCTCAGGGACGGTCTTACCGCGGTATCCAAGCAGTCCGCCAATACGGTTTCCAGACATCGACCTCAATTACTACTTCTACACAGCTGCCGACTACGTCTATTGGTTTGACGTTACTTTCAACCCCATCTGGTATCCAGGAGGCAAAGGGATAGCTCTTGTATACGGCAAGGTTTGGATAAAGGGGGTTTACAACGGGGTCTATACTATCGTTGCCACTGACGACGTCAGTATCAACGGCAACCTCACAGCTGCCAATTCGGGTTCTCGTCTGGCTATCATTTCAACAAAAAAGATTACGATCGAAGCCACGGCGACAAACGTAGAAGCTGTGCTTTACTGCCACAACACGGCTGGTACAGGTGTTATCAACGTCAAGGGAGTCACGAGCATCAAAGGCTCCGTGAGTGCAGATACAATTTCGACCGACAAGTCTACTACATTCAACCCCGACCCATCTGTAGACATCACCTGGCTGCGGAAGCTGAAAATGCCCGGACTCCAATAGCGAAACCGGCACACGTTGCGGAATAACAAATTGGCGGATTTCCTTTGGCTTTAAGCCTCCAGTTAGGATCTGGTATGGAAAAGAAACGTCGCGCTGAGAAACTCATAACTTGGCTGCGTTGGTTGGTATTAATCTTCGGTGCGGCGGTTGTCGCTGACGAGATCTCCGCGCGTCTGGCCGTTGTTCTTTCGACTGCACTCGTCATTTACAATGCGCTTGTAACTTTTTGCTTGCATAACGACACAAAGTTTGCCAAATGCGGACGGCGTCTTTCAGACGTATGCCGCATCGTGGACACGTTGGCAATCACACTATTACTGGCTGCATGTCCAAAGTCGGGATCGATTATATGGCTTCTCTATTGGTTTGTCTTGGTTTCCTCCGGGTATTCGTATGCCAGCCTGCGAAAGTTGGTGTATGACTCAGCCGTAGTTCTTTCCGCAAATGCACTGGCTGTTCTCTATGTGGGAAGCGCATCGGGTTCGTCCTTGAGTGTTGTGGGCTACACGTTGGCGATACGAAGCGTAGGTCTCATACTAGGAGCGTTGGTAGCTGCCTATGTGGCCAAAGTGCGTTCTCAAGACGAGTTGGCTTCCGAACGCGGATCGTACCTGCAGGCTATTCTCGAATGTGGGACCAAACTCACCCGTTTTCGCGACGTGCACGAACTCGCCGTTCACGTCGTGCAGTCTGCGGTAACTCAGACGGGCGCACAAGGCGGAGAGCTTCTATTAATCAATGAGGAAACTGGCGAACTGGAGCGCGAGGCTTTCCATTTGTCCGCCGAAGGTGGATCTGAGGCTGAGGCGCCGCCTGATTCGCTTATTCGTTCGTATGCAAACTGGGTTCTCCGCACTGGCAAGGAGTTTGTTGTTAGGGCATCGAAACCTGGTGCAGACCAAGCCCAGTCCGATAATAACGCGTTCGAGCGGGATAACCATCACGCCATTGCTGTTCCTCTGCAGTGGCAGTCGTCGAGTGCCGACAACGAGGTGTCTGTTCTCGGAGCGCTTGTTGTCTGGAGTGCGCCTACGGAGGATTTCGCTCCTGATGCTCTGGATATACTGAAGATCTTCGCAGCGATAGCCGGTGCCGCCATAGTTAATCTCCGACTTTATACCAGCCTCCAAAAATCGTTCCTGCGCACTCTCCAAAGCCTTGCGGCAAGTCTGGAAGCTCGCGACGAATACACCCGCGGGCATTCTGAGCGTGTGATGAAGGTTGCTTCTTTAATTGCTGAGGAGCTGAACGTTCCGGATGAGAGCATAGAGATTCTCCGGAGTGCTGCCCAGCTTCACGATATCGGTAAGATAGGCGTGCCCGACGCTATTCTGCGGAAGGCCGGCAGACTCACCGCAGAAGAGTGGGAAACAATGCGGCGGCATCCCATAGTCAGCGAGGAGATATGTCGGCCACTTGGCTTGGCTCCTGAAGTTCTGTTTCTTATCAAACACCACCACGAGCGCATAGACGGCAAGGGTTATCCTGCGGGACTTCCACCGGAAGAACAGCCTCTCCTGCAGCGAATCTTGGTTGTTGCTGATTCCTTCGACGCTATGCGTTCGCGCAGACCATATCGCGATGTAATGTCTGAAGAAGAGCTACTGAGCGAGTTGAACAGAAGTGCAGGTAGGACGATGGACCCCACTGTCGTGGAGGCTCTCAAGCGCCTCATGAGCCGCGGCGACCTAGTACCGGTCTACGAAGAACACGACCGTCTTACCGGAGTCGACTTCCGCTCTTCAAAAGGAAACGCAAAAGCAGCCTGATCTCTTTCCGCACCTTTGGGGTGTGCGTTGGTCGGCGGGAAACATTCCTGCGTCTCCTGCGTCAGATAAGCATGTCGATGCCGATTACCAGGAGAGGTGATGACCGTGTACACGAGAATTTTTGCAGCGGTATTGCTTGCTGCATGGCTTGTGCTGCTGATTCAGACCAGCTTGTTGGCTGAGCAAACAGCCGTCGACATACCCGCCAAGCGCGTGGCTGTCATGGAGCTCCGAGTGTCAGGCGATTATAGCGACCAAGTTCGAGACTGGCTGCCTGCAATGATCGAGGAGGAACTTCTCAAACATGGTTGGACTTTGGTTGTCCGCGGTGAGCGCATGCGTCACATCCAGGAAGAACGCTCGCTTCCCGGGGTTAGACCTGACACTCGGGTGCCCGATAACGAGTTGCTCGGCGCCACAGCGTTTTTGGAGCTCAGCGCGAGAATCCAGGTAAAAGACGCCCAAGGCATTGTTGGTTACAAGTCCTTGACACTGGGCGATTACGCTCGTGCTTCCGTGGATATTAATGGTCAAATTATAGATCCTGCAACGGGCTTACTGAAGTCTTCGATAACTGTGGGCGGTAGTGCGAGCGGATTGAAGACTGCGGCGGTAGTGAGCATAGCAGGCGACTGGAGAATCGGGGCTGGAGGTTACAGCTTAAGGGGAGTACGTGAAACCTTGGTCGGCAGGGCTGCAGACGTCGCGGTCCGTAGATTGGTCGAAAAGTTGGGGACGCTATGTTCGAGCATTCCGGGGCAGAATGTACCGAGTAACTCGCCTTCGAAGTTGACTCAGCCTCTCAATCCTCTTCAGCCGTCTTCGACTACAGTTGCTGCCGTTCCGGTGGAATCTACCATTCTAATAGAGCTGCCGGATGCGACTTCGGCAAAGGTCGGCGACCGATACGGTGTGTACCGTGGTGGAGATCTTGTGGCTGAGGTCGAAATAGTTCGTATAGCGGGAAAGCGAGCGGAGGCGAAGGTCATACGTCAATCTTCGCCAATTGAACCTACAGACATCGCCAGAAAGATGCCTCTCATTATCAAAGCGGAGTAACACTTCCCAACAGCTTTCTAGGGCAGTCTTCCGTTTGCAAGGTCTCGGTAGATTGACGCAATCTCGTCAAGGGGTTTTGCAAAATAACCGGTGTATGGCTTTCCTCTTTTGAGGCACTCGTAAAGCGTCTGCGCTGCTGGATCTCGTTTCCCTCCTCTGGAGTTCGCCTCAATTATAAGCAGGTCTGAGCTGAATCCCCTCAGCACTGCTTTCTCGGCACAGCTTAGAATTAGTCGCGCTGCCAGTCTGTTTCGCCCCGCAGGTAAGGGCATATTCTTGCGGGCATCGTCATACCCGGGATACTCGCCGCGTTGAGTTGCCTCATAATCCCAGGCGACCGCCACCAAGTCCCAGGCAATGGAGGCTGTCTGAGCGTTACGAGCCTTTATCCATTTGTGCAGTGTTTCTGCTCCGAAGCCCGGACAGTACCAGTCGGTGTTGCTTTTCCCGTAGCACATTGCCGACCACGTATCTTGGACCGCTCCCACAAATGGTGTTGTTACTTCTTCGCCGGGTTGGATACCGAGGCGAATAAGCCCCGAGGGAAACTCGTCCGCAAGTATCTGCAGCAGCTCACCCTGATTTCTGTTGGGGAGAACATCGTAAACGGCGGCCACTTTGAATCCGAGTGCTTTTACGGCTTCGCATACTTGTCTGAGCTCTTGGCTGGAAAAGACCTGGCTGTGAGTCTTGTCGTAGCTGACTAGCACGAACGTCGGGATAATATCTACGTTGTCCTCGCAGGCTTCCTTCCAGTAACTAAGTATCGCTGCAAATTCCCTTATGGCGATTTCGTTGTGGTAGATCAAATACAGCCTAGAAGCTGCATAGTACGTCCTCAATATGCGTGCGGCGTTATTGATTTCGCACTGCAGGGGGATGTGGCTCACGGCCGCGTCTTTTGCCCAATAGCCTTTGACCAGACTGGCGCCCAGAGACGCGTGCAGCCAGTAGGAGCGCTCCAGTCGTCTCAGCCCTGCGGAAGACCATTTACGATCGTTCGGTGGACAATCCCATTTCGGTACGGACAAAGCCGCCCCGCTGACGTTATTCGTGAGTGCTGATATGATGATTAGGATTATCGTGCTGACCCTTGAGCCATTCATAATCATCGCATCCCAATGGTGTTTTGTCTGGTGTGCGCAAATATACCTGCCTGGGTTAGCCTTGCTAGCAGGTAATATCTGCTCGGGAGTAGAAAACGAGCAGTATGAAGGCTTTCATTCTTTGCGATTACGAAGGTACCACAGGCACGGTTTCTTGGGATGAGGAGCAAAAACTCGGCCCGGCTGCCATGGCACAGGATGCAAACGCGGCGATCGCAGGCTTGCGGGAAGGGGGTTTCACAGAGTTCGTTGTGAGAGATTTTCACGCTAGTGGCTTAACGATGAACCCTTCCGAACTTGATCCTGCAGCTGTACTAATTCGTGGGAGCTCAATGCCGTTTCCCTACGGCTTAGGACCAGACTTTGACGCGATGGTCTTTGTTGGTGCCCATGCCAAGGCTGGGACTGCTTGCGGTGTTATGAGCCATACAATGAACAATCGCACCATATTTGAGGTGCGTCTCAACGGTCGCGAGATCGGAGAAATTGGCGGTTTCGCTTTGTTGGCGGGATACTTTGACGTTCCGCTCGTACTCGTGTCGGGCGATCAGGCAGCTTGCGACGAGGCGCGTAGCATTGTAGGCGATTTGGAGACAGCAGTGGTAAAGACAGGTGTATCCAGACACTGTGCAGTTTGCCTTCACCCTTCCACCGCCAGAGAGTTGATAAGGAGCAAGGCTGCAGCGGCCGCCAAGCGTCTTGGTGATTTCAAGCCCTTGAAATGGACTGGTCCTTTCACGTTGGACATAACATATAACTACGCCAACATCGCTGATGCGGTGCTTTCAAGGCTGGGAGGCGAGAGAATCGCGGATAGGACGGTGAGAGTTCAGCGGGAGACCATACCTGAAGTATTTGAATGCCTCGCGCGCGGTTTTGAGTGATGCCGACTTAGTTCCCTATTGGCTGCAATCCCTTGTTGGTTGCATCCGGATTATCAAGCTTTTTCAGCTGCAGGTTGCCTGCTTCTCTGTCGTGCGCACCACACACGCACAGTAGTCTTTATTATCTCGACTGCATCATCTGTGGAGAACCGGTCCATCCATATACTCAGGTCGTAGTGGGCACGTTCTACACGTTCTTTTCCAAACATGCGCACAAGAAACTCTTGGCGCTCCTTGTCCGATGCCTTCAGCTTCGCCTCAGCTTGCTGGCGGGTAAGGTTTTCGTATGTCATCATGTTTTGGACTCGGTGTTCGAACGATGCATCGATGCGTATGGAAAGCGCATCCGGAAGCAGAAAATTTGCCCCGCGTCCAAGGATAACAGCGTTGCCGAGCTTAGCAACCGCTGCTACTGCTTTCGCAAGATGCTTGGCATATAGGAATCCAGCCGACTCATAATCTCCAAGCGCCGATCTTGCCAGAAGTTCGATTTCCGACACGGCCTTCTCGTCGAACGCCTCTACGACGCGTTGGGAGACTTCAGCGTCTTGGGCAATAGCGTCAAGCAGCTCCCTATCCCACAGGCTCCACCCGAGATCCTGGGCTAGCTTGCGTGCTATTATTCTGGCGCCACTGCCCATAGTGCGTGAAATCGTGACCACAGGAGTAGGACACGGCAGGCCCGCGTCGATTTCTCGTTTCCGAGCGAGCTCCGACCTGCGAATCTGTTGGCTTACAAGCTCCTCTATATATTTGGGCATATTTGTCGTCGCCTCAGACCGTGCTCCGACTCGCCCAATCACTGCATCGCGGCAAGCGGGGCTAGCGATTGACATCAATTATTACTCTATTTATCGGTTCTAGGTATCAAGTTCCTTCATTTGGCTTGACCGATTCCGGCAAGCACAATATACTGTCGTACTGGATCGGCTGGAACCGGAGTCTACTCAGTGGGCGATCTTTGCCTGAAACGATACGGGAGGACGACGTAAAATGTCGATTCGTTTAGGGCTTGATATCGGCTCAGAAACCATAAAAGCCGTTCTGATACGAGAAGATCAGAGCATAGAATGTCTTGACATACTGCGCGTTTTGGGACAGCCCCTCAGGCGCGTAAAGGAAACGCTGGAAACCGCAGCAAGATTGATCGGCGAACGCAATGTAATATGCGGTGTTACAGGTGCAGGTGCGCCTTCGGTGAGCGATCTTATCGGCGCTGATGCGGTGCACGAACCCAACGCTCTGGCTGCGGCGGTGGGCTGGCTATACCCGGAGGTTCGCACCGTCATAGAAATGGGCCGCGAAGCGCAAAAGTACATACTGTTCGAGCGCGATCCCGCGAGCGGCCGCCTTCTAGTCGAAGAGTCTAACTTGGGCAACAAGTGTGCGTCCGGAAGCGGTTCATTCCTCGACCACATGGCCAGGAGGCTGAATTACGGTTCTATTGAGGAATTCGCAAAGGTCGCACTGGAGGCTTCCAGCCCCGCCACTCTTTCCGGCAGATGCGCTGTCTTTACTGAAAGTGACATCGTGCATCTCTATCAGAAGGGGACTCCGCGCGAACGAATCGCGGCTGGGGTACACCAGGCAATAGCCCGCAACTATCGATCTGCAATAGCTCGCGGACGAGAGTTCAGAGACAAGGTAGCATTTATTGGCGGTGTCTCCGAAAATCCAGCAGCGGTCAAGTACTTATCTGAGGAACTGGGATTAGGGGGTAGGCTCTTCGTTCCTGAGCATAACCGAACTCTCGGCGCCATAGGTGCGGCAATGCGCGCCGAATCCGTAGTCGACTTGCACGATGCGATCGCTCGCTTGGAGCGCCAGATCGCGAAGCCTATAGACTATCCCGGATGCGAGCCCATAAGGCTTCACAGCGAATGGCACGCAGCTAAGCCTGACGGGTCGTCTCCGACGTGGAGATACTGGTCTACAGCAGGTGAACTCCGTGGCGTGCGAGTCAAAAGGGCGGGACTCGGGGTGGATATAGGATCGGTGAGCACCAAAGCAGCACTTGTTACCGAGATCGATGGCCGCCTCGTTGTCCTGGCTAGCTATTATCGGCGTACTAACGGCGATCCGCTTTCCGCGGTTCGAGACACGCTGACGAAAATCCACGAGCAGATAGTCAGTCAAGAGCTGGAAATAGAAACAATAGTGGCGGCCACTACGGGAAGCGGCCGCTATCTGACCGGGGATTACATTGGGGCCGACTTGATAAAGAACGAGATTACTGCGCAAGCAAGCGGTGCACTGTCGTATGCTGACGATATTGATACCGTTTTCGAGATAGGCGGTCAGGATTCAAAATACATACGTTTGGATGGTGACACCATCATCGACTTCGAAATGAATAAAGCTTGCGCAGCAGGAACGGGTGCGTTCTTGGAAAAGCAGGCCGAACGATTGGGCATCCCATTGGAAGAATTTGGCGATGTGGCTTTGAGGAACACGCGACCGCCAGACTTGGACTGGACGTGCACCGTGTTTTCTGAGTCTGCTATGGTCTACTACCAACAGAACAACGTGCCTGTCGAAGATTTGGCTGCCGGCATATGTCTCGCGAGCGTCAAGAATTACCTGAACAAGAATGTGGGAAGCAGGGATATCGGCAAGAAAATTGCCTTCCAAGGTGCCGTGGCCTTTAACAAAGGAATGGTGGCGGCTTTTGAAACCGTCTTGGGCCGCGAGATAATCGTTCCGCCTTATCCTCACATCACGGGTGCTGTTGGTGCTGCTCGGCTTGCTTATCTTTCCGATGTTCAGGAGTCTCGCTTTAGGGGTTTTGACCAAATAGCTGAATCCAGATACCAGGTTACTTCGTTTGAGTGCAAGGGTTGTCCGAATCGGTGCGACGTAAACACTTTCCAACTGGAGGGAGGTCCCAAGTACTACTACAACGATAGGTGCGAGAGATTCAGCGCTGTTCACAAGAAGAACCTAGGTGAGGGGCTGCCAGATCTCTTCGCTGAGCGCGAGAAGATGTTGATGGAGGCTTACCAACCAACGCAGAGCAGCAATCGTGAGCGCGGCGCCTCAAGGAATCTGCGAATCGGTATACCGCGCGGATTGATGTTCTCCGAATACTACCCTCTGTATGCGGCGTTCTTTGGAGAGCTGGGTTTCGAAGTAGTTCCGAGCGATCCTACCAACAAGCACATCATCGAAATGGGTTTGGAGGTAGCGGTTGGTGAGCCTTGCTTCCCGTTTAAAGTCGCCCACGGCCACTACATGAACCTGATCGAAAAGGGCGTGGACGTAATATTTGCACCCGGAGTCTACTCGACGGAACAACCCAACCCTAACCTGCGACAAGCCCAAACCTGTCCTTACCTGCAAGCTGCTCCTGAGGTGATTGCCTCCGCAGTCGGTGTTGCTGAACGGGGCATCAAATATCTTACGCCGAGACTTCACTTCAAACGAGGAGTCAGGCATTTGCGCAATGTTTTTACACAAGTAGGAAAGGAACTGGGTGTACCCGCGAAGGAATCCCGGGCCGCTTTTGAAGTCGGCTGGCGCACGTTGCAAGAGTTCAGAAAACGCGTGGAGGCAAGGGCTGCCGAAGTGCTTCGGAGCTTGCCCCAGGATGCCGTAGCCTTTGTAGTTGTTGGGCGTCCCTATACGTTGTGGGATCCAGCGCTCAACATGGATATCGGTAAGAAGATTCAGGACCTGGGTATATTGGCTATACCCCAGGATTTCTTGCCGTTGGACGCTGTGGATATTTCGGATGTCTGGCCAAACGCATACTCTCGCCAGATCCAAAAGAAACTTGCTGCGGCCAGGCTGATAAGACAAGACCTGCGGCTTCGCGCGGTGGTTTTGACCTATTTCGGTTGTGGACCTGACTCATTTGGGAACCCGTTTTTCAAGGACGAAATTGGCGAGCCGTGCTACATCATGCAGATAGATGAGCACACTGCAGACGCGGGAGTTATCACGCGGATCGAAGCCTTCGCCGACACGGCTACCAAGCGCTACACTAAGGAGTTTCAGACAATACGGACCACCGACACTGCCATCACCAAACTCGGAGACCGTAAGCTGTGGATACCGTACGCTTGTGAAAGTGCTCGGATACTAGCTGCGGCTATGAGGGCTTACGGGATTAATGCGGAAGTGCTCCCGCGCTCTCCGGATATCGGCTTGAACCTTGCCAGAGAAGTGATTTCCGAGGACGTATGTTTGCCGGCTCTTATGACCACTGAGGATATGCTTTACCGCGTTAATCAACCGGACTTCGATCCTCGCGGCGAGGCTTTTTTCCAAGGTAACTCGGAGGGCCCTTGCCGATTCGGAATGTACAGTATGCTCCAGAGGCGGATCCTCGACAAAATGGGTCTGGAAGATGTCGACATAGTCACTTTGGGTGCCATTAGCGAGCACGGTGGGCTTGGTACAATGTTTGCTCTTATCGCCTTCGATGGCTTTGTGACAAATGACTTGCTGTTCAAAATGATGTGTCGAGTCCGCCCATACGAAATCAACAAGGGCCAGGCCGAGGCTGTGTATCGTCATTACGTGCAGCAGCTGGAAAAGATGATTCCCGAACATAAGAAGCGACTTGAGTCGCGGAAGTTCGCTGCTCTTGTCGGCACTGGTCACCTCGAGGAGTTCCGAGAGCTTTTAAGGCGTGCTCAAGAGGACTTCGCGAGAATCCCCAAGCGCAACGAGGACCGGCCGTTAGTCGGTGTGGTGGGCGAGTTCTACGTCCGAATTCACGATGGTGCAAACCAGGACATCCTGCGCAAATTAGAGGCAGAGGGTGCAGAAACGTGGCTGGCACCGCCTACTGAGTTCTTTACATATGTAAACTACCTCGGCAAAATGCTTTCAGTTGACCGGCTTAGGGACTGCGGCTTCAGCACTCAGGAAATCAAGGAGCTAATCTCGAGAGTAGTCAATTGCAGGTTGGCTGAGAAGGACGAGCACGCGCTGTTCCAAGCAGCGCTGCCTTTCTTGGACGGATATGACGACATAGGTCCGCGTGAGCTCATCGAGTACGGGTCAATTTACGTCAACTACAATTTTGGCGGTGAGGCTATATGCTCGATGGGCAAGAGCGAGGACTTCGCACGACGAGGACTCGCCGGTATAGTAAGTGTAATTCCGTTCAACTGTATGCCGGGCAATACCGTTTCAGCACTATCTCACGCCCTTCGTCGCAGACACGGGAACATTCCGTTCCTCAGTGTGGATTATGACGGGTTCATAGATGCTTCTCGTGAAGCAAAGATAGTGAGCTTCATGTGGCAGGTCAAAGAACGCTACTACGGAAGGCGGGAAGGGACAAAAACCACGTCACAAGCTTACGAAACGGAACGTGCAGCAGCACTCTAGTTGTGTTGCAGTAATCATGGGTCATTAGTCGGAGAGCGAAGCCTTTGGTAGATGGGTTTTGTCCCTAAATGGGATACGTGTGTGCGGCCCCAAGCTTTTTGACCGAGCGCAGCTTCGTGGCTTTGCAGGGTGGAGCGCTCAATACCGCGCGCAGAAGCTGTGCGTTCTGAAGAGCCTGATTGGGGCCGTTTTTGTGTCGTTCTTGGTGTAATGCCCGGCGAACTTTGGCACGAGGGAAATTGGTCTTCTGAGGAAATGCTGTAATGCGCAAGGTTGGTGCGTTAGTCGTGATCTTTATCTGGGCTTCAATAGCGTCTTCAGCCTCGCACGGACTACCGAATCCCGTCATTCCTGATTGCTTGGGCGTAAACATTCATTTTACCGGTCGCGAGGACTCACAAGTTGAACAAATCGCGCAGGCGGGGTTCCGGTTCATCAGAATGGATTTCCATTGGCACGTCGTCGAGAAAGAACGTGGCACATATGATTTTACAGCTTACGATGAGCTAGTTGATTCACTTGCGGCCCGTGGTATTCGACCACTTTTCATACTTGATTACGGCAATCCTCTGTACGACCGCGGGCTTGCGCCTCGCACCGAGGAGGCAAGGAAGGCATTTGCGAACTTCGCTGCCGCGGCTGCCAGACACTTTCGAGGCCGCGGGGTAATTTGGGAGATTTGGAACGAGCCGAATCTGGCGCAGTTTTGGCGACCGGATCCAAACCCTGAACATTACGTCAAGCTGGCTGAACTTGTGTCCCGCG
Source organism: Armatimonadota bacterium (assembly GCA_029907315.1). Classification (GTDB taxonomy): domain Bacteria; phylum Armatimonadota; class UBA5829; order UBA5829; family UBA5829; genus CALJES01. The sequence goes on along the minus strand of JARYME010000010.1, from coordinate 3,881 downwards.
CTGTGAAGAGCGCTGATCCTGGGTGCACAATCTTGGCACCTGCGTTGTCTGGTTGGGATGTTGGGTTTATGAAGGCAGTTTGCGAGCGTGGGCTGCTCAAATACGTAGATGCTGTCTCCTTACATCCCTACGGGTGTTCGATTCCGGAGGATGCGGAGCGCTACTACTCAGCAATGCGCCAAATAATCGTCCAGTACAAACCAGCTGACAGAGACATTCCTATAGTCAGCGGCGAATGGGGGTATTCCTCGGTCGGTGGGTTCAGTGTCGAGCGTCAGGCCCAATACCTTGTCCGCATGTTTATAGTGAACTTGATTAATGATGTTCGGCTCTCCATATGGTACGACTGGCGCGACGATGGTCCAGACCCCAACGAGCGAGAGCATCATTTTGGTACTGTTTATCTTGACGGCAGACCGAAGCCTGCCTATGTGGCGATGCAGACGCTGGCACGCGAACTAGCTGGTTACACCTTTGCCGCACGACTGCCTTTGGGGTCTGACGAGCGTGATTACCTAGTGCTTTTCAAAAAGGGAGATGATTGTCGTTTAGCGGCTTGGACAACCGGTGAGAAGCACACAGTCCGTCTTCCTGTGGACGTGTCCGATTTTGAGTTGGTCTCATTGCTGGGTGAGAGGAAGCGCGTGAAGGTATCAGAAGGTGCGCTGAGTTTGGAACTGTCCGGCTCTGTTACATACGTGGTCCCCCTGCAGCGAAGTAGACGGTGGTCCTTAGAGGCTGGTTGGATGGTTTCAGCTGAGGTTGTCTGGCGAAAAAGCAAGCAGATACTTCGATTAACTTCCCAAAGCTCCGTGAAGAGTGCGAAGCTGACCGTGTCCGGCCCAGGCGTGCCCGGCGAGTTTTCCCAGCTCGAAAGTATTCCTACCCCTAAGATGGCTGGTCGTATTCAAGTCGACATACCCTATGTCTGGACTGACGAAAGTCCCAAGATCCACATAAGGCTATCGGCGGAGGGTTTGACACCGCCGCTCGAGAGATTACTGTGTCTCAGAACAGACAATTGTCTCAGCGCGGATATAATGCCTCCCATTGGCGATGGGGTGGTCGTTCTTGTTTCCGTTCCTCCAAGTGCTTGTGCTTCGCGGGCAAAGCTGATCCTTCGTGAAGCGGAGGGCGTAGAGTTTACCTTGCTGGAAATTCCGCTCAAGCTAACGCCAGGCAAGCAGGAATTGGTTTCCCTGCCATTTATGACCCAGCCGAAAGGAGCTTTCGGCTTTGCGTTCGAAATCCGTAGCGACAAAGGCGGCGAACTGCTTAGAGTTTCGAAGAAGCGCTGCGTTATAGTGGAAACCTTTGACGGCGGTTCACCAGGCGAGGCGGTAGAGAACTATGCGTGCGAGCTTGACGGCGATCCATCGGTGCCGGCTTATGCCTCGCTGAGTTACGCTTCCTGTTCGGACCTGTCACTAACCCGGTGTGTTGAACTCCGGTATAGTTTCGATAAGGGTTGGCGGTTTGTTCGGATATCACCGAAGTTGCCTATTCGGATAGACGGCAAGCCGGCCTTAGCAAAGATTTGGGTAAAGGGCGATGGAGTTGGATGCTTCGCCAGGCTCAGATTTGTGGATTCTCAGCACCAGACGTTCCAGCCGGATTTGGGACGAATAGATTTCCGTGGATGGAGGTGCCTTAGTGCACCGATGACGGGGTCCCAAGCAGGTTTCTGGGGAGGTCCTGCGGACGGCATAGTGCACTATCCCATCAGTTGGACTGATGTTTTTCTGCTTGATAACGTCGGCGGACGAAAGACCAGTGGGATGGTATTCCTCGGGCCGTTAATGCTTGTGTACGATTGAAGGGGCGGAGTTGGAAGTCAGACCTGTCGATCAGAGAGTTTACACCGAAGAGCTGCGGCCGTGGTTACCTAGTACGGTAATCGATGCTCACGTTCATATAGGGCTTGCCGAACATATAGGTCCTATTTCAGAGGAGAGGAAAAAGGAAAACTGGGCGTACGAAGTTGGACTTGATCAGTCTTGGGAGGACTTGTGGCGCTACCTGCGGGCTCTTTTTCCGGATCTGGAGGTTCGGGTACTGGCGTTCGGTATTCCCCTGCGAGAAGTTGACCTGGAACGTAACAATGAATATGTGTTGGACGGTGCCTCGCGGTTTAGCCAATATGCGAAGGCACTATACGTTAGCAGACCGGATTACCCGGCTTCTATGCTCGAATCGGCGTTTAGCCGAGGGTTTCTCGGCGTCAAACCGTACCCCGATCTCGTGTTGTCGGGCAAGGAAGAACCCGGCGTTTACGACGTCGTACCCAGGCATCACTTGGAGCTCGTCAACCGACGGGCTGGCATCGTTATGCTTCATCTGCCGAAGAAGGGGCGTATTGCTGATCCAGATAATATCAGAGACCTGATCGACCTTTCGCATACTTATCCATCCGCAAAAATCATAGTGGCGCACGTTGGCCGTTCATTTTGCCTTCCTACCGCACAAAGTGCGCTTCCTGCTCTGGTAGGTTTGCCCAATGTGTGGTACGATATTGCCGCAGTAATGAATCCCGACGTAATTGAGTATGCGATTCGCACCTTGGGATTGGATAGGGTACTATATGGCAGCGACCTGCCCATAACTCTGATTCGAGGTTATCGCGAACACATAGGCGAGATCTATATAAACTACACCGACGGCGACTATTCCTGGAACACCAACAGGAAACCGCCTGATGTCGAGGCGAATTATACTTATTATCTCTATGAGGAGTTGAAAGCCCTTATTGCGGCGGCCAGGCGGATTGGAAACGCGCGCGCCGTGCTCCGAAAGGTGATGTTTGACAACGCTGCTGAACTGTTGGGTTGGAAGTAACATCAAGGTTAACTCGTCAGCATCGAGAGGCAAAGCAAATAGGCAGTCAACACTGTTGACGAACCAGGGAGATACAGGGTAAATGAGTTTGCGCATGACGAGGAGAGAATTTTTTCGGACCAGCGGAGGCGCGCTCTTTGGCCTGGCAGTCGCTGATACGTTGATATCGCGTGAGGAGGCAGATGCAATGGCGTCGGACAAGAAAATCAGGATGGGTGTAGTGGGTGGCGGATTCGGAACAGCATTCTACTGGTCGGAACATCCGAATTGTGTAGTGACGGCTGTTGCCGACTTGCGTCCCGACAGGCGGGAGGCTCTTCGCAACAGATTCAAATGCGACAACGTATACGACTCGCTCGAAGAACTGATAAAGGACAAGAACGTAGACGCAGTAGCCGTGTTTACCGGTGCGCCGGACCACGTACGGCACTCGGTAGCTTGTCTCAAAGCCGGCAAGCACGTTATCTGCGCGGTGCCAGCTGCCATGAGCCTCGAGGAATGCCACGAGCTTGTGGAAACAGTCGAGCAGACGGGCCTGACCTATATGATGGCCGAGACCAGCTACTATCACCAGGCAATGATTTCGGCACGCAAGTGGTACGCTGAGGGTAAGTTTGGTGAAATCTACTATGCCGAAGCTGAGTACCTGCACGCCGGTATGGAACACGTTCTTTGGTACGATGAAAACGGAAAACCGACCTGGCGCCACGGACTGCCGCCTATGCTGTATCCAACTCATTGTACGGCATTCCTTGTCGGCCTGACCGGCGAGCGGCTGGTAGAAGTTACTTGTCTGGGGTGGGGCGACGGAGACCCCATCAACTTCCCAAACCGCTACAACAACCCGTTCTGGTGCGAAACCGCTTTCTTCAAGACCGACCGCGGTCATCCCTTCCGAGTATCGGTTAACTGGCGTGGGGCTTTTGGCGGATGTGAACGTGCGCAGTGGTATGGAAGCAAGATGAGCTTCTTCGAACCACATCCCAACGGTTTGCCCGCCATTATTCGCAGGGTCAGCGGTCAAATGGAGAAGGACAGCGGTGGTT
>JARYME010000109.1 GCA_029907315.1 Armatimonadota bacterium | reverse complement strand
GCTCTCACACAGTTCAAATCTTGCGAACCAGGCGTGCTCGGAATAGTCCAAGTGGCGCCACCATCCGTGGTCCTTATGAACGTGCCCGCCTTACCAACCGCATACCCAACGGTCGAGGATCGCATGTAGACGTCGTTCAGATCATTGGTGGTCGGTGAAGTCACGTTTATCCACGTTCGGCCTCGGTCGGTAGATCGCAGGATCGTCCCGCCGGACCCCACAGCCCAGACTCCGACAGGGGAAATAACCTGCATGCGCTCCAAATCGAAGTCCTTATCGGTAACGATCAACCGACCGTTGTTATATGTGCAGACCGCTACCCTATTGCGAGCATCGTCAAGCGCTAAGCCGTATGTCTGCCGAAGCGGATCCTGGCCGCCCCAATCTGTAAGCGACAGGAACAAGAGCGACTGGTCAGGTGCAACTTTGATGATACTCGATATGTCGGTTCCGTCCGCTCTATTCTGACTAATGTACCAGTTGCCTTCTGAATCCTTTGCGAAGTCCTGGTAGGTGTTCTGCATTATGTTGACAGGAAAGTTGTCGTTGTAGGGAATAGCATCGGGCTTTCCCCACCAAGGCAGCTGGCTGTTGCCTACGTTGTACTGCCAAACGCTACCTCTCTGCGCAACATTGCCCGGATAGTCCTCGTCAAGGGTGTAGATAACCCTATCAGGACCGATGCCCTCAACAATCACGCCCAGTATGTCGCCGTGGTTCGAAGTAAGACCGCTGGTGTCCGCACCTGCTGGATCCAGAATCGACTGCGCGCTAAGAAAATCGGGATCACCAACCCACAAACCAGGATGAGAATCGTGATCGTCACAGACATACAAGCAGTCGTCAGGACCTACTGTGCACCGCCAAGGGCTGTACGAGCTCAAGACCCAGGTCACTCCACCCGTACGAGCGTGATCGCCCTGCCCTACGGCATCAGTACCATCGGCGTTGAGAATATAGATTCCATCCTCCGTCACCTTCGGCGAACCGCTCCATTGGTTGGTTCCGGAAGGATACGCCTCGGATACGTATATCCTGCCGTAGTATTTGCTGCGCGGGTCCTTGTTGACATCAACTCCGCGCGGACTGTAGTACTTGCACCGGTCCGTGACCGTCTCGTCAATGATCGGGGTCCATTCCGAATAACCGTCGTCGGACGCAGTCACAGTGAAGTAATAGGGCTCGCCGAGCGGCACTAATGTCCCGGCGTCATTCTTGCCGTCCCAAACCCAAGTGTGGGCACCCCGCGTCAAGGGCCCGAGATTCACCGTACGTACAAGCTGATCGCCAGATGCACGGTAGATCTTCAGAACGACACCGTTATCGGCATTCTCGTTCAGAATGAACGACAGCGTTACGGTGCCGCCGCCTCCAGGAGCAAAAGCAGGTGCACTTGCTTCGAGCTTGGTGGCGTAGACATTTGCGAGGACTGCAGCGGGAATACACACGATCAATGCGAGGCAGAATACAAGAACCGCGCCGATCCGAGAATTCCCATTGCTGGAACATCCCCTCATAGCAATTCACTCCCCTCTCTTTCGCGAATTTGCGCTCGGACGCGCTAATCATGCGCGCCGCTGTCACTCGCAGTCTAACAGCAGAATACGCGCGTGTCAACCCAGTACAAATACTGGGAGATATTGTAGACTTTGATAGGGCAGTTTTTAGAAATTCCGACTTCCGCAAACGAGAACATAACCCGTATCAGAGAGTCAACCGGTTGTCGATGCGCAGTACTCATGTTATACTGTGTGCGCTAAGGACGCCGCGGCGCAGGTGGACAAACAAAGAGTGCGGCCAAGGGTCATTGCTATAGTCGGGCCGACTGCGGTCGGTAAAACAGCAACCGCCATCGAGTTGGTGTCCAGAATCGGCGGCGAGATTGTTTCGGCGGACTCGATGGCTGTATACCAGGGAATGGACATCGGCACAGCCAAACCGACCGCCGATGAACGTAAGCTGGCTCGATTCCATCTCATCGACGTGGCAGACCCAGCGAAACCGTTTAGCGTAGGCGAGTATCAAAGGCTGGCCCAAGCCGCTATAGAAGACATAATCGGTCGCAACCCACCTGCAATTGTGGTTGGTGGAAGTGGACTGTATGTAAAAGCAGCAATAGACGGGCTCGCATTGTGGATCCCGCCGCGCAATGAAGAGCTCAGGCGCAGTCTGCTTGAGCAGGCACAGAAGCTCGGGAACGAGGCGGTTCACTCGCGGCTGGCCGAAGTTGACCCAGAACTGGCGGCGAAGATCCACCCGAACAATCTGAAAAGAGTAATTCGCGCTCTGGAGATCTACGAAGCGACAGGCCTACCGCCATCGGTCCTTTTCAAGAAGGACGCTAATAGAAAGCCTGCATATCCGGACGCGCGATTGTTCGGGCTTACCATGCGGCGCGAAACTCTTTACGCTCGAATCAACGAGCGCGTTGATGCCATGATCGCCGCCGGTTTGATCCAAGAAGTAGCCGCGCTGATTCGACGCGGAATCGACCGCACGCTGCCGTCAATGCAGGGTTTGGGCTACAAGGAGATCGCAGGCTATCTGGCCGGCGAGTACACGTTGGACCAAGCTGTAGACCTGCTGAAGCGAAACACCAGGCACTTTGCGAAACGCCAGTTGACCTGGTTCCGGGCAGACAAGAGGATAAAATGGATAGACGTAGAGAACCGCACTGCGTCCGAAGTTGCGAGAATAATAGAAGAGGAGCTCAAAAATGAACAAGAGCCAGCTCAACCTGCAGGACAATTTTCTCAACCAGGTTAGACGAGATAACGTATTGGTAACCATCTACCTAATCAGCGGCGTGCAGCTGAAGGGACACGTGAGAGCTTTCGATTCGTTTACTATTCTGCTGGAAACTCCCGGCAAACCGGCTCAGCTTGTCTACAAACACGCGATGGCATCAGTCGTGCCAAGCAAGCACGTTCAACTTGCGGTGGCTCGCGAAGAATTCGCAGAGGCCGAAGCCAAACCTTCTCAGTCACACGAAGAAGCAGCCGAACCGGCCGCCGCTGCTTTGAGCATTGATGAGCCGGTCCACGTCGGTTCGTAGCAGTTTTGCCATTTTCCCTGTCTAATGGCGTTCACCAAAACATATGTGCACGTCCAAAGGAGATCCGCAATTGAAATTCGCAAAGTTGCATGGTGCCGGAAACGACTTCGTCGTTGTCGACGGCTCAGAGGAAAAGATACCTGAACAGAAATTACCGCAGGTGGCAAAGCACATTTGCGACCGCCATTTCGGCATCGGTGCGGATGGCCTGATCCTCGTGCTGCCGTCAAAAGTGGCGAACTTCAAGATGCGCATCTTCAACCCTGATGGCTCAGAAGCCGAAATGTGCGGCAATGGAGTTCGGGTCTTCGCCAAATACGTGTACGACCTGAAGATGCACGAGGACACTATAATGACGGTTGAAACCCTCGCGGGAATCAAGACCCTCAAGCTCAACACGGCAGGCGGAAAGGTTCAAAGCGTGCGCGTGGATATGGGAGAGCCGAAGCTCCTGAGATCCGAGATCCCGATGCGAGGCACGCCTGGCACTAAAGTGATCGCGGAACCTTTGAGGGTAGGTGGCAAGAAAATCGAGGTAACCTGCGTTTCGATGGGCAACCCGCACTGTGTAACTTTCGTTGACGGGGTGGATCATTACCCTGTCGAAAAGATGGGGCCGCTGATTGAAAACCATCCCAGTTTCCCAGCTAGGACCAATGTTGAGTTCGTGGAAGTGCTGAATCCTGAGGAAATCAAGGTGCGGACATGGGAACGAGGTGCCGGCGAGACGCTGGCGTGTGGCACGGGTTCGTGCGCGGCTGTGGTCGCAGGATACCTTAACGAGAAGACCTCGCGAAGAGTGACAGTGCACTTGCGCGGTGGAGACTTGTTCATTGAATGGGCAGGAAATAACCGTCTGTTTATGACGGGACCAGCAGAAGAAGTTTTCGAAGGCAATATCAACATCGACATCTGAAGCAGCAAATATGCCCGCGTAGGACAAGGCATGCGTGCAACACACGGAACGCCTTGTCCATTTTTTGGCATCTGAATTATGAGGAGGACCTGATGAATGGATAGAGCGAAACGACTTGACAAAATACCGCCGTATCTTTTCGGCGAAATAGCCCGGCTGAAAGCGCAGGCAATATCTGAAGGACGAGATCTGATAGACCTCGGTATCGGCGACCCAGACCAACCAACACCGGCCCCCATCGTTGACAAGCTGTGCGAGGCCGCTCGGAATCCCGTCACGCATCGCTATGACGAAACGGAAGCCGGATGGCCTGAGTTCTTGGATGCTGCAGCGCGTTGGTATCGACGGCGCTTCGGTGTAGAGGTCGACCCCAAAAGTCAGGCCCTGCTTTTGTTGGGATCTAAGGACGGCTTGGCTCACATATGCTGGGCAATGATCGACTCCGGAGACGTTAGCCTTGTGCCCGATCCCGGCTACACGGTGTACAAAGTTAACACGCTAATGGCAGGAGGCGAAGCATATGCGATGCCCCTGCTGGAAAAGAACGCTTTCCTACCGGATTTGTCAGCAATACCGTCCGACATTGCAAAGCGCGCCAAGCTAATGTTTCTGAATTATCCAAATAACCCCACGGGAGCCACCGCGACCCTTGAGTTCTTCCAAGAAGCCGTGCGGTTCGCTAAAGAATTCGACATTGCTATCGTTAGTGACCTGGCTTACTCCGAAGTTACCTACGACGGCTATGTCGCTCCGAGCATGCTGCAAGCTGAGGGTGCTTTCGACGTTGTAATCGAGATGCACTCGCTGTCAAAGACGTTCAACATGACGGGATGGCGTATAGGTTTTGCCGTCGGAAATGCCGACTTGATCGCGCACTTGAACAAACTCAAATCGAATATCGACTCCCGGCAATTCCCGGCGATCGATATTGCGGCTGCATACGCCTTGGACCACGTGTCAAACAAGGCTACCCTTGAGCTATACCAGAAGAGGCGAGACATACTCGTAGACGGTCTCAACGAAATAGGTTGGAAGATCCGCAAGCCGAAAGCTTCCCTGTACGTATGGGCTCCTGTGCCTGACGGATTCACGTCTGCTGAGTTCGCAAAACTGCTGCTCGTAGACGCCGGAGTTCTGGTTGTCCCAGGCAGCGGATACGGGCAGTACGGCGAAGGCTACGTGCGTATGTCCCTCACGGTATCGGGTGACCGTGAAGGCGAACGTGTAGCAGAAGCAGTACGGAGAATCAAAGAGAATATCTCCGTGAAATGGCAGTGAATCTACGATCCGGCTGCCCGGCTGCTCTCAGATAATCCGGGATAGAGAAAGATATCGGCGTCGACTATGCGTCCGTCGCGCAGCACATACTGTACGGGACCGTGCGGCCCACCCCAGTCGAAATGTGGTCGGCGCCTGGTCTCCTCTTCCCGAACCGCTGCGACCTCTTCCCAACTTACGCCTTGTGATGCAATGGACCGCAGCATGTCAAGCGGCGCATCGTGCGCAGCTGCGCCTTGAGTATCAGTGTGAGCAAGTAGGTTGGTTGTTTCGTCGGGATCGTTGAGCATGTCGAAGAGCACAGGCGGAGCAGCCGGAAACTCGACGTACTTCCAACGTTCGTCCCTTGCCATGCGGAACTCTATGCGCTCGTTGGGAATGAGGATTTCCGATCTTGCCCAGCGCTTTTTTCTGGACTCCGCATCACCACTCAGAAGTGGCGTGAGGCTTTCCCCGTCCAAACCTTCTGGAGAGGGAATACCCGCCCAATCGCAGAAAGTCGGGAACAAATCCAAGAGCTCCACCGGCGTTGTAACCACCCTGCCGGCTGGTATTCCCGGGCCGCATATCACCAGCGGAACGCGCGAAGAGCCGTCGTAGTACGAACGCTTGCTCCACATTCCATGTTCGCCCGCCATTTCGCCGTGGTCTGAAGTGTATATGACGTACGTATTCTCCAGTAGGCCGCTACGCTCAAGCGCACTGAGCAGTTCACCAATGCAGTCGTCAAGGTAGTTAACGCAGGCATAGTAGGCGGCAAGCGTTTTCTGCTGGATCTCATCCGAAAAGTCGTAAATATGAAAGTCATCCACTATGTAACGGTCATGCGGATGCAGGGACTCTGGATAGCCCTCCGGACGCGGAGGCAACTGCGGCGGATCAGCCATAGCTCGTCTGAAGTAGCGTCCAGGTGCTGTAAATGGGAAATGGGGCCTTCCGTAACCAGCACATAGAAACCAAGGAACCTCGGGATTCTTATCGGCATGTTCCAGGAGAAAGGCTATCGATTCGCGCGTAACAACGCTGTCCAGAAGTAGGCTCTCAGGAATCTCAGTTTCTCCCGCCCACGGGAAACGCCCCACCTTGTGATCACACCAGCGGCCGTCCCACGTCTCAACCGGATCCGGCTGATGACCGCAAAACCGATCGATAATAATATCCCCGTAGGGCCGGTGCTTGAACCCACCATCCCATCTCGGTCCTTTGAGATGCATCTTGCCGACCAGGACAGTCTCGTAACCATGATTTCCGAGATGCTGTGGAAGGGTTAGCGCATCCGGATAAAGCACGGAGGCATTGTTCCAAGCAAAACAGCGAAATGCATACTTGCCGGTAAGCAGTGACAGCCGACTTGGGACACACAGCGGAGACTGACAATAACACGCGTCAAAACGCACGCCGCGCTCAGCAAGCCGATCTATGTTCGGCGTATGCGCTTTTTCGTTGCCCGCATAGCCTACGACGCGCGGATTGTGCTGGTCGGATATTATGAAAAGAATGTTCGGTCGACTTGCTCGAGCCACTTAACAGTAACCTCCGACACGCAGCCGTATTCTGATGTGTGAAGGGAAAACCCTTTGAGTATGCTAACACATCAGTGATAGTATACATAACATACTACAATACCATCTCCGGACCGATCAATCTTGCCGAGCGGGTGAACAGTCGTTATGAACCTTTTGATACTGTGCCCCGACCAGCTGCGCGCCGACTATTTATCGTGTTACGGTCATCCCACCATTGCCACGCGCAATATCGACCAACTGGCAGCCGAAGGCGTCAGGTTTGAGAAAGCTTATTGCGCTGCCCCACTTTGCGGTCCCAGCAGGATCAGTTTCGTCACGTCGACACGCTTTTCCGAGCACAATCATCGAAACTACGGATCGACGATCGACTATCGGGTGCCGAATTTGGTGCGGTGCCTGAAAGAAGCCGGTTACCGCACAGCGATGTTCGGCAAGAACCATTGTTTCACCTATGAACAACTACCCCATATATGGGATGAGCTCCACGAGATATGCCTGGGCAACTACGACAAGCACCCAAAATACCAACGCTCGTTTGACGCGTTCCCCTTGGAACAAGATCACGAGTACAACATAACGGGTCTGCTGGCGGACGAGGCTATCTCGTTCATTAGGCGCCAAGGCGATAAGCCGTGGCTGTGTTGGGTCAATTGGCAAGATCCTCATCCCGCCTTCACCTGCCCTGAACCCTACTTCTCTATGTTCGACCGATCTTCGATAGAGATACCGACAGGTTATCGTGAAGCAGCTGCTAAGAACAAACCTCGAAGACTCAAGAACTGGCAGGTAAACAGTCTTGCCCAAGATGCTACCGACGACGAGATAAGAAATGCCATAGCCGCCTATATGGGTCAAGTCAGATATGTCGATGATTCGGTCGGAAGAATACTCGACGCGTTAGAAGAAACAGGCCAAAGCAACGACACATTGGTGGTTTTCTTTGCAGACCACGGAGAGCTGCTCGGAGATCAAGGCGCGTTCCACAAGCTTGGTGTTTTCTACGAGTGTCTGACTCGGATTCCCGTCATAATCCGACATCCCTATAGAGAGTACAAGGGAATCTTTCAAGGCCTTGTGGAAGAAGTGGATCTGGCTCCTACCATTTTGGACGCATTGGGGATACCGAAGCCGCCTACCTTTGTAGGCGAGAGCTTGCATCAGAAGCTGCTTGAGGGCAAGCTGGGGAAAGAACACGGCAGACCCACCGCTTTGGTAGAAACGGGGCTGCAAGCACCAACTTGGCCGACGCCAGTAGGCTATAACCAGAAGGCGCCCTTTGCTCCCAACAATTTCGGTCCCGGTGCAATGCTGACCGATGGAAGGTTCAAACTTTCAATCTACTACGACGATGTGTGCGAGCTCTACGACTTGGAATATGACCCTAGGGAACTTGAGAACAGATTTGATGACCCAAGGCTGAAACATGTGCGCGATCAACTGACGCTGGAGCTCTGCAAGCGGCTGATGGGCATAGGCGTGCGGGACATAGGTCGAATCGATTGGCCGGAGCCCGACGGCGACCCGCGTGACACGCCCATAGAGGTTATCGCCCTGCGACGTCCGATGAAAGGGAAACATACGTAGGTCGGCGCCGAACTATCTACAACGCCGACGCAGATTAGCGATCTCCGTCTTGGTGCCAGGAGGGAGTAGGAATTGCCTCAAGACATACTAGTACTTATGACCGATCAACACCGAGCCGACTGGGTGGGATGCTACGGCGCAAAGTGGGTCCGGACGCCCACATTAGACAGCCTTGCGGCTGAAGGTGTGAGGTTTGCAAACTGCATTACGACCTCGCCACTTTGTATGCCTGCGCGGGCATCGTTTCTGACTGGTCAATACCCACATAACACTGGAATGTGGGACAACATCGGACGCGTTCACGATGTGTACAGCACATATCTGCACCCTCTTCGCCATGCAGGTTACCGAACGTGTCATGTAGGTAAGAGCCATCTTCATCCACACGGCGGAGGCCGCGACCTGCGCAACGAACTGCCTTACATGCACGCACTCGGATGGGACGATGTACTTGAGTGCACGGGCCCGCTTTCCACGCAGACTACCTTTTCGATCCTGACCGACTGGATGCAAGCTGAGGGAATCTACCAAACATTCTTGGACGATTACCGGCGGCGAGCTGAGCATCCTGGTCCAGCACTCTGGCCCTCCCCGCTTCCCGATGGCAAACACCCAGATGACTTTATGGCGCGCACGGCTGTCGAATATATCGAGAAATCGGATCTGAGCCAGCCGCTGTTCCTATTCGTCGGCTTGGGTGGTCCGCACAATCCGTGGGATCCACCAAAGCGGTTCGATACTTATCGAAATGAAGATATGCCACCGCCGTTACCAGCCGATCCAACTCCGGAATGGCTCTCCGGCGCAGCACTAGAACATCATCAAAACATGATGCGCCATAACAAGAACGTCACGCGCGAGCAGTGGGCAAGGATGCGGGCTTTGTATTCCGGACGTGTTGAGCACGTCGACCACTGCATAGGACAAATCTTGGAAGCTTGGTACTCGCGCCGAGGCAGAAACACCTGGGTGCTTTTCTGGAGCGACCACGGCGACATGCTCGGAGACAAGAGCCGAACAGCCAAGAGTGTGTTTTACAAAGCGAGCGCGCGCGTGCCAGTTATACTCCGTCCGCCCAACGGATGCGCACCTGCCGTATGCGAGGGCCTCGTATCTACAGTGGACCTGACTGCCACGCTACTCGACATTGCGGGTTGCGAACCGCAGCCCAACGTTTTCGGCAACAGCCTGCTGTCGGCTCTCAAGGAACCCCAATCAACCGGCGCGGACTTCGTCTTGAGTGAGGTTCACGACCAAACGATGATATCCGACGGGCGCCATCGGATGGTCGTCAACTCGAATAACGAGGTCCTCGAGCTATACGATCTGGCAGCTGACCCTGACGAAACGCTTAATCTCGCAGGTAAGCCCGGCACAGAAGAGATTGTAGAACATCTGAGGTCTGCCCTACTGGAGTTCTTGCTGCGCACAGCCGACAGGCAGACGCGTGAAGTCAATGGCTGACTGCACAAGTGCAACATTAAAACAAAAGGAGGCTTACGAAGCTCCGTGGTCTTTAACGATAATCGCTTACTGTTTTTCGACTATGAGCACATCGAGTCGCTCGAAGACGTCACACTGCGCCTGAATCCGCCTGCGAAGAAAGAGCCCTGCCTGTTTGTGGACCAGGATTGGGAACTGGGAGGAGTGCGAGCACATTGCGTTGTGGAGTGGCAGGGCGAGTATCGAATGTACTACAAGGTAGCTATGCCTGATGGCAATCCGCTGCTGGCTATCGCTTTAAGCCGCGACGGAATAACTTGGGAGAAACCGAAGCTGGGCGCAGTCGAATTCAACGGATCCAAAGCGAACAACCTGATCCCTATCGACGGATGCAAACCTAACGAAGTTTGTGTATTCGTAGACCCCTCAGCAGACGAAGAGCACCGTTTCAAGCTGGTATGCCACAACCAGGCTGAGGGCGGAATGTATCTGCTGACATCTCGAGATGGCTTGGCATTCAAAAGAGCCCCAGGCAACTTGCTGCAATTCATATGCGACAACAACAATAGTTCATTCTACGATCCTCGTATTGGAAAATACGTCATATACCTCCGTGGATGGAACCGCTCCGGGGGACCGCCGCCCGTTCACGCCAGACGGACGGTTGTGAGAGCGGAGACGGATGACCTGTTCAAGCCGATTCCCTACGACGAAAACGCCCCGGATCCGTGGCATGTGTCTCCTAAGTGGACCGATATCGTAGACGGAGGCCTTCGGCGCATCAACAAGGAGCTGCCAACCGTGCTTGCATGCGACGAATTGGATCCCCCCGAAGGCGGACTCTACCAAGCGGCTGCAGTTCAGTATCTACCGAACGCCTACTTGGCTTTCCCAAGCTTTTACTACAGCTATCCTTTCCCTCCCGAAGGCAAGTTTGTGAACGACGGCGTTCTTGACATACAATTTGCGTTCAGCCGCGACGGTATCAATTGGAGACGCGACTTCCGAGAAAGCTATGTGCGACTCGACCTGCCTGACGGATACTGCACCAAGCAGATGCATCTGTTGACAGGGATGGTCCCTTACGGCCACATAATCAGTCAATACCGAGTCGGAGGGCGCCGCACCCACGGAGAAGGAAGAGTTACGAAGGACACGAAGGTCGAACACAAAACAACAATGGGCAGTCCGATAGCACATCGCCTAGAGCAGCGCCTGGATGGGTTTGTATCGGCGGACAGCAGCTATACCGGCGGAACACTCCTAACCAAGCCATTCGAAGTGCAAAGCACGAGCATCAGATTGAATATCGACACTTCAGCCAGCGGAGTAGCCTACGCTGCACAGCTGGAC
>JARYME010000108.1 GCA_029907315.1 Armatimonadota bacterium | reverse complement strand
CGTCTCAACCTGAACACCGTTCGCTCTGAGTATGCTCAATGCGTTCGCGTCGGGCTGCACCTGTCGATTCCGCACACGCAGGAATTCCGGACGCACCACGACATCGATTTCCGTCCCGCGGAAGTGTTCCGCTTTCGCAGCAGCCTCTTCGAGGAAGTCCGCCGAATGCTTCGCAAGCCGGTTGAAGAAGCCATCCACCCTGCTGAGCATGTTCGACCCGTCGGCTTTCGGAACCGACGCCGTCACCAGGAAAACAAAGCAAACCAAAACGCCGCCCAGCCCAACCACAAGCTTCTTAGAATCCGCCGCCCAGGTGCAAACCGCCGCATCCTTGCGGCAGCGCCTCGCAGCAGCGCCAAAAACCGCAAGTATCCAGATTCCAAACACGCCGACCAAGCCGAAGAAAAGCCACGTGCCGATTCGCTCGATAACACCGGCGGTCCCAGGATCAATGCTGATATAGCCAAGATCCGCAAGCTTTTGTGGCAGGGCACACGCGCGGTTGGCAAACCCGGCAAGAACGGTGAGTGCGTAAAGAAACCGAATCCGAGAGCTCGGCACCAGGGCGGTTACAATCGTGCCTATGTGCACCCCGAAAATCGAACCCGCCAGCATGGCAAGCGCAAGCGTGTAGAAGACGAAACCGTAGATGCCGTATTGAAAGACCGAGGAGTAAGCGGTGGTCACCAGTATCTGCAGCACGCTGGTGCCTACGGTGGTGCAGGTCGATACCCCGAGCCCGTAGACGAACAGCGGGAACGTAAGCAGTCCACCGCCGATTCCCATCAGCGCAGCGGCGAAGCCAACCACTGCCCCGCAAAGCACAACCGGATAAATCGACACGCTCCGTCCGCCGGGCACCAGGTGTCCGTCGAAACGTATTCTCGGTTTGAGAGGCAGATGCTGTAAGCGTTCGGCCAGAGCCGTGAAAGGCTCGCTTTCGACTCCCGACTGGTCCTCGCAGCGACGGCTGCCAAGCCAATCAGCCGTACAATAAGCAGCCAGAATGGCAAACACCAACACGTAAACAGCGCTGATAACTGCATCGCTCGCAGCAGGCGAAAGCTGGTAAAGAAGTCGGTTGACACGTGCTCCGCCGCTCACTCCGAAAACGGACCCCACAGCAAACCATGCAGCCAAACCCAGATTCACATTGCCCTGGCGACGGTGCGTGAAAGTTCCTATAAGCGAGTTGGCGAAGATATGGAACTGGTCTGTGCCGACTGCCATAATGCCGCGGATGCCCAAACTCATAAGGGCAGGAGTGATTATGTATCCCCCGCCTGCCCCAATCACTCCCGTGATCAGCCCTGCAACCAAACCGAACAGGACCCCGCCTGCGAGCATACCCGGCACGGCAAAGCTAGGTGCATAAGCCTTCGACCCGCCGAGGATTTGGGGCACTCCCTGGACAGCGCCGCTCACCGCCAGCGCCACCACCGGTATGCCGATCAACATAAAGGACACTGTAACAAAGGAGCGGACCAGCCGCCTCAGGCTCGCCCGCCCACCAGTCGACTTCGAACACATTTGCTCTCCCCGTGCCGAATCTTAACAATTCTCCGACATTGACGTCAAGACAAGTGCGCTTGCGGCCAGAAGCGCCGCCGACATTTGGCCTTTGACAAACCCCAGCGGAAGGGTGTACCATCAGCCGGACTTCCGAATCATCAACGGTGGTGACAGCGATGAACACTGAGAGCAAAGTCCGCGTGGGGTTTGTAGGCGTCGGTTCAATGGGTCAGTGCGCCCATCTCAAGAACTACGTCGCAATACCGAGCTGCGAGGTAGTCGCAATAGCGGAAATGCGCACGGAACTGGGAAAGCGGGTAGCTGAGCGCTACGGCGTCAAGAAGGTCTACCCCAATCACGCAGAAATGCTTGCCAACGAGGAACTGGATGCTGTCGTGGCTTCGCAGCCTTTCAATCGGCACGGCAAACTGCTGCCAGACCTCTACGCCGCCGGTATACCCGTGTTCACCGAGAAACCGCTTGCCGGTTCGGTGGAGGTCGGTGAGCGATTGGTTGCTGCGCTTCGCTCCAGCCGGTCGTGGCACATGGTGGGCTATCACAAAAGAAGCGACCCAGCAAGTATGTGGGTCAAGGCGGAAATCGATCGCCTCAAAGAGACCGGTGAGCTCGGGAGCCTGAAGTATGTCCGCATTACGATGCCGCCGGGCGACTGGGTAGCCCGAGGCTTTATCGATTTGATAACTACCGACGAACCCTATCCCCAGGTTGAGACGGATCCGCCTGCGTCCGACATGGACGAACAAACATTCGCGGAGTACACGGCGTTCGTCAATTACTACATACACCAAGTCAACTTGCTGCGCTACTTCCTCGGCGCGCCTTACCGCGTTACCTACGCGGACCCGTCGGGAATCGTTCTTGCCGCGCAGAGCACCGAGGGCGTTCCCGCGGTCATAGAAATGAGCCCTTATCAGACCACCATCGATTGGCAGGAATCGGCGCTCATCTGTTTTGAGAAGGGATGGATAAAGCTCGATTTGCCCGCGCCGATGGCTATTAACAGACCTGGGCGTGTGAGTGTCTACCGCGATCCCGGTGGAGGAAAAACACCGGAGCTTGTCGAGCCGCAGCTGCCGTGGATACACGCAATGTATCAGCAGGCAGCCAACTTCATCGCGGCTGTGCAAGGCAAGATGAAACCCATGTGCGAGGCTGAAGAAGCCCTGGAAGATCTGCGCGTCGCACGGGAGTATATAAGGCTCTGGAAGAACAAGTAAACGCGAGACTCTTGTGCCCCGGTGCAATCACCAAAAAGGGCACCGGCGCCTGCCGCCGGTGCCCTGACACTTCCCTAAACAAGCCCGGGAACCTATACCTTCTCGAGCTCAAAAGCCTTGTGCAAGGCGCGCACGGCGCGCTTTACCTTGTCGCGCTCGATCAGGCAAGTGATGCGGATCTCGCTGGTGGTGATCGAAAGTATGTTTATGCCCTCGGCTGCCAGAGCAGAGAACATTTTGTCCGCATAACCCGGGCTTGACCTCATTCCACTACCCACGATTGAAACCTTAGCCACGTTTTGGTCCGTCAACAGACCCTTAGCCCCAAGTTGCTCAATCACCGGCTCGATAGCCTTCTTGGCTTTCTCGAAGTCGGCATCGGCGACAGTGAACGACAGATCCGTTCTGCCCTCGGAGCTTACGTTCTGAACAATCACATCCACGTTGATGTTGGCTTCAGCCAAAGCGTGAAAGATCTGAGCGGCGATACCAGGCCTATCGGGAACGCCGACCACTGTGAGTCTTGTTACGTCCATATCGTGAGCAATCCCGCGCACGGGGTTGCGAACTTCCATATCCTCATCCTCCTCTTTGATGATCGTTCCAGGCACATTGCCGAAAGCATTTGCCACAAGGATCTCGACGCCGTAGAGCTGCCCGAGCTCGACCGCCCGAGAATGCATAACCCTTGCTCCTTGGCCTGCCATTTCAAGCATTTCTTCGTAGGAAATAGTATCGAGCTTGCGAGCGTTCGGCTCAAGTCGCGGGTCAGCCGTGAAGACTCCGTCGACATCCGTGTAGATCTCGCAAGCGTCAGCTTTCAGCGCAGCGGCGAGAGCAACGGCCGTCGTATCGGATCCCCCTCTGCCGAGCGTTGTAATATCCGCCCAACTCGCATTTTCGGTAATTCCCTGGAATCCGGCGACCACCACCACGTTCCCCGCCGCCAGTTCCTCTTTGAGGCGCTTGCAGTCGATCTTAAGGATTCGGGCTTTACCGGCGGATTTCTCCGTGATAATACCGGCTTGCCCTCCGGTCAGCGAAACAGCCTTTACGCCCAGATTGTGCAGCGCGATTGCCAGTAGCGCACTGGACGCCTGTTCTCCGGTCGCAAGCAGCTTGTCGAGTTCGCGGTCGTCCGGCATGGCACACAGCTGTTTCGCCATGCTGATGAGCTCGTCGGTGGTGTCGCCCATTGCCGAAACGACAACCACCATCTGGGCTTCCTTCGCCCGCTCGGCAACACGTTCTGCCACAGCAGCGATTTTTTCTGTGGTAGCCACTGAGCTACCGCCGTATTTTTGCACAACGAGCACTGTTCCTGAACACCCTCCTCATCTACCGCAGTCCTCGGGAGCCCCGTAGAACTCCGCCCTGCTGCGGAAATGTTCCCCGTCCGAAGGCGCCGCCCAACGCGCCTCTTACCCGGAGACGCATTTAGGATAACACAGGTCTATCGCGGGTGTAAACATCACACCCCTTACTCGGTGCGCCGGTACGCTGAGCTCATCAAAGTCAAGAGGAAAACCGGTTGCCTGAGTCTAAAGTTCAATTGCGGACACTCGAT
This sequence comes from Armatimonadota bacterium, assembly GCA_029907315.1. Taxonomy (GTDB): domain Bacteria; phylum Armatimonadota; class UBA5829; order UBA5829; family UBA5829; genus CALJES01. The sequence goes on along the minus strand of JARYME010000108.1, from coordinate 7,099 downwards.
CGTTTTGGAGGACGGACGTGCCGAAGATCACATTCATAGGCGCAGGAAGCTGCGTATTCACCAAAACCCTGCTTGGCGATATTCTTCAGTTTCCGGAGTTGGCTGAGTCGGAAATCGCCCTGATGGATATCGACCCAGACCGCTTGGAAGCCGCAGAGGTGCTGGCGCACAAGGTTGCCGAAGCGCTCAACGTAAAGCCCAAGATCATGGCAACCACAGACCGCCGCGCAGCCCTTGACGGCGCAAACTACGTCATCTGCACAATACAGGTCGGCGGATACGAACCGTGCACGGTAATCGACTTCGAGATCCCCAAAAAATACGGCCTCAAACAAACAATAGGGGACACCCTGGGCATCGGCGGCATCATGCGCGGACTGCGGACGATACCCGTGCTGATAAGCATATGCCGCGACATGGAAGAGCTTTGCCCGGACGCTTGGCTGCTGAACTACTCGAACCCTATGGCAATAAACACCGGAGCCATCCTCCAGCAGACGAAAATCAAGGCGGTAGGTTTGTGTCACGGCATCCAGGGTGCACACGGCTGGCTGGCTCACTGTCTGGGCGTACCTCGAGAGGAACTCGCCTTCATAGCCGCAGGAACCAACCACTGCGCGTGGTTTATCAAGCTCGAACACAAGGGCGAGGACATGTATCCAAAGCTCCGGCAGTTGGTCGAGGAAGGTGCGGATTTCGTCAAGCGCGACCCGGTCAGGTTCGAGATGCTCAGGCGCTTCGGCTACTACGGCGGCGAATCAAGCGAGCATATGGCGGAGTACGTGCCCTACTTCATCCGAAAGGGGCGCGAAGATCTCATTGAACGCTTCTCGATCCCGATCGACGAATACATTCGCCGCTGCATCCGCCAAAACGAGGCCTGGGAAGAACAGTACAGAAAGTTTAAGGACCGCAACGAACCTATCGGCGAGATACGGCGAAGCTCCGAATACGGCTCCTATATAATTCACTCGTGCGAGACGGGTGAGCCGTGCGTAGTATACGGCAATGTGCTGAACCGCAACCACATAACCAACCTGCCCAATGGCGCATGCGTCGAGATCCCGTGCCTGGTAGACCGAAACGGAGTGCAGGGCGTGGTGGTCGGAGACATGCCGGTGCAGTGCGCAGCCATCACAATGACCAACGTGAACGTGCACCTGATGACCCAAAAAGCCTCGGTGACACTGAAGCGCGAAGACGTCTACCGAGCTGCCATGCTCGACCCGCTGACGGCAACAAACCTCACAATGGACGAAATAGTGGCGATGTGCGACGAACTTATCGAGGCGCACGGCGACTACCTGCCGAAGTTCGAATAGCCGAGAACCGGCACGACCGGAGGGAGCGGCGAGATGAAAATACTGGCTATCAATGGAAGCCCGCGTGCGGGAAAAACAACCAGTTTCGCCCTGAAAGCGGCTCTCGAGTCCGCAGCAAGCGTGCGATCGGACATCCGGACGGAGCTCATCGAACTGGCAAACTACGAAATCAGAGACTGCATCGGCTGCAACAAGTGCCGGCAGTCTCTCACCTGCAGCCACGATGACGGGTTTACGCTGCTCGTGCCTACATTAGGCGATCCGGACGTCGCCGGCATCATAATCGGCACACCGGTGTATATGGGCACTATGACCGGTCTGTGCAAGTCGTTTCTGGACCGCGCGATAATGTTTCGACGAAACGGCTTTGCGTGGACGAATGTTGTCGGCGGCGTGCTCGCGGTGGGCCAGTCGCGAAACGGCGGGCAAGAGCTGACGATACAGGCGGTCCAAGCAGCGCTGCTTGTGCAAAACATGATTATAGTCGGCGACGGGCCGCCCTACGGCCATTACGGTGCCACGCTCGTCAGCGGAGTCGAAGGCGGAATCGAGAAAGACGAGCTCGGACTTACTACGGCGCGCAATCTCGGTAGACGAGTAGCTGAGTTGGCTATCAAGCTGCGTGGTTGAGTTTCGGATGCGCCACTACCGGCAGAGCCACTTGATCATTCGCACTCTGTTGCCGGGCAGTTCGGATTCGATCTCGACAACGTCCATCACACAGCGCATTAAGTAGATGCCCATGCCGTCTTCCCGCAGGCTGTGTGGGTCAGGCTCGCCAATGAAGTCCGGGTCAAAAGCTGGACCCTGGTCTTGGATCTCCACTGCAAACGCGCGCTCACAAACCGCGCACCGCATCAGTATAAGGTTGCTGCCCTTGTCTGGGGAGCCGTGTTTGTAGGCGTTGGTTATAGCTTCGCCAACAGCAAGTTCAATATCGCACAGTGCATCCGGAGGTGCTCCGACTTGCGACGCAAGCTTTGCGGCATTGATCCGCAGCGTGGCAAGTGCATGCGCCTCGCTCGGCACAACGAACTCAGCTACTCGGACTCGCCTACTGCAATTTGACGACCGTTCGTAACAGAAGTAGAGGTCGTTATTACCTGACGCTTCCTCCAAGGCTTTCCTCGCACACCTCGGAAAAAGTAATACTGAGCTGGGCCGCGCATTAACTGCGCCGCCGGTCTCAGATACCATCAAGCGGCCCATTAGGCTCTTTCCTCCTATATTAGCAGAATACCCACCAAGGCACGTTATGAACCATGCAAAGTCGTTTAGCTTACAGCAGAACTTGAGGTTGAATCAGGCGGGTTCGGTTGACGAACAGCATCCGTGGTGATAGTATGCTTGCGGAGTGAATACGTATCAAACCGATAAAAGGCCGTTTGAGCGAGGTCTGGTGCACGTCTACACCGGTGACGGCAAAGGCAAGACTACCGCTGCACTGGGAACGGCTCTGCGCGCCCTGGGATGGGGTATCAGAGTGTGCGTAGTTCAGTTCATCAAAGGCTACCCGGACATAGGCGAAGCCCGCTTCGCTGCGGAGTTCGGCGAGCGCTTCGTCCTGAAGCAGTTCGCGATAGATCCCTGCCGCGCCATTGATGAAGCCAAGGTCCGCCAGCGCAAAGAGGCCGCCGAGGCAGCGATGGCATTCGCTGAACAGGTTGTCCTATCCGGGGAATACGGACTGGTCATACTCGACGAAATAAACAACGCGATGCACTATCGGCTTATAGACGTGGACCGCGTCCTCAACCTGATCAAACGCAAACCTGCAGAAGTGGAGCTGATACTCACTGGCCGCAACGCCCCTCAGGCAATCATCGACGCCGCCGATTACGCAACGGAAATGCGCCTGCTCAAGCACCCCTTCCAACAGGGAATATCGGCGCGCAAGGGCATCGACTACTGACCCAGCCGATACTTGCCCAGCACAACACAGTAGGAAACTACTCTACGGTCACCGTCTTCGCCAAGTTGCGAGGCTGATCTACATTGGGGCTGCGGTTGCAAGCTACATAGTAAGCCATTAGCTGCAGCGGAATCGCGACCAGCACAGGGGACAAAAGCTCCTCAGTCTGCGGCACACGGATTACGCGGTCGGCGTAGTTTGTGATGGTTTCATCGTGTGTGTTTGCTACCGCTATCACCTCGCCCGAGCGAGCTTTGACTTCCTTGATATTGTTCAAGATTTTGTCGTAGGTCTTCGATTGCACCGCGATTGCTATGGTCACAAACGTCGGGTCTATCATAGCAATCGGACCGTGCTTCATCTCGCCTGCCGCGTAGCCCTCTGCGTGTATGTAGGCGATTTCTTTCATTTTCAGGGCTCCCTCGAGAGCGCTGGCAAGGTTTATGCCGCGTGCCATGTATAGGAATCCGTTGAAGCAATAATAGCGCTCAGCAGCCTTTACCACTTCGGAGTAATCGTTGAGTATGACCTCGGCTTGACCAGGCAGCTCCCACAGCGCGGCGCGCAGTGCCGCAGCACGCGACTCGTCGATGGTTCCCCTCACCTGCGCGAGATACAGTGCTATGAGATAAAGCACCATAAGCTGCGTGGTGTAGGCTTTCGTGCTCGCAACTGCAATCTCGGGCCCTGCATATGTATACAGCACACCGTCGGACTCCCTCGCTGCCAGGCTACCAACGACGTTGGTCACCGCAACCGCCTTAGCACCTTTCCGCTTCGCTTCACGCAAACCCACAATTGTATCTATGGTCTCCCCAGACTGGCTAATCACAATCGCAAGCGTGCGTTCGTCGATTATGGGATCGCGGTACCTAAGCTCGCTGGCAACATCCACTTCCACCGGTATACGACACAGCTCCTCTATGGCATACTTGCCTGCTATGGACGCGTGGTATGCCGTTCCACAGGCGATCATCACAATCCGCTCAATGCGGCGAATGTCTTCCTCAGACAGGTTGATTCCGGGCAGTTCGATGCGGGCAAGGTCGGGATTCAGCCTACCTCTCATCGTATCCCTCAGCGCGCGAGGCTGTTCGTGTATCTCTTTGAGCATAAAATGGTCGTATCCGCCGCGCTCGGCCATTGCGGCGTCCCAATCGACCGTCTCGGCAGCCTTCTCGACTTCGGCACCATCCAGGTCAAACAGACGCACGTCACTGCTGCCGACGCTGACTACAATGTCGTCATCAACGTAGATGACCCGTCGCGTATACCTAAGAAACGCGGATACATCCGAAGCTAGAAAAGTCTCACCATCTCCCAAACCCACCACCAGCGGGCTGTGCCTGCGTGCTCCCACCAAGCACCGAGGCTCGTCTTGAGCCATTACGACTAGCGCAAATGAGCCATCGAGTTTCTTGGCAGCTTCTCTCACGGCAGACGCCAAATCGCCTGCGTAATACTCTTCGATCAGATGAGCGGCGACTTCGGTGTCCGTTTCGGAGGTGAACTTGTGCCCGCGACCTTCCAATTCGGTTCGGAGTTCGAGGTAGTTCTCGATAATCCCGTTGTGTACGACGGTTATACGCCCGGAGCAGTCGGTGTGAGGATGAGCGTTTTCATCCGAGGGTCTGCCATGAGTCGCCCAGCGCGTGTGCCCTACGCCCACGCTGCCCGCAGGAGGATTATCTTTGATGCAAGCTTCAAGGGCTTTGAGCTTGCCGACCGCCTTGCGCACATCGATGGCGCCGTTGCTTAACACCGCCAATCCGGCGGAGTCGTATCCGCGATACTCTAGTCTCTTCAGCCCCTCAAGGAGAATGGGCCAAGCTTCGTTCTTGCCTATATAGCCTACTATCCCGCACACGCCGCGTCCGTCGTACCTCCTATGTCTTCGTCACTCTCACGTATAGATTATCGGTCCACCACATAGATAACGCCACGGCGAACCGAAAGGTTGACGGCCGCGGAGTGTGACCGGATGTTCTGCTTGCTACTTTTGCGGCGCCGGCGTGGTCTGAGCAGGAGGCAGCTCCGGCATGGTCTGAGCAGGAGGCTGCGCCGGCGTGGTCTTAGCAGGCTGTTCCTTTAGAACTTCCACAACGTTCTTGACCGTCTCGACGCCCCACTTGATGAGCTTCTGGATGTCCGCACTGCCAACCAGCCTGAACGCGTAGAGCTCGGCTCTCGCCGGATTAGACCCATATCCCACGTAGCCGCCGCCATCCGCCTGAGCGTACACCGCAAGCAGACCAGAGAAAGGCACAGATACAGCGCCGCCCACATTATCGCCCACGTTGGCTATGATTCTGCTAAACTGCCCGAGCTTCGCCACACCGGAATCAAGCTGCTTAAGCAGCTCTGTTACGTTAGGTAAGCGTGGATACTTCACGACCAGCACCCTTACGTTTCGAATCCCGCTTATGGCGTCCGCAAGCCCCTTGAAATCGATCTTCTGAAGAGCTTCCAGCTGTTTTTCGTCTTGCGCCTCTGGACCGCGCTCAGCTAATGCCGGTGCAAGACTCGAGATAACCTCGTTGATCGCGGGCAAGATCTGTTTGATTACTCCTAGTATGTCCTTGTCGCTGAAGTTTATCTCGGTGATAACCTTTCCGCCGTAAGGAACAGAGATCGCCGGGGGCGGTATAAGGCTTCCCGTCTTTGCATCCGCTGCCTGCAGCGCGGAGCACCCCGCCACTGCCAAAATCACTACCGAGAAGCATATCAAAGCCGCAGTTTTGTTCATCGCAGACCCTCCTTTAATCAGGATACACGCATTCTATGCCTATATCCGCCCAGCGTCAAGAAAAAACATCTAATCCGAACCCGGCAAACATCCCGCGCAGAATGATCACATCTGCCTGAAATCAGGAAGCGCAAAGTCTCCCTTCGTAAAAAAAGCGGCCCGGGCAGATATGCCCGAGCCGCCGAGAGAGCATCTTACGGGTCGACCGTCCCCGCTAACTCGACTATTCGATCACCCGAGCCGAGTCCGGAGCACCCATCCTGATCACAGGTACCACCGCATTAGTGGGCACCGGCGGTTGCGAGTGATCCACATTGTACTCGGTGCCGATAACACCGGTAACCTCGATCATCGAGCCCAACACGCTCGTCGGCGCGAACCCCAGCACCTTGATACCTTTCACAGGCTCCGAAGGTATCTGATAGCCGGAACCGTCGTCGATCAGGAAGTAGAAGTTGCCCGCGGCATCCATCTGGGTGTCCTGCGTCAGTCTGCCTACCACCTTCACGAGCATCCCGACGTTGTTCAGACCGACCTGGCCCGCAGCGCCTATCTGTGAGCCGCTAGTGGCGCCGCCCGTATTCTTGTTGGCTACGTAGAGCAGACCAGGAATTGTGCCGCCCGGGGTGACCCTGCACTCGATGGGCGTTATCCATCTCTCAAACGGAGCGTAGGTCGGCGTCTGCCCGGTAGGCGAAGTCTGCACCTGGTCGCTCGCTATCTGACCGGCGATGTCGACGATGTCGCCCTCATTGACAGAAACGCCCTCGGGCATTCGAACCTTAATCGCGCCGGAGCGGTCCGGTTCCTCGATGTAGAACACCGAGTTCGTTCTCACGCTCTGAGGACCAGGCTCATATACCTGCTGAAGCATCTGGCGAGTGACGATCTTACCCTTGAGAAGCACGCCGCTCCCGTTAGACCTCGTCTTCACGTCGCCGATTGTCAGCGTATCCGCAGCGGGCTGCCAGCTCACACCGAAGAACGTGAGAATGTTCTCCAGCAGTTTGCAGGCTGAGAACGACCCCCTAGCTTGGCTCCACCAGTTCGAACCCAAGTAAATGGACTGCACTCGCGTCTTCGCTGGGTCGGAGTAGCCGATAACGAGGCCCACGTCAT
>JARYME010000107.1 GCA_029907315.1 Armatimonadota bacterium | reverse complement strand
ATGCTGGCTGTTTCGATATCGCGCATTTCACCGACCATGATTATGTCCGGGTCCTGGCGAAGGAATGCCCGCAGAGCAGTCGCAAACGTTAGGCCGGCTTTCTTGTGGACCTGAACCTGCGAGATGCCAGGTAGCTGATACTCTACCGGATCTTCGATTGTGATTATGTTTTTCTCCGGCGAGTTCAGCTTGTGCAGTATTGAATACTGAGTTGTGGTCTTGCCACTTCCGGTAGGTCCTGTAGACAAGAACATACCGTTCGGCTGTGAAACAAGTTCCTCGACCTGCGCCTGAACTTCCGGCGTGAAGCCCAGCTTGTTCAAACCAATCAAAACGCTGGACTTATCCAGGATTCGCATAACGATCTTTTCGCCGTGGATGGTAGGCAGACAGGAAACGCGCAGGTCGTAGTCCTTGTTTTCGTATCGAATCGGTATGCGGCCGTCTTGCGGGATTCGCCTCTCGGCAATATCCATTCCAGACATGATCTTCAGTCTGGAGATTAGAGGCTTGTCGATATACTTGGGTAGCGGCATTACTTCATGCAGAACGCCGTCGATTCTGTAGCGCACCCGCACGCCACGAGCTTCAGGCTCCACATGGATATCGCTGGCTCCGTCTTTGATCGCCTGAATGATAATGGTGTTGGCGATGCGAACTATGGGAGCCTCTTCAGCTACCCGCGCGGTTGTTTCCGTATCCTCTTCCGGAATGTCCTCGCGAGCACCGTAGCTGGCAATGTCTCTACGAAGATCAGCCGACAAGCCCGCAAGTCCGGGGCCCGCGGTAGGACCAGCCGGGCCTGTAGGCGCAGCACCGGAAGTTGCCGCTGCAGTATCGCCCATAGGAACAACTTCTCCACCCGTTCCGCCGGCCTTGTAGTAACGATCAATTGCGGCCATTATGTCGTCCTCGGTAGCTAGGGCGATACCAATTTGCTGAGCACCGCTGGTCAACCGAACGTCCTGAATTGCAACCGGATCGTTGGGATTGACAACCGCAATGACCAGCTTGTTGCCGTTCCTGGATATGGGCAAGATCTTGTGTCTTCGGGCTACTTGCTCAGGCACGGCACTTATGGCCGAGGGATCAACACGCTGGGTGGAAAGATCAACAAACGGCACCCCCATAGCCGCCGCCCGGGCTTCAGTTACCGCCCTTTCGTCTGCGAAGCCAAGGTCGATGACAATACGACCTATGTCCCCAGGAGCGGCGCGCTGAACTTCGCGCGCCTGCGCCAGCTGCTCAGGGGTGATTACCCCCCTGGCAACCAACACATCTCCGAGGTCTTTTCTCACCATTGCCATTGAGAGCTACCCCAAAGCACAAACCGCCGCACGCTCCATTACATCCACAGGCGGTTTGATGCCGGTCCACATTTCAAATGAGAGAGCACCTTGGTAAACCAGCATCTTTAAGCCATTGATCGCCTTTGCACCCTTGGCAACCGCTTCTTGAATGAGTTTGGTGCGCGGCGGATTGTAGATTAAATCGTAAACCAATAGACCGGGACGAATCAAGTCCGCCGGGATGGGAACGGCATCCGTATCGGGATGCATCCCTACCGACGTCGTATTCACCAGCAGATCAGCAGAACTCACAGCTCCTGCAAGCGCTTCGCGCTCCAGCGGGATCGCGCCTACCTTACTGCCCATCGATTCGAGCAACTCTGCCAGCTCCTGTGCGCGAGAATAGGTTCGGTTAGCAATTACGATCTCGCAGCCGACTCCCGCAAGCGCAAACGCCACTGCTTTGGCCGAACCTCCCGCTCCCAATATGAGTGCTCGGCACCCGTCAATCTTGCCCCATTCGGCCTCTACGGATCGTAGGAAGCCATGCCCGTCGGTTGAAAACCCTTTCAGCCGACCTTTAATATTGACGACCGTATTGACCGATCCGATCGTACGCGCCGTCTCGTCAACCTCGTCGAGGTACTCGATGACACGTTCCTTATGAGGGATCGTCACGTTAACCCCCACTATTTGCAGAGCCCTGATGCCCTGCACCGCATCACCGAGACCCTCCGGCAAAACATGGAACGGCACGTATATATAGTCAATGTGCAACGCCTCTATGGCCGCATTGTGAATTATGGGCGAGAGGCTGTGAGAAATCGGGTGACCGAAGACACCCAGTACCTTTGTGCTTCCGAGCACGTTCACCTGGTATCCTTTTTTGAGACGCTGCCCGTTCGACCTTTGTTCCCAGCAGGTTTTCGCCCCAAAAATCGCTCTATGAGCCTACTTATTTTCGTCCCAACGAACTCTCTGGGATGCATCGGATCGACCAGGATCGTATACATCCCCGCGAGCTTCCCACCTAGTATATCGGTCAAGAGCTGATCGCCCACAACCACAGCTTCCGAACCGGCACAACCCAATTTGGCAAGGGCAATAGTGAAGCCTGACCCGCGTGGCTTGAGAGCCCGGTGAACACACTCCACCCCAATCTCCGCTGCGATTTGCCTAAGTCGCCTAGGATTGTGGGTATTGGACACGATACAAAGTCGAAACCCCAGTTGGACAGCCCGATTAACCCAACGCCTTACATCAGCGGGCACCTCCATCGACTGCCACGGCAGCAACGTATTGTCTAGGTCGAGCAGTAGAGCCTTAAAACCTTTGTCCATAAGACGGTCGAGGTCAATATCCGTTACACGGGAAACTGACTCATCAGGACGACACAAATCCAGTATACGACGTATCATCTTGCGCGCGGTTTATAAAAAAGTGGTGCGAACCCGGGTGATATCAAAGGTTTCCCTTCCTCACTGCACTCTTCGCACGATTGTGTTCTTGCAAAGTCCGGCTGAAAACGTGGCTGCCGTCAGGTCTTGCCACGTAATAAAGATAATCAACATCGGCCGGTTCCAGAGCAGCGCGTATTGAGGCTAGACCTGGGTTGCATATGGGACCCGGAGGCAAACCTGGGTGCAAGTAAGTATTGTACGGTGAGTCCGTTTTGAGGTCGCGTAAGTATATTCTGCTCTTGTTTGCCCTGCTGTCGCCAGGAACGTAAGTAACCGTAGCGTCTATTTCAAGTTTCAAACCCCTCTTTAGCCGATTGTAGATAACAGCTGCGATGAGCGGCCTATCCTTGGGTATCTTCGCCTCGCGCTCGACCAGCGAAGCAACGGTCAGCAGCTTATGCAGTCCCTGGGCAAAATCCTGTGCCTGCAGACCAAAGTGCCGCAGCGCAGCACGTTCTATCTGGGGTCGATAAGGAACCAAAACCTTGTGCTCGAAGGCATCCAACATTCTCTCGATGACGCGCTCGGGCTGGGTGCCTCGCGCAACCAGATATGTATCCGGAAAAAGGTATCCCTCCAAACATTCGCTGCCAATGAACGGATATTGTGAGAACTCGAAACCCTTGGTAAGGGCGGCATGAACGAAAGCCTCCGCATTGGTTACGCCGCGCTCCTGCAGAACATCGCCGATCTGCCGAATTGTGTAGCCTTCAGGTATTGTAACCCACGCCTGGAGCGCTTCGCCGCGGACAAGCACTCGAACTATTTCCGGTAGGTTCATCCCCGAAGTAAGCTCGTATACACCAGGTTTGAGCTTGGCCGCTTTCCCGCTCATTCGACACGTCAACAGAAACACAAATGGGCTGCGGATCACCCGATTACGAACGAGTATCTTCGCGACATCCCTTGCTGAGGCTCCCCTCGGGACCGCAACTCGCACCGGCGTGCTACTGCCAGGGGTCACGGGACGAGACCCCAAGACCAGAGTCCATACCGCTGCGTTAAGCACGATCAACAGAGCCGCGAGATAGCCCTTTGTTGCACCCATTACCTTCTTCATGACCTTCTTCTTTCTACTATCCCGGCACGACTGCCGACGCCAGCGGCACCGGATCTAGAGCGAACCGTAGAGAGTGCTTCAGGTATCTGAGTAACCTCCACCCGGCTGGTCACTTTTTTGTTCTGGCTTTTTGGATTTCCAGTTCCTTCAGGTAGCTCTCCAAAATCACTGCCGCTGCTGCTGCGTGGATTCGCTCCTTTCGTTTCTTTCTCGATACGTCAAGATCGACAAGACGCTCCTCTGCGTCAGCAGTGCTGAACCGTTCGTCCCAAAGCTCGACCGGCACGGACAACCGCTGAGCCAGACGGTTCGAGAAATCCTTCACCTTCAGCGCCTGCGCACCCTCTCTGCCTTCTTGATCAAGCGGCAGGCCGACTATAACCTTCTCCGGGTTGAGTTCTCGGACGGCTTCTACTACCTTTTTCAAATCCGCATTGAGACTGCGACTACGACGTACCGTGCACACCGGAGAAGCCACCAACTGCAGCTCGTCGGTAGCTGCGATACCTACAGTTGCGTCACCGACGTCAAGAGCTACGATTCTCGGCATAGCAGCTTTTGTCCAGGAATGTGTAAAGCAGCGCGGCCGCCGTCATCCCTAGCATTATACCAGCCATTACAATCCCCGAATCGTTGAGAACAAAAGCCGTTGCCGCTCCCACAACCAAAGCTTTGAGCCCAGCATCGAACCGAGCGTCGGGCGCAACAATGCGATTCAGCTCCGGTCGTACTTTCCAAAACCAGAGTGCGACGAAGGGTGCGAATACCAGATACGCATCCTGCGCGTGCTCGGAAGAGGCGATGTTAAGGTTCATCAGGCACTTTCGCATCGCAAGCAGGACAATTCCTCGAAATCCGCCAACCACCGGCTCGCGATAGCCGTAGCTGTGCGACAGAGCCGCCGCAACCAACCTGCCGCCGTGCGAACTCAGATCGCCGAACAAAGCCCAGTCCGCAATAGCCAATACACCAACCGTCACAATTGCGGCACAGAACACACACACCACGCGGCGAAATCTGATTTGACCGTCTCTAAAAGCGAAGTGCATCAGTCCGAATGTAACGACTGCTGCCGCTGCGCCTCCGAGGTTGCTGCCCAATGCTCCGAAGCCCAAAAGCGCGGCAACCACAGCGCCCAACGCAATCGCAGATTTGCCCCTTACGGATGGTCTCGCGAAAAGCAGAGTTACAGCGCATACGCACACCAAAACAGCCGCGTACTCGTTGCCAATACCGTAGTATCGGTAACCTTCCAGCTGAAACGAACTCGGAAGCGCGAATTTGCAAAGGCCGCATCCCGTTAGTGCGTCAACAACTATGACCAAAGCCGTTACACCAAACAAAACAGGAACCGCCGCCCGCCCGCATGCTATCCTCAGCAGAAGAGCAGCAGAAATGGCAACGGCAACCGTGAGCACCCCAGTCAACCAGACCGTGGGAGGTCCCAATACCACCAGGAGCATAGCAAGCGGTGCCGCCAAACATGCAAGCAGCCCAACCAAGAGCATAGACCGCACAATTGGCTTCACGCGCAGTCGAAAAGCTGCAGCCAGCGAGCCGATTGTGAAACACAAAGCAGCGGTGCCCGCAAATACCCAGCCCAAGGGCAGAAGCAGGGTGTGGTTAACATAAACGCGAGCGTCGAGCCGGCGAATGGTCTCCAAGGAACCATTGCACAGGCTAAAACTTGGGCGCAAGAATGGCGGACGCAAAAGACTCTCAACCAGGTCCGGGAAGTCGCTCGCTGCCAGAAGGCCGGTTGTGCGGGTCGTATTCGAGGTAAGAAGTCGATGTTTGCTTTCCCGACTCCACACGAATATTGGGGTCAGCCGATTCCAGTAACCGTTTTTCGGGACGCTGAAAGATGCAAGAACTACTGCGCCACACAAGTTCCTGCGCTGTGCATCAAGCAGAGAGCCCACAAGCTTGTCCAGTCGGCGCAGCATGGATCTCCTGTGAGTCTGGTAGGCTGAGTCCGACAAATGAAGCTTGATGCTGTCGAGCACCGCAGACTCCCCGAAGTTCACAACTACCAGATGGGCTCTGCGTAAACTGCTGAGTGTAGTCCTGGTCAAAAGATCTACGTTCGCCGCCTGCAAGCACTCGTCCACTCTGCCTCCAGGCAAGCGCAGGCGTCCGATATCAATTATTCCGTTGGAACCGACAGCCAAGACAGCGACAGCACGGTTCAAGTTGAGAGGATCGATATCCGCACAGCCCACAACACAGGTCACGCCACCCGCCTTGTGCACCACATCGCCAACGCGCCCAAACCGCGCCGGAAGCCCTGATTCGCGTATTGCCCGCAGGGTAGAGCCGTACCCCAGAAACAAAGCCGACCCCGCTGGCGCCACTCTGCCAGTGCAGATGCGGAAGGCAGCAGCGGCGGTCTCGCCCGTCTGGGGTATGGTCTCGTCCGAATCGTAGAACTCCGCCACGAACTCTCCGCCCGGGCACCGGTAACCAGCGCTTGCGGTCATCAGAACAGCGTTTTCACTACGGGGATGCTCGCAATTTGGGCTGAGAAGCCCGACGGCTCCCTCGTTAATGAGCCTTGACACGTTGGGAAGCTTGAGCTGGGGATCGGTGAAATCCGAAAGTGTGAGCCGATTGGCTACAATTATGACAACCCTGCAGGGTCTAAATTTATCACCCGAAGTCTCAGCCTGACCACCTGCCGCACGCGACGCACTTGCAAGAGCGACACCTGCAGTGATCGAACCGACTGCTGCTACCCAAAGCCATCTGCGTATCACTTACTCTGTGGCTCCCGCCGTCTCCCTTATGAGCTCAGCAGCCTTCGCCAAAGCCTCTTGAACTTTGGAGGGATCCTTTCCGCCGGCCTGGGCAAACTCTGGCTTTCCGCCTCCGCCCCCTCCAGCTACCTTCGCCACGTCTCGGAGTAAGTTGCCGGCGTGGAAGCCTCGTGAAACGAGATCCGACGTTACTTTGCCGAGGAACAGCACTTTGCCATCAGAAACTCCGGCAAGAACTACTACTCCGGACCCGAGCTTGTCGGCGACGTTGTCTATCAGTTTGCGCAGGGTGGACAAGTCGCAGGTCGGAACTGATGCCGTGATGTACTTTACTCCCGCGGCCTCCTGCGCAGAAGACACGAGCTCGGCTGCTGCGCTAGCCGCAGTGCGCGATTTGAGAGCGTCGATCTCGTGCTTGGCTTCGCGCAGTGACTGCGTGAGTTTCTGGGCAGCTGTAACCACCTCTGACTGTGCAGCATCCAGTATGTCTGCTACCTCGCGCAGCTGATCCTCCAGATTCTGCACGTACCTGACTGCCCCAAGGCCAACCACAGCCTCGATCCTACGCAAGCCGGCCCCTATGCTTGACTCGCTCACGATCTTGAAAAATCCGACTTGCGACGTGTGGCAGAGGTGTGTGCCACCGCACAACTCGATGGAGAAGTCGCCCATTCGGACAACTCTGACCGTATCCCCGTACTTTTCGCCAAAAAGCGCAACCGCACCAATCTTTCTAGCTTCATCCAGGCTCGTTACTTGCACGCTTGATGGCGCATCAGCAAGGATCATCGAGTTCACTTCGTTTTCGATCGTTCTGAGTTCATCCGAAGTTAGCGCCTGGAAGTGAGAGAAGTCGAACCTGAGTCTGTCCGGTTCCACCAATGATCCTGATTGCAGAGCGTGCTCACCTAAAATCTTTCGAAGGGCAGCGTGCAACAGGTGGGTAGCAGTATGCGCACGAGCAATAGCACTTCTCCTGGCGGCGTCGATTACGGCCCTCACGGCATCTCCGACGTTCACGCTCCCCGACTTAACTCGTGCCTTGTGGAAGAAGAAGTGTGAAACTTTGGTGGTATCGTAGACTTCCAGCTCCGCGCATTCCCCAAAAAGCCGACCGGTATCCCCTACCTGGCCACCAGACTCTGCGTAGAAAGGCGTACGATCCAGAACTATTTCTACTTCGTCGCCCTCAGAAGCACCAACCACAAGATCACTGCCCTTAACAATGGCAACTATGGTTGCCTCGCACTCAAAAAGTTCGTAGCCGACGAATTCCGTAGGCTTGGCGGTTCTCTCGAGCTCAGCAACCGCCGAACCTTCGCCGACGGTCATTACTGCTCCGAACTCACTTGCCGCCTTCGCCCTCTCGCGCTGCTCTTCCATAGCTGCTTCGAAGCCTTCAAGATCGACTTCAATGCCATGCTCTGCCGCGATCTCGCGTGTGATTTCGATCGGGAAACCATAGGTGTCGTGCAGAGTGAATGCGGCTCTGCCGTCTATCGTCTTGGTTGAAGAAGCAAGAGCCTGAGCAATCTGATCTTCCAACCTCTCTAGACCAGCGTCTAAGGTGCGCCTAAATTTCTCCTCTTCGGCAGCGATGACCTTCGTAATGTACCCCTGCCGGTCAACAATCTCGCGGTAGACGCTGCCCATAATCTCGACGACTACCGGCACGATGGGAGCAAGAAAATCTTTCTCGAGGCCGATTTTACGCCCTTTGATCATAGCATTGCGGATGATTCGACGCAGCACCGAACCTCTGCCGGCATTTGACGGCATAACCCCATCGCCTATCACGAAAACTGCGCTGCGGATGTGGTCGGCTATAACGCGGATGCAGCGGTCAGATGCTTCCGACTCGCCATATCTGACACCGGACATCGACTCGATCTTTCGAACAATCGGAAGGAAAAGATCGGTTTCGTAATCGGTGGGTGTACCTTGAATAACAGCGATCGTGCGCTCCAGACCCATTCCGGTATCGATGTTCTTGGTTGGGAGAGGTTTGAGGGTGCCGTCCTCCTGACGATCGAATTGTTGGAAAACTAGATTCCACACCTCGACGAACCGGTTGTTATCGTGTGCTATCGACCACGTCGGGTCTTCGGGCGGACCCAGTTCCGGTTTCACATCGAGAAATATCTCGTTGCATGGCCCGCAGGGACCATTGGGACCTTTGGACGGTGCATTCGCTGGCCAGTAGTTCTTGTCCTCACCCAAGCGCACTATCTTGTGCTTGGGAAAACCGATCTCTTTGATCCAAATTTCTTCCGCCTCGTCATCATCGAGGTAGATGCTTGTCCAAAGATGATCAGGATTGAACTTTAGGACCTCAGTCAGAAACTCCCACGCCCAGATAATGGACTCGCGCTTGAAGTAGTCTCCGAAGCTGAAGTTGCCCAGCATTTCGAAGAACGTATGGTGAACGGCATCACCCACCTCCGCAATATCATCCGTACGCAGGCATTTCTGACACGTCACGATTCGCCTGCACGGAGGTACTCGTTCACCTACGAAATAGGGTTTGAACTGTACCATCCCCGCGGAAGTATAAAGCAGAGACGGATCGTCGGGGACTAAAGAGTCGCTTGGGTAGATCAAGTGCCCCTTGGACTCAAAAAACTTCAAATATGCAGTTCTCAGTTCTGAACTAGTCATCGCTTCAGTACAGTCCAGCGCGGAACCCGTTTATTGCCCTAAATACTGAGGAACTTCTCGCCGACAAATCAAGTTCTCGCCCGGTGTGATTACGCAGAAAATGGCAGCCTCAACTCTTCTTTTCCCTTTCTTCAATGAATGCTTGTATTGTTGCCATGTCCTTGACGCCCGCTGTAGCGCCCATGGCCGTGACGCAGAACGCGCCGGTGGCATTTGCAAACTTTCCCGTGTATTCAAGATCCCAACCCTTGACAACACCAGTCAGGAAACCCGCCGCAAATGCATCGCCTGCACCCGTGCCGTCAACTGCGTCAACCTTATATACCGGCAGGCGAATTTCAGTATCAGCAGTTCTTATGTAGCAACCCTGGTCGCCCATTTTCAAGGCGACTACTTTCACCCCCTTGTCGAGGAAGACCTTCGCAACATCCTCCGGCTCGTGCTTGCCAGCGCACATGCGCGCCTCTTCAATTGAAGGAACGAAGTAGTCAAGATACGGCAGGCACGGCTCCAAGAGCCTCATCCAGTTACCCTTCGAGTCCCAGCAGGTATCGAGTGATGTGATTACACCCATCTCCCGGGCTTTCTTCAATACTCGGGCAGTCGGTTCGCCGTCGAACGCAGGCATCAAGAATGTCCCAGCCACGTGGAGCACCTTAGAGGACTTAATGACGTCGAAGTTTACATCTTCCTCAGTGAGCGTCGCATTGGCTCCGATGTAGTGTATAAAGCTGCGCTCGCCATCGCTGTGAACCAAAACCATCGTCGCGGACGTCTTGGAGACCTTATCGCGCACAATCCCAGAGCAGTCGGCACCCCATTTGCCGAGCTCTTTAATCATGAAATCGCCAAAGCCGTCATCTCCAACCTTGCCTATGATCGCGGTGTCAATCCCTATCTTGGCAAGCGAGGTACCTGTGTTGGATGCACAACCCCCTGTGTGAAGCTCCATTGTGTCCACAAGCACCAACTTGCCGCGATCCGGGACCTGATCGACAGGCTTACCAACAACGTCAGCTACCAGAATACCCAAGCAAGTTACTTCTGCCATATCTCCTCGCTCCACATTCCAGATTGAGCTGTTGCAAAATCAGAAACAGGAACTACCATTTCGTGCGGAGGTTAATCCCCAGGCGGCCAGCCTTTGTCCTCCACTACCTCCGGCTCGTCTTCCACGATACCGTATTTGATGAAAAGCTCCCGAACTGCGTGCGTGACGACAAAGGCTGATGTTCCCAGGAAAAAGAGCGCCATGCCCACAAAGCCAGGCAGAGCACATACTACAGCAAGCGCGATTATAACAACAAAGAGGGCGACTGTAAAGCCGGGATTGTCTCCGAACAACAGAAACGACTTCTTGAGAACCACTAACGGCTTTGGTCCCGACGGCATGTCCAACTGCGCCGCCAAGAGCGGAAGCTGATACACAGCAGCCAAGATCCAGAAGACAGCCAAATACGCACACACAATGCTGAGTATCTTGTACACGGCCGAAACCCGCCAGACCAACAAATAGGCAACGGCATCGCCGATGAGCACCACCGCTGCAACCAAGTTGACAGCAAAAAGGGCAAGCGCTGGCAAAAGCAGGATCCTTATGCCGGCCAACGTCTCCCCAGGGCTCGGATACTCGTGGTATACGGACTTCTTCGCGTAGTAGAATGCGCCGACCGCAGCCAACCAAGCAGTCAACGCCGCTGGAATGCACAACACAAACCTCAAAAGCTCATTCTTCGAAACCATCGCGAGTCTCATGCCGCCAGCGAGGACTGCGACGGTTGCCGCGAATCCCAGAAACGAAACCAACACCACGTAGCCCAAATGGTCGTAAGCGGCGGCAAAACCGCGGCGTAGAGCTCTTGACAAGCTAGCACCAGTCTTGGTAGGTTTTGTTTGCTCCATAGGTGGAATGATACTGCCTTTTTGAAAGGAGGGCGGTGCTGTCATGCATAATTGGGTTACTAGGAAACACTG
The DNA here is from genome assembly GCA_029907315.1 of Armatimonadota bacterium. Lineage (GTDB taxonomy): Bacteria > Armatimonadota > UBA5829 > UBA5829 > UBA5829 > CALJES01. Next base: position 287 of record JARYME010000107.1, on the reverse strand, counting down.
CCCGTATTGTAACGTCAGGTTATAGATAAAGGCAAGTTTCCACCTGTGCTGTAGAACGCTGAAACACCAAGTACGAGAGTAAAAGGAGAAAGACGATGGACAAGTATATTGCGATAACTATTGCGATTCTGGTGTGCTGCGCGTTGACGCCAGGCTGTTCAGCACCCAGCCAAACCGTATCCCAGGCAGAAGCGGTAAACTGGGTGCGGTATCTTGTCCCGCTGCCGAAGTCCATAGAGTTCGCGGGCAAGCTCACACTCAAGACTTCAGAGGTTGCGGTTCAAGCG
>JARYME010000106.1 GCA_029907315.1 Armatimonadota bacterium | reverse complement strand
CTGGACTGGAACTACTCGAGTCCGGGCAACGTGATCGCCAGGTACTACCAGGATTGGCCTGCCTACAACGGTGCCACTGGCTGGATAACCCTCTATTCCGGCGCAATCTATCCGAACTCTTGGGGTGCAACACTTCGCGACTTCAGCCGGATTATTATCGGCTGCAACGTGAACAGCGCGGGCACTCCGTGGACCAAGTCGCAGATCGACAACGTGTACTTTGATGCGCCGAACCTCGTTCCGGAGCCCGGAAGCTTGATCGCACTGTCGGTGGGCTTGGTAGGTTTGGCAGGAGCAATCCGCCGCCGCAGAGCGTAACCGCGGCACTAACAGCCGACAGAGCGGCTGTTCGGTGGATTTTGGGCGAGGGCTCGCACGCAGGTGAGCCCTCGCTTTCTTGTTTTAGAGCGCGCCCTTGGTCTTTAGAGCGGCCGTTCAGTCGCTTGAAAGTCACACGCGCACAAAGGCATCGTTGACAGCTGAGAACCATGTGGGTATATACTTAATGCCAGCGGTAGAACCGGGAATCGTATCGAGAAACGATCTGCTAAGTGATGCGAGGCGAAGGAGGTGAGAAGGGATGAAAGCCGGCATTCGCGCAGTTCGAGGATTTACGTTGATTGAGCTGCTTGTCGTTATCGCGATTATTGCGATACTGGCGGCTATTTTGTTCCCTACTTACCTCAGAGCCAAAGCATCTGCGCAGTTGAGCTCTTGCCTTTCCAACCTGAGGCAAATGGGTTTTGCAATCGAAGCGTATAGGAACGATTACTCCGGCAACCTTCCGCAGGCGCACAACATTTGGTACGTCGGTCCGAGCTACGACAAGACCGGCCAGTTCAACTACTTCAAAGCGCTGTTGAAATACGCCAAGAACGTGGGCGTTATGTGCTGCCCGGCAAAGCCTGTGCGGCAGATCGCTCAGTCGCTTCTGGAAGTATGGTATGAGGACTATCCGACCTGCAGACAGAGGTCCACTTTCTACGGTGTCACCTACACTCCGTCAATGTGGCCTCACCCGGCAGGAGAGTTCGCGCCTGATTCGCTGGCGCATGTAGTGTGGTCGTCTTATCTCTACAGAGGCACCAAGGGCCGCGGACCTGACGGCAACGTGAACCTCGACACCATCGATTACTTTGGCGTCTACAACACTCGGCGCTCACAGGCAGTAATTCTCTTCTGCGTGGCAGGTTCTTGGAGGGCTTTCCCGGACAGCCGAATTACGCCTCCGCCAAGCGGCTACTGGGAAGGCGGCCACGAAGGCGGAACCACGGTATTGTTCGCCGACAACCACGCACAGTTCGTAGCGAAACACAGGATTGGTAAGCTGTAATGAAGTATTTCATCTGCGGGCTTATCCCGCTGCTCCTGCTCGTCACCGTTCCTGCACACGGCAATTTCTTAGACGAATACCTTCACACTATACAAATAGATCAACAGTCTCCTTGGCGTGCCGCCGACAAGGCGGCTGAGTTTCTTAGGGCGCCTCACCTGTTCGGTCAGACGTTCGTTACCGGTCCTAAAGTCGAGGAGATATACCAGATAGCTATCCACGTTCCTTACGTCAACCCCAATTGGAGCGAGGGCACATCACTCGTAATGACCCTCTACGACAGCCCCGCCAAGACGAAAAAGCTTGCGGAGTTCGCAATGCGCTACGAATGGCGCTGCTGGGAAGATATGGTCATGGTCTTCCCCATGAAAGCCGAGGCGCAGCCGAACACCCAATACTACTTCGAGCTTTCGGCGGAAGGCGGCGAAGGCGTCATCGGTCCGATACTGAAAGCAGGCGGAGACTATCCGAACGGCACGGCTTATATCGACGGCAAGCCCCAGGACTTCGACTTCGCCTTCCAAGTTTACGTCCACAATCAATGGGACCGAGATAAGGCTTACGCCGAAGCATTCTCCATGTTCGATCTCAACTACCCAGGGATGGAACAGGTCAGAGCGGCCGTCGAACGCAAAGACTGGGAAGCCGCGGCTAAAGCCCTAGTCGCCCACTTTGAATCGAGAAAGGCGTTCCGGGAGATCGTAAATCAACCGAAGCCCAGCCAAGTGCCCGACCTGACCCTTGCCGAACTGGCAGCGGATACGAAAATCAGAGACGCGGACGGCAACATACTCAGCCTGGGCCCGAACTGGAATCATCTGAAGTGGTGGCCAACCCGCGGAGGGGTCGGTCTGACCAGAGAAGGCATACGCAAGTATCTGGCGCTGGGTTACAGCGTGACGAAAGACCCCAAGTATGCCCGAGCTTGGAATGAGATGCTGAAGGCGGTCTTGAAGGACCTGCCCTCCCCCATCAAGGCAGGTGTAATACCGCCCGACGCCAAGGACATACCACCCATCAATGCCGGCGGGATCGCCGGAGGTTCGATGTGGTCGGGGTTGGCACTCGGAGCGCGGCTTGCTCACGAGTTTTACTATTACGCAGCCTTCGTAGAGGCGCCGGAGTTTACGTGGGATGTGCGCGCAGCCTTCATTATCAACTTGGGTGACATGGCCGATGTGCTCGCGAAGCAGAAAGGCGGCGGCAACTGGGCGACCCAAATGTACAATCACCTTTTCTACTTCGCGACGGAGTTCCCTGAGTTTGCGCGGTCCAAGCAGTATGCCGAACTCGCCTTCAACGGTCTCCTCCAGAACATGCGCGAGACGCTGCTGCCCGACGGTCCCATCGGCGAGTCTGCCGGTTACCAGATGCTCGTTCACAACCAATACTTGGACATACTCGACCGAGCGGATGCCCTTAAGATCCAGATTCCGGAAGATGTCAAGGCCCGGATAGAGCGTGCGCTCGAGTTTCATATGTATACGGTTACGCCCGACGGCTTCAGACCCGCATTCGGGGACGCACTCGGCGACAAACCCCTGGAACTTCTGAAGCGCGGAGCGCAGCGCTTTGGCAGAGAGGACATGCTCTGGGTTGCGACACAGGGCAAGCAAGGCAATCCACCGGGGAAGACGTCCGTCGAGTTTCCGTATTCCAAATACTATGTGATGCGCTCTTCGTGGAACCCCGACGCCCTCTATATGTGCATCAAAAACGGTCGCTACACCGCACACGGCCACTTCGATTCGCTGGGATTCGAACTTCATGCTTATGGGAATCCGCTCATTGTCGACCCGGGCATTTACATATACGGCACCCCAGATGCCCAGAAGCTTGTCTCGACGCAGTCCCACAGCACAATCTCCGTAGACGGCGCCAATCTCCAAAACGGCGGCGGACCCAACCAGTTTTTCGCGGCAAAGACTATCGACTATTTCAGTGGAATAGGACCCGAATATCAGGGCTTGCACCCCACCATACGCCTAGCTAGGAGCGTGGCATTTCTCAAGCCGGATTACTGGATCATATCCGACGTGGTCGACGGCAGCGGAAAGCACACTGTAGACTCGCGGTTTCATTTCTCGGATACCCACGCAGCGCTCGATCAGCAGTCGGGTATCGCAAGAACCACCAAACCTAAAGGCGGGAACCTGCTGATTATCCCGGTGGGCAAGCAGGTCGCTACATCTAAGCTGGAGAGCGGATTCACGGCATTTGTCCACGAGAAGAAGGAACCTGCACTTATATTGTGTCGAAGCGCTGAGGTCGAGCTGCCATTCGCTGCGCAAAACATACTGTATCCCATAAGGGATCCCTCGACCAAGCCTCCGAAGGTGCGACTGCTTGACGCGGAGACTAGGACGGAACCGAAGTGCGTAGGCATCGAGATCAAAACCCCACGCGGCACCGACCACGTCGTCTTCTGCTCTGAGCCGGACCAGGCTGCGCGCTTTCCTCGAGACCGTGTGGCCGTGCGCGCACAGTTCGCCGCTGTTCGTAGAGACTTGCGGGGCCGTATCAAATCTTTTGCCATGGTATGGGGCTCGACACTGCACGACGGCGCCGTTCTTGCAAGGTCCGATCGTCCCGTACCGGGCGTGGAGGTTGTTTATGCAGGAGATACGGTTGAACTTAGTGTGAAGGATCCCGATCCGAGTTTGCGCGTCGCCGCGCTGGGCTGCAGCTACTGCCGTGTGAACGGTGGTCCGCGGAGAAGGGTTCGTCCGATTGGCGGGATGATTGCTCCATTTGCCGACCCCGTAGCGGACGCGACAGTGCGCGCGTATTGCATAGTCGACGACGAATCGCCGCATTTCCGCGTTGAGGGATCCACCAAAGGCGGCGAAGCCGGCGGCGGAGGCGAATACGGTTTTCACTTCCGCTGGTCGCATGTGTCGCCGGGCAGAGACGGCCGCTTTATATACGAACCTGCGCTTGCACGCCCGGGTCTGTATGAGGTGCGGATTTGCGTGCCGCGGTTTCGCCTGGTGGAACTTACTAGAGCAGCCCGTGTGAAGGTGTGCTTTGCCCCGAATGGAAAATGGATTAAGCCCGCGAGTCGGCTGGTGCGCATCAAAGAGGTAAGGCCAGAGGACGGAACCGCGCTTCTGGAAGTCGATCAAGCCGAAGCTGCGGGCTCGTGGGTTCCGCTGGGGACCTACGAATTTGCGCCTCCGAGAGGAAGCCGCGTGGAGATATTGTGCGATGCCGAGATCGGGGGACCGGCGGTGGTGGCGGATGCGGTGAAATGGGTTCTCCGGAATTCGGCATCGGCAGACGAGCGCTCAAGATCAAGCGGGTTGCGTCACAAGCCCCCAGTCAACTAGGAGCCGACCGGCTCGCTTGCTGCGGTAGCCGTCGCGGAAACGGGCGAAGCACTGCCGGCTACTGTCGACTGACCGACGATGAATTCCGACTTCAAAACCGCCATTCGCGGCTCCCCGGTGTAGCCCTCTATTCGCTCGATCAGCATTTTGGAGGCGGTGAGCCCTTCCTCTCGCAGAGGCTGTTTGGTCGTCGTGAGCAGGGCGCCGGGACCTGTGGAGCCGTAGAGGTTATCGTAGCCGACCAGGGCGATGTCTTTAGGCACTCTTAGGCCCAGCTCAGTCAGACTCTCCCAGACGAGCATCGCCTTCGCGTCGTTGACGGCGAAGATTGCCGTCATGTCCGGAGCACGACGTACGAGTTCGGCGGCGGCGCGTTTGACCTCTTCGGGTCTGGGGTTGACGACAAGCGAGTCGTCCGGCAGTATGCCGTGGTCCATCAGGCACTTTTTATAACCCGCTATCCGATCTTCAACGGAACTGCACTTGAAATAGCCCACAAATCCGATGCGCTTGTGGCCCAGATCGATCAAGTGTTTTGTGGCGCGGTAGGCTCCGTCGAAGTTGTCGCTTACTACGGTATCGGCTTTGATGCCGGGAACGTAGCGATCCAGCAGGACATATGGCAGTCCGCGCCTGGATATGGATTCCAAAAGCTCGGTATTCACTTGCACATAGTCGTCGCAGGCGATCGGCACGATGATAAAGCCCAGCACGCCGCCTGATGCCATTCGCTCGATGCGGCGAGTCGCCTCGTCGATATCCTCGTCGGTGGCGCCGAAAAGGACGCTGTAGCCGTGCTCGTGGCAGCAGTCGTCGATACCGCCGAGCAGCTCATCGGAAAAAGACGTTTGAATCCGGGAGATGAGTACGCCGATAAGCTTACTCTGATTGCCGACGGACCACGTGCTGGTTCGAGTGATATCGTTTACGAAGGTGCCGCGCCGCCCCTCTCGCCTTAGGAATCCCTCTTCAACAAGGTCCCGAATGGCGCGGCGAACGGTTACGCGGCTGACGTCGTATATTCTGACCAGTTCTCGCTCGGAAGGTATGAGATCTCCCGGGCGAAGGCCGCGGACTAGCACGTCGCGGCGAATCGCCTCTCTAAGTTGAAAATGTTTGGGTAATGGACTGTTGTTGTCCAGACTCACGCGACAACTCCCCCCTCAGTGTTGCTCTGGTACGCACCAGAATACCAAAGCCTCTATGCACTTTATACTCCGATTGTCACCCCGTGTCAAGTCGTTCCACGAGTTTCCACGAATCGACATCATCGGGCATCGGTGGGCCCACGACAGTCCCGTGCATTTTGGCAAGTCATGTCTTGTTTCGGAACGGAACGACGGTAATTATCTAAAGAATGTTGTTCCGTACTTCAACAGGCGGCTGCACCTGCGATAGAACGCTGGCACCATTCGAGCGGCTTGCGCAGAGGGCGGGAACGCTCGGCAAGCGGTGAACAGGGCAGTTTGAGCGGCGGTGTGTAGTTTGTTTGGTCGGGCAAGAGTTAAAAGAATGAACCGTTCTACGTTTTAGAGCGGGTTTTCTGAGCCTGCCCGACTTGACAATAATCAATTGCTACTCCAGTATACCACTGAAAGCGTGAGACCGTCTACCAGTCCATACTTCAGTCCATACTTCAGCAGTCCATACTTCAGCTTCTGAACCTCAAGCCTGTTTTCCTACACCAAGCCAGACCGCTTATGGCGCAAAGCAAAGCAAGAATCGTGGAGGGCTCAGGAACAGGATTGAGAAGAACGGCGTGGAATTGCCCGTTATAGGCTCCCCATCCGACGATCTGGCCGGAATCGTTGATGTCCCAGGCTTGAGAGACAGTCCATCCGGGACTGCTCTGGATCAGGTTGTTGATACACATTAGGACGCCGTCTTGCCATAGGAATGCTCCGCCGCCAGGCATGACTGCAAAGCCGACTATCTGGTGTTGGTTATTGATTGCCTTTGGATATGTCCTGAAGCCTTCAAGGTTGCCGAGATCGACTATCTCATCATTTCGCCAGAGTACCGAGTGACATTGTCCCTGCGGATCGTATAAGTGTCCTATGATCTCGCCATAGTTGTTGATGTCGGTTGCTGAACCTGACGGACCACCGAGGGTGTCGAGATACGTCATCTGTCCGTTTTGCCAGATGACGGCCTGGTCATTGTAGTAGCGGTCCATAGAAGCTCCGACGATCTGTCTGTTATCATTGATCGCCCAGGCAGTGTTGCCCGCGCCAAGATTGGTCATGATCCCGTTGTGATACCAGAATGCATGGCGTTGCCCCGTACCGAGGACACCGGCATAGCCGACTACTTCATCGTTTATGTTGATGTCCTCAGCGTAACCGTCTCCGATTATGGTCGCCGCGCCATCTTTCCACAAGAATGCGTATTGTCTCTGGTTTAGGTATGTCACGCCCACTACATTGCCTTTGTCGTTGATACCGAAAGCATCACTGCCCGCGTAACCAGATGGATTCAGATCGGTCATAGTGCCGCTTCGCCAGATAAATGCATGACTACTCACGCTCCCAGTGACATACGAGTAGCCGCAGACCTCGCCCTGGCTGTTTATGCCGTAGGCGACACTTTGCGTGCCTGATAATGTTCCCAGGTCAACTACCTGGTAAAAAGGTGCTCCGAGTAGTGGAGACACAAGCGATAGCACTGCCAGCAATGCCATCATTACACAGACCCGTTTCATCTTGTTCTCCTTCAGCGGCTCTCTACGGAGCCTGTAAAGTGTTGTGGCAATAGAAAAGCCCGGCGTTCGAGTTAGTCCCGATGCTGCCGGGCTCCGTTCACATTATATCACATGCCTTGCAAGCATGAACAAAGATGCTGCCTTACGAGAGCGGCGACATGTCGATTCCAAGAGGGTCTTTATTGAGAAAACTCGAACTATACTGTGGCGGAGGCTCATTTACTGACCACTGCGTCAGCAAGACTGACAACTAAACACTCTGAGAGTATACCTTTGAAACGCGCGCCCAGTCTTATCAAAACCTACCCGGATGATGTATTGCTGGAAGAAATCAGGCGAGTGCTGATTTCACTCAATCCGAACGGCAATTTCGGAGTTATCCGAACGGTCGTTTCGGTGAAAGCGAACGCTTAATCGGAGCGAAGCGACGCCGGATGGTAGTATAATAGATTAGTTGCCCTCGCTCGTCAAACTCGAAAGCTTTTTCCTCATCGATTCGCCTTTCATCTCAATGCGATGGGCATTGTGAACGAGCCTGTCCAGGATCGCATCGGCGATAGTGGGTGCGGCTATGATGTTGAACCAGTCCTCGATTGGCACCTGGCTGACGATTATGGTGGAGCCCCGGTGGCCTCTGGCCTCGAGGATCTCAAAGATGTCGCGGGCGGCGTCGGCATCCATCGGATACATGCCCCAGTCATCAATGACCAGGAGGTTAGTCTTTTCGAGTCTTGTGAGCAGTGCTGGGTAGGTGCCGTCGGCCCTGGCAAGGGCGGTTGTTGTAAGGAGACTACCGCATCCGAAGTAGCGTGCGGAGTGTCGCATCCTGCAGGCACGGTTTGCGATAGCACAGGCGATATAGGTTTTGCCTACTCCCGTAGGGCCGGTGATGATGATGTTCGAGTGGCTTGCGATGAAACTGCACTCGGCGAGAGAAAGCATGGCGGCTTTGTCGATGTTGCGATGGGTGTGAAAGTCAATGTCCTCGACTGCGGCCTGCTGCCTGAGTTTAGCCACCTGAAGCCTGCGGGTCAGACCCCTCGATTCCTTTAGGTCCCACTGCCTGTCAACGGCAATCGCCAGTCTCTCATCGAACGAGAGGGAGAGTGCGTTCGGGCTTGAAAGCTGCTCCTTTATGGAGTCGGCGAGGCCGTCGAGTTTCATCGAATAGAGTTTGTCGAGCGTCTGTTGGATCATTGTGTTCTCCTTGAGTAGTAGTCCTTGCCTCGGATGTTGGAATGTTTGACCGGAACATATTCCGGAGTTTGCTTGAGGGGCAATCTGTCGAGCCCCTTTTCGAGAATCGATTTGACGGATGTATATGAGATGGCGTTGGCACGAAGTGCCCTTGTGGCGGCGGCCTCGACCCGCTCAGAGCTGAACTTGTCCGCGAGCCTGATTATTCCAAGGCATGCGCGATAGCCCATCTCCGGATGCGGTTTTGTCTCGAGTATTTTGGTGACCAGAGCGGCAATACCAGGCCCTTTACTTGCCGCCCAGGAGATGATCCGTGACGGCGTCCACTCCAGATACTTCTGGTGAGATTTCGGGCGATGAGCCGGATCGGTGGTGAAAGCACCCTGAATGTAGCTCCTGATATGGGTCGCCACGCGGCGGTTCTGGTGCAGGACTTCTATGGTGGTCGCAGAGAGCCTGATGTCGAGTTGCTTTCCGACGAGCTGATATGGAACTGAGTAGAAGTGCTTATCGACCGAGATGTGGTAGTCGATGTTGACCTTTGCTGTTCTCCACTCGGCGAACTGGTATCGGCTTGTCGGCAGAGGCCTCAGGGCGGGCGCATCCAGCTTTTCGAATAGCTCGCATCGAGTGGAGTCAATGGCCTTGAACTTACGCGTATTGAGCTTGTCCAAAAGCTCCGCTATCGCCTCGTTAAGCTCGGTCAGCGAGAAGAACGTTCGATTGCGAAGCGCGGCAAGTATCCAGCGCTCAGCTACCAAAACTGCATTTTCCACCTTAGCTTTGTCTCTGGGGCGGCGCACGCGGGCGGGGATTACCCCACAGCCATAATGTGCCGCCATTTCGGCAAACTCAGGGTTGAGGTCCGGTTCATATCGGTCCGGCTTGATGACAGCGCAGCGGGTGTTGTCGGGAACGATGATCTCGGGGACCCCTCCGAAGAACTCGAACGCCCGAACGTGTGAGTCGATCCAACTCGGCAGATTCATCGAAAGTGTGCCCTCGGCATACGTGTAGTTCGATGCGCCAAGACATGCAACAAACAGATAGACCGGTCTCTTCGTGCCGGTTGTAGGGGCGACGATTGAGAGGGTATCACCTGCGTAGTCGGTGAAGACTTTCTCCCCGGCTCTGTGATGCTGGCGAAGCGTCAGGTCGAGCCGCGTCACTGCCTCGTTGTAGAAGTGGCAGAACTGGGTGTAGCCGTAGCCATCGGGAAACACATCCCGATACTCCAGCCACAGAAGATGCAGCGTGACATGAGGCTTTCTCATCTCGGTGATGAGATAAGCCGTGTCGGGAAACACCCGGCTGTGTTTGTAACTCGATGGCCGCGCCCGAAGCAGTCGCGTCAGAGCCGCATCATCCATCTCCTCCGGCAATGGCCAGGCAAGCCCCGCCTCACGAAACTTCTTCTCATATTCATTTACGGTGCTGACGGATATCTTGCAGCTCTTAGCGACTTGACGGGTCGAAAGCCCAAGGCCGATCCGCAGCCTCAGAATCTCTTTTATCTTGCGCATAGACAGCCCTTCCCGCGACATTCCCACCTCCAGTAAACTACTCTAGAGGTAGGACGTCGCCAGACCATCCAGCGCCGCAAGTCATGCGTTCGGAATCACCAAAATTGGTGTTCGGATTAAATTGAAATGAGCGTTCGGATTAAACTGAAATCGGTGTTCGGATTGGACCGAAATTCGCAGGCGAGTGGCCGGGCTTATAGAGAAGCCCGTGCTCACCTCGACAAATTTCGCCAGGCATGCCGGTATCAGCGCTTCGATAATCGCCTCGCGATATAGCGGGTGGCGAAACGCGTTGGAACGCGCGGGGTTGGCTCACATGTATTCCGGCGAACCGAATGCGGCATTCAAGACTTCTCACCCAGCCATCTACACAAATGAAGAATTACTGGAAGAACTGCGTCGAGTGGCTGAACTTGCGGGAAAAACGGTCCTTACAAAGGCTAAGTTTGCGAAACATGCCACCATCACCCTTAACACGTACGATTGCAGGTTCAGTGGGTGGCAAGACGCCTTAGAACAGGCAGGACTGGGCCACATGTATTGCAGAGGCTCAGAAGAATCCGTTCGCTTATTTCGCCTCAGAGCTTCGGATGAAACGCCGCTTCGAAAACTGCAGCGAGTAGCCATGCTCGTAGATAAACCGATGCTGACTACTACCGACTTCGACAGACACTCTAAGATGGCTTATGTAACGCTCTCGAATCGATTCGGAAGCTTTGGAACGCGTCGGTGTAACTCAGATGTATCGCAAGCGCAGCTACTCCGATGAAGAGCTATTGGAAGAGGTTCGGCATGTTGCCCGACTTGTGGAAAGACCGGTGCTCTCGCATACCGAGTTCAAGAAACACTCCAGGATTAACTCGTCCACCATCAGGGATCGTTTTGGTGACTGGCGCACCACGTTGGAGCGCGCCGGGGTAGGTTACCTCTACCATGACCGGCGGCGGACTCGGTGACCCATCAGCAATAGTGGCGCTTACATAGTTTAGCGGAGATGTTTTTCAGTACTGATCACCGCGCCAAGTTGTGACGAACAAGATCATGAAGGGCTGGTGCAATGATATGTGGCTGCTGGCCTCGGCAGCACCGTAACCAGCAGCCATTTGTATTCACCGGACTGGTTTGATCAAAGGAGGATCAATAACCCATCTCCCAGACGTTTTTGCTCAGCCCCGCTTTCGCCTCAATGCAAGCCCTCCGAGTCCGGTAATCCCTCCGACGAGCGCCAAAATCGAAGGCGGCTCAGGAACAGGTGTCCAAAGTACGGCTTGACCACCGGATGTTCCCACAATCCAGCCGTTATTGTTGATGTCGTAAGCTTGGCTTGTAGTATATCCTAATAGTGCGTCCAAGCTCTGCATCACACCATTCGCCCAGAGAAACGCCCTAGATTGAGCGGCATCCGTATA
>JARYME010000105.1 GCA_029907315.1 Armatimonadota bacterium | reverse complement strand
TACAAGGAGGAGGATTGTCACCGTGGTAGTGTAGGCAAGTACGAACCACTGGCTGACGGCTAGATCGGTTCTGAAACTGCGGGTGAGTGTGGGTAAGGCGACGGATACAATACTTGCATCGAGTGTGCTCATGAAGTTGCCGACAGCAACTACTCCGAGCACTAGCCATTTTCGGTTCTCAGTATCGCGGTGGGCCATATTCGCTGTGCACATCATAGCACAAACGCGCTCCAGCGGAGAAGCCGCTCAGCGGGTAACAGACATAACAACCTTGACGACCGCGTGCGTGTGTGCCTATGATGTTGACGGCGAGTCGCCTCGCGCACTGGTCGAGAAAAACCCCCTTGCGCGGCGCGGGGTGTGCCGTGGATGTTATGTTCTTTTGGAGGAACTCGAGGTGAAAGCAGCTGTTTTGACGTCATTCCGAGAACCCCTTGAGATCCGCGAGTTTCCCCGTCCTAGATTAGGCCCGGGTGAGCTGTTGGTTCGGATAACGGCTGCAGGGGTATGCGGGTCCGATGTGCACATGTGGTTGGGAGAAGACCCAAGGACGCCTTTGCCGATGATACTGGGCCACGAAGGCGTTGGGGTTGTGGAAGAAATCGGTTCGCCGGACGAAAAAAAGGATATCTATGGTCGGCCGGTTCGCGTCGGTGATCCCATCATATGGGACCGCGCGATAGTGTGCGGTACTTGCTACTTCTGTGCTGTCAAGCAGTTGCCGAATATGTGTCCGTCGCGTTGGGTTTACGGCATTCATAGGGGCTGCTCCGAGCCGCCGCATCTGAACGGTTGTTATGCAGAATACATAGTTCTGGTGCGAGGTACTAAAGTAGTCTCGCTGGCGGACTGGAGTGAGCTCGATCACGCCCTTCTCGTGTCGGCGGGGTGCTCGGGTGCGACGGCGGCAAATGCTATCGAGCTGGCTGACGTAGAGATCGGGGACAACGTTCTGATTCAAGGTGTAGGTCCACTTGGGTTGTATTTGGTAGCGTATGCGCGGGCGCGAGGTGCCAATCGCATCATCGCAATAGATGGTGTCCCGGCCAGGCTGGAGTTGGCGAAGCGGTTGGGGGCTGATATTCTGCTTAATCTTGAGAAAACGACTCCTGAGGAACGACGAGAAGCGGTTCTTTCCGTCACCCACGGTATCGGTGTAGACGCCGGTTTCGAAGCTGTGGGCAGGCCGGAGCCTATTCTGGAGGGATTGCAGCTCGTGCGCAGAGGCGGTGCTTATGTTTCGGTCGGGACCGCAGTGCCGGCTGGGACGATACCCGTAGACGTCTACTATCACCTCGTGCTGAAGCAGGTCAGGTTGCAGGGTGCGTGGACTAACGATACGCGTCACATGATTCAGGCACTAAACGTCATTCGCAGAGAGCCGGATGTGTTCGGCAGCCTCATAACCCATCGGTTTCCGCTGGAGCGGGCGAATGAGGCACTTGAAGTAATGCGGCGGCGAGAGGCGATCAAGGCGGTAATAGAACCCGAGCGCTGAGACGGGGCGTCATATTCGTCGATTTGGTGCTCAGCGCGTACGGCGTGTGGAGCGATTTTGGAGGCATGTGGTTCACTTGCTTACGGCAAGCAGCTGGACTTCGAAGTACAGTGTGGAGTTGGGAGGAATTCTGCCGACGGCTTTGCCACCGTAGCCCAGCTTGGGCGGCACGATAAGCTGTCGCACTCCGCCCACGCGCATACCGCGAATGCCTTCATCCCACCCACGTATTACCTCTCCTGTGCCCAGGGTAAAAGTGTAGGGCTCGCCGCGCGTGAGCGAGGAGTCGAAAAGGGTGCCGTCCTTTAGCCAACCTTTGTAGTGAACCGTTACCCGACAGTTGGGCTCTGCTAGTGCTCCCCGGCCTACGCGAAGGTCGTGGTATTTGACGCCTGATGCGGTGGTCTTGAATTTCCGCAGGTCGACTGCCTTCGCTAGAGACTGCTTGTCGCTTTTAGGCGCCGTTGAGACGGGCGTCGGTTTATCCGGAGGACTGTGCACTTGTGTGGCTGTGGTCTGCTCAAGCTTCCGGCTGCAGCCGGCAAACAGTGCTGGTAGGAGCAGCAGAACTAGCCAGTAGCTTCGCCTTTTCATTGGGCTACAATGGACGGAGTGCAAGGTAAGTGCAGAGCAATTGTAACGCACAGCGACTCCAAGCTGCAAGAAGGGTGCTTATGAAATTGCCAGGGTGGGTATGGGGCAGTATAATCACCTTTGAACATCAGGACATGTAGAGTGTCATCCAAGGGAGTGTCGCGCGTATGGTCAGAGTGGGAATCATAAGTGCTTCGGGTTATGCGGGCGCTGAGCTCGTTAGATACTTGCTTGGTCACCCTGCCGTGAAGATTACGTATCTTTCGTCAAAGACGTTTGCCGGTCAGCCGCTGTCGAATGCGTACCCGTCGCTTTTGGGGCAGGACCTGCCTCTGTGCGAGGAATATAATGTCGATGCGGCAGCCGAAAAAGCGGATATTCTTTTTCAAGCACACGGAAATGGTATTGGCATGAAGCTTGCGCCGGCTGTGTTGGAACGGAACAAGAAGTTCGTAGATATACCGGCCGATTTCCGATTGAAGGACGCAGATGTCTACAAGCAGTACTACGGTTTCGACCATACCGCTCAGGAACTGCTGGGGGAAGCTGTTTACGGTATCCCGGAGCTGCACGCTGCTGAGATAGCCAATGCGAGACTCGTTGCCAATCCGGGTTGTTATGCGACCGGTGCGATTCTTGCCCTTGCACCTCTGGTGGCCGAAAGGCTTGTGGACGTGGAATCGATAGTGATCGATTCTAAATCCGGTGTCTCAGGTGCAGGACGTTCGAAGGTAGAAGTATCGAGCCTTTTCACCGAGGTGAACGAAGGCTTCAAAGCTTATGCCGTTGGGAGACACAGACATACTCCTGAAATTGAGCAGGAACTGTCTGCGTTGGCGGGGATGCGCGTTAGGGTCACCTTTACGCCGCATTTAGTTCCTATGAATCGCGGTATTCTCACGACTGCTTATGCTAAGCTCCTGCGAGACGAGACGAGTTTAGTCGAACTATATCGCGATTTCTATGCGCGCAAGAAGTTTGTGGTTGTGCTCGACGAGGGCGCGCAGCCCAACACGAAGAACGTTTTTGGGACGAATTACTGCCACATTGGCGTTGTCAAAGACCAGCGCACCGGCATGGCGATTATTACCAGTGCTATCGACAACATGGGCAAGGGCGCGGCAGGCCAAGCCGTACAGAACATGAATTTGCTGTGCGGCTTCGAAGAAGAACTTGGCTTAACCGCTCCGGCTGTGTTTCCCTAGAGGAGTGGTCTTTGGTGGAAGTGTATGGAGGCGTCAATGAAAGATCCGCGTCTTTGCGGTCTGGAGGTTGAGGGTAGACAAATGAGAGCTGTAGAAGGCGGAGTGACGGCGGCACGCGGGTTCAAAGCTGCAGGTGTTAGATGCGGTGTCAAAAGCTCAGGCCTGGACTTGGCGCTTATTTGCTCTGAGGCTGAATGTGCCGCCGCCGGGGTTTTCACCACGAACGCTTTTCAGGCAGCGCCGGTCGTCTTGAGCAGGAAGCGGCTGGAGTCAGGTTGCGCTCAGGCAGTGGTGGCAAACAGCGGAAATGCTAATGCGATAACCGGCGAGCGCGGGCTGAGAGACGCAGAGGAGGTATGCGCGGCGGCTGCAGCGGAACTGGGGCTAGACCCTGAAAAAGTTGTCCCTGCATCGACAGGCATAATAGGTGTGCGGCTTCCCGTCGAGAGGATCAAAGCTGGAATACGAGAGGCGGTCGCAAGTTTGTCTGCCGACGGCGGGCCGAGGGCTGCGGAAGCAATTCTGACCACTGACACGTACGCAAAGTTGTCGGCCTACGAGGTAGAGATCGGCGAGAAGTCGGTCAGAGTAGGAGGGATTGCTAAGGGCGCAGGCATGATAAGCCCAAACATGGCGACGATGCTTTGCTTCGTGACAACCGACGCTGCTATAAGCCCGGGTCTGCTGAAACGGATGCTGGTCGAAGCGGTCCACACGACTTTCAACTGCTTGACCGTTGATGGGGATATGAGCACTAACGACTCCGTGATTGTGCTGGCGAACGGATGTTCTGGGTGCAGAATAGACTGTGGCACTGAGGCAGCCGAGCTGTTTGGTCGAGCTCTGAGCCAGGTCTGTTTGGACCTCGCCAAAGCGATAGCACGCGATGGTGAAGGCGCAACCAAGTACGTTGAAGTAATCGTGGACGGGGCAGCTAGCGCTGAGGATGCCAAGCGGGCGGGTATGGCAGTCGCCAAGTCTCCGTTAGTTAAAACAGCTCTGTTTGGCAACGATCCAAACTGGGGCCGCGTCTTATGTGCCGTAGGAGCCTCTGGCGCGAGAGTTGAGCCCGACAAAGTCTCGCTGTGGTTTGGCGACGTGCAGATCGTGAACAACGGCGAGCCCACACAGTTCGATTTGGACGCCGTGCGATCGGTGATGAGCTGTAAGGACCTGCAGATCAGGGTGGATCTAGGAATAGGGGCCGGGCGTGCCAAGGTGTATACGTGTGATTTGTCGTACGACTACGTTCGGATAAACGCAGAGTACCATACATAAGTGTTGGGATCGATGGGGATGCGTGGCTCGCGATGAGATATACGAAGGAATGGCGCGCAGAAGTTGGTTTTCGGTGGACAATACGCGTCGCGGTAGTGTGGTGTGCACTGGCGTGGGCATTGTGCAACAGGTGCTGCGCTTCGCTGCCGGAAGGGCCTCCTGACGGCTCCTGTGATCGCATCTCGCGTGAGCGGTACGAAGCAGCCGTCAGAAGAGCTTTTGAAGGAGCGCAAGTGATCGACTTGCGGCGAAGCAGGATCTCATCAGTAGTTGTACTCCGCGAGGTGATCAAGATCCCACCGCCGCCAGTACCGGTGCTCGTAAAGAGCTTCAGGCGGGATCATCTGCCGCCGGTGTTGAAGCCGACTTTTTCGCGACCAGGGGTGTGCGGCGCGACTATTTTGGGCCGGTATGTAGCGGTTCTGGAGACTGGTTTTGATAAGGAATTCGAGGACATACTGCGGCACGAGCTTGTGCACGCTTACATTACCTTGGCTTCCCCCAAGCCGCTTCCTTTCTGGTTTCAGGAGGCAAGTGCGGTGATGTTTTCCACGGGGAAGGTTCGGAAGTTTTACGGCAAACCCTCAGATACCCAGCCTCGAATGATAGTGGGCAAGATTGTCGAGTTGGATCCCACATACAGGCAGAAGCTTCACAGTTTGGACTATCTGTTGGAAAAAGCGGGCAGGCAGAGGTTCTATCGATGGTATCGCAAGAGCGTGATGACGGGGCAGGTGGATCCACAAGAGTTGCTTGGCACAGAAAGGCGTGAAAGAGAACACGAGCGGACGGCAAGCACGTCTTTGCCGGCGTGGCTGTGGTTAGGCGGAGCTGGTGTCGTGGTTGTGATCCTTGCGGTGGGAGCGTATGTTAGCCGCAGAGTCGGTGAGGTGTAATTGCGCCGCAGCACGTCGGAGAGGCTACCGGGTTAGCAGGCGCGGCTGCGAGCGCGTGCGCCGTCTGGTTTCTGCGAGGGCTGGTTGTAGCTGCTGCATATTTTTTCGAGCTATGCCCTAAGGATTGTGTAGTCCTTGTCCGATAATGGAAATAGAAGGGCATAGGGACGAAAAAGGCAAACTCTTCGAAAGAAGGGGACGCAAAGCCTTCGGGGCTAAATCCCACAGCTGGTTGGGACATGCTGGCCGGGCTGCCGTTTCCGAAAGTCGGGGGTTTGCCTTTTTTGTCGTCAGGTGGTAGCATGATATCGGTGTTGGGCAAATCCCGGCAGGCTCATATTGCGGGGTGAGGCTAAAGATGAAGATATCGGCGGCGGAGTCAAACAGAGCGTGGGCAGACGGCAAGGCGACGAGTGAGAAAATCCTGCCGGAGGTGCGTCCACGAGTAGGAGCTAATCCGCAGGCAGGCTCGAAGAAGGACCTATCGCCTTTGGAAAGAGGCATGCTGGTGGCGGAGGCGGCACTAAAAAACGTGCCGGATGTGAGAGAGGATCTGGTAGATGAAATCAAGCGCCGCATAGAAGGTGGCAGCTATAACGTCAGCGCAGAAGACATCGCTGAGATGATGCTGCGACGATTGTCCGCGGATAGAATCCGGTAAGCCCTGAGATAGACCTACATCATATAGAATGTGTGCCGAGGCTCAGAAAGATGTGCGCCTCGGCTTTTTTGACGTCTGGGTAAAGGAAGGATTCGGCAGACAGGGTCGAGAAGAAGAGCTTAGCACGGGTGTTGGTAGGTTATTGATAATATTTAAGAAGCACAATGGCTATGGTGTTCGCAGTCGTAAATCAGAAGGGCGGGGTGGGGAAAACAACAACGGCGGTGAGCTTGGCTGCATGCCTGGCGGAGCAGGGCTGTAAGTGTTTGCTGGTGGACGCGGATCCACAGGGAAATGCCACGAGCGGTGTCGGCATTGTCAAATCGAGTATAGGCGAGTGCATCTACGACGTACTCATTAACGAAGTCCCTATTGAAAAGGTCATCGTGGCATCGGAGACGCCGAACCTATACGTAGTGCCGGCCAAACTGGATTTGGCGGGCGCGGACATCGAACTGATGTCTATGATGTCCCGCGAGACAAAGCTGAGACAGGCACTGTCAAGGGTGCAAGACGGTTACGACTTTGTGATCATAGACTGCCCTCCGTCGTTGGGATTGCTGACGGTTAACGTGTTGACCGCAGCGCAGTATGTAATACTGCCGATCCAATGCGAGTACTATGCCCTGGAAGGCATAAGCCAGCTTCTGAGGACTGTAGAACTTGTGCGGCAGCACCTAAACCCGAGACTTGAGATCGCTTTTGTGCTGCTGACAATGTTTGATTACCGGACGAATTTATCGCAGCAGGTAGTCGACGAGGTGCGGCGGTTCTTCGGCGAGAAAGTCTCGTCGGTTCTTATCCCTCGCAATGTGAGGCTGAGCGAGGCGCCCAGTCATGGCAAGCCCATCACGAGTTATGATCCGAAGTCTAAAGGCGCGGAAGCCTACAGAAAATTCGCAGCAGAGGTGATGGCCTTTTGGAAAAAAGAGGTCTCGGAAAAGGACTAGGAGCACTGATACCAGGGGCAGACAGAGAACAGCAGCGGTCGGTGGAGCTGGGGATCGACAGCATAACCCTCAACCCGTACCAACCTCGAGAATCACTGGACGAGGAGAAGCTCCAGGAACTGATAAGCTCGATACGCATGCACGGTGTGCTTCAGCCGATAGTGGTTAGGCCGAAAGGTGGTGGCAGTTACGAGCTGGTAGCGGGCGAGCGTCGGCTTCGAGCTGCTAGAGCTGCTGGTTTGACAACGATACCAGCCGTGATACGGCAGCTCACGGATGAACAAAGTCTTCAGATAGCGCTCATTGAGAACCTGCAGCGCGAGGACATCAATCCTATTGACGCGGCGGCTGCTTACCGCAGGTTAATCGACGAATTCGGACTCACGCAAGATGAGGTTGCCTTAAGGCTGGGCAAGAGTAGGTCGGCGGTGGCGAATACGCTGAGACTGCTTAACTTGCCGGCGGAGGTACGGGATTACGTAAAATCGGGCCGGCTCTCGGAGGGACACGCAAGGGCAATCCTCGGTCTGGAGGACCAAAACCTGCAGTGTAAACTTGCTCGTCTCGCTGTTGAAGGATCGTTGTCAGTTCGTGAGACTGAGAGGCTGGCTAGAGAATGGTCGCAGAAGCGGGTGGCCGGCGAGAGTGTGGAAAGTGTTTCACGTGAAACATCCGCTCGAGAGCTGGATCCCAACATCGCGGAGATAGAAGCTCGGCTCCGGGAGATATTCCGCACCAAGGTGAACCTAGTTATAAATAAGGATCGTGGTCGAATAGAGATAGAGTTCTACTCTTCAGACGATCTGGAACGCATTCTCAATCTGCTAGTGGGCTACTAACACTGAGCGGTTGTTGGCCGCCGACGCCGAAAAGGTGCTTTGGTGTACCGCTTTTGAGCGTTCGTTAGGCTGCACTTGTCTGATGTGTTTACGGACCTCAACTGCTTCCCACTTGCTACCCTCTCCAGTCGAGATGGAACGCCCCCTTGTGTTTTCTCCGGTTTTGTTGTCGTTCATAGTGCTAACGACTGCGAACTCCCAGGCTGCGGCCGGTGTCTAATTCACGTGCGAACACGAAAAGGCGCAACGCATGAACGAGTGCACGCTGTTGGAAAAAGCGAAGCAGGGCGAACCCGGTGCATTTGATGCACTCGTTCGGCCACATCAGGAACGATTGTATAAGTTGGCGCTCGTGCTCTCGAGAAGCCATGAGGATGCGGAGGACATTCTGCAGGATACGCTTATCAGGGCATACAAGTCACTGCAGGCATTTAGAGGAGAATGCGCTTTCGCCACGTGGCTGACGCGCATTCTTCTAAACGTTACTCGCAACAAGCTGCGCAGCGAGCAGCGGCTTCATCTGCGACTGAGGCTAATGTGGATGTCGGCGCTAGGTAAGAGTAACGATCCCGGGGAGAGACTTGACAGACATGAGCGTCGAGAATTTCTTCGGCGCGCACTGGTTGGGCTTCCGAGTCATTACCGCGAGCCGCTTGTGATGTTTCACTATCAAAACATGTCTTACCAGGAAATAGCAGATGTGCTGCAAGTGCCTGTGGGTACGGTGCGTTCGCGCCTTGCAAAGGGGCGTAGGCTGTTACAGCGTGCGCTTTTGGCGCTGGGCTACCCTGTTGAGAACGACTGAAAGAGGTCACTACGATGAGATGTCGACGTGCGCGAAAACTGATTGATGCTGAGCCCTATTTGTGTATCAGCAGCTCGGAGCGTGCGGCGCTGGAAGCTCATGTGTCCGAGTGCCACGCGTGCGCCGCTTATCGAAAGGCCGTGAAAGCGTGCCTTGCCGTGCTGCACGACGACGCGCTGTACGTGGAAGAGGCTCCCGTGCCTGTAGGGATTGTGTTTGAGCAAGTTGACACAAAGACTCGCGTCGACGCTCAGGGTTCGTCGAGGTCGCTCGCGCCAGTTGCGCGGCTCGTAAGATGGTTGGACAGCTGGAGTGGTGCGACCGCGGCAACCGCGCAAAAGTTGATGGCAGCAGTTGCTGCTTGCGTGGTTATAGCTTCTGTGTGGATGTCTCAACTATCAGATCGTTCGAGCCAGCCTGTCGACACCATAGCCGTCGATCGGATGGTTTCGGTGTGCGTTAAACAAGCTCCCAACGGCCGAGTCTACGCTGCTGTGACGTCGCGGACCGCTGTGCTGCAGCCGCCGCAGTGGGAGGTGTTACCGTGACGGACGGACCACTCCGCAAGGTAAGCAGCGCCGCTCTTTTGGGAGCAACAATGGGCGCACTCTTATCGCTGCGGTGGCTCACTACGCTGCGTGGTGCCGAAACACTTCACGCGGCTCGGGCATGGGGGATCTTCGACCGGCCAGTGATATTGTCGTTCTTCGCAGCGATCGCGACTGTCGGTGCGCTGACTTTTGCCTTGACTGCGTATCGCCCGCGGCGGGAGAAGGTCCTAGCGATTGTGTGCGGCGCAGTATTAGCGTCGGCTGCGTGGGCAGTCGGGGCGTCCGCGCTCGAGGCTGCGGCTGGGGCGCGACTGGGATGGTCAATAGTCTTCCTGGCCGCGGGGGCAGCCCTCATCATTGCCGGGCGCCAGTGGGACAGAGCGCATCTGGGCTACTCAGGGGCTTTCCTACTTATGTGCGCAGTACTTGGGCATTGTCGGTTGGGCGCCACCTGGGGTGATGACCTGGCACGCTCTGCCGCTGAGTACGTTCGTCTTCCCCTCGCTTCCTATTACGCCAAGCTCGGCGGCTCTTGGGCCTTGTTCGGCGCGGCGGCTGGAGCGTGTGCAGCGGTGATGCTCGGCGAGGCATGGTCGCGCTGGGCACAGCGGGGATTTGCTCTCGGGTGTGCACTCGCTGGCATCGAAGCGGTGGCCCATACTGCTGCCGCAATGTCGGCAATGCAAAAAGGACTCGACCCCGCGATACCCGTGCTGGTTCACACATCGATATGGGTTATGATTGCGATAGGCGTCGGTGCAAGGTTTGGATTTCTCGGGGCCGGTCGGGTGCTCAGCTGGGTATGGGTTGTACTTGGGATATGCGCGGCTTGCGGGTACTGCGTGCTGGCGGGCCGGGGAACATCAGCGTATTTTGCCCTCAAGAATCTGCATGCCGACGCCGCATACATTTACGTGCATTTTGCGAGCGAAAACACTTGGCGCCGGACGTTCGATAACAGTGGGAGTTTGCTTAGACTAGAGCGCTGCCGCCAATTTCTACGCGACTACCCATTCTGCGCCTACCGCCCGGCTGCAGAAGCGCTGCTGGCATCAACAGCGTTTGATCTCTGGCAATTCGACCATGCGCTGCGAACCAGTCGCTTGCTGCGAGAGCACTATGGTCGGTCTATTGGCTCTTCGTCAGTTGTGCAAACCCTTGCGGCATATGCTTCGGGGTCGGTGGAGGAGTTGTTTGCCCGCTTTAGGGACGACTGCTTACTGGAACGCTGGTCGAGGACCTACGGCGGCCTGATCACGGCGGCAGCAGCAGAACGCGCCGGCAGCGTGTCGCGAGCCCTCGGCGCATACAATTCTTACGCGGAGTTCTTGAGCGGTTTATATCCAACAGGTTGGAGAGACAAGTCGGTCAGATACGCGCGAGCGAACGCGGACAAAATGCGCGCGCTTATGACGCTTGGCATAGACTGCGTGCCGCGCGGCACTGTGATAGGTAGGGTTTCGCTGCAGGGGAAGCCAGTCTCAGGCGTTCGCGTAGTGCTCGTTCGGCCTCATCCTGACGCGGCATTGCCCAAAGATTCCAAGCAATTCACAGGCGCTCGGACCATTGCGGCTTGGGCGGGTGTCTACGCGGTCTCAGGCTCAGACGGCAAGTTTGTAATGACTCGTGTGCCCTACGGCAGGTACGAAGCAGTGGTGGGTCTGGACGCGCGGTTGGCACGGCAGGGTATTGTGATAGCGCCGCCGGTGAAGCCAGTCACTGTTTGCGGCCGTGTTACAGCAATGCCGGCAATACGGTTAGTCCCGGCGGTGAAGCAACTGTGGCCGCGCCAAGGAAGCGTCGTATCCCGTCAACCAACATTGACCTGGCGGCCTTATCCTGGTGCAGCATACTATTCGGTCAGCGTTCTGGCCGTTGACCGGTGTAAACCAAAGCCAGTGCCAATGACGTGTTGGGCACGGTCGCGTATCCGCACCCCATTCACCAGGGTTACGGCCGACTATTTTCTCAACGGTACCAGTTCACTCGAGAAAGGGGGGGTCTACACTTGGATTGTGTATGCCTACAGCTCTGACGGCAAGCTGATCTCGTCGTCGGAGCACTACGACCGACTCCATGAGCCGGAGTTCCGGGTCAAATGAAAAACTGAGTTGGCCGTCGGGTTTAGACAGCATCAAAACAGGTCTGCATAAAGAACTTAGTGCGAAGGGGGTTACTGGAAATGCGACGGACGAAGGGTTTCACACTGATTGAGCTATTGGTTGTTATAGCGATCATAGCTATTTTGGCGGCGATATT
>JARYME010000104.1 GCA_029907315.1 Armatimonadota bacterium | reverse complement strand
ATCGTGTTCGTTCATACTTTCAATCGGGTGCCGAGCACACGCGGCGTATCCGCAGAATGGTCTATGAGGTTGCAGACCTGGATTGGATAGTTACCGACTCCGAGCTGGAAGCGTTGATTCTCGAGTCGAATCTGATAAAGAAACACCGGCCTACCTACAATGTGCGCCTCCGAGACGACAAGAGCTACCCCTATATCGCCGTGACCCTAAGTGAAGAGTGGCCCCGGGTAGTATACATGCGCAAGCTGCGCATGGCACCCAGGGAAAAGGACAAATACTTCGGACCATACACCGACACCGAAGCGGTCCGAGAAACGATGCGCCTGATACGACGCGTGTTTCGCGTGCCTTGTGGGTGGAAATACCCGGAGCAGTCGAGAGGCAAAGCGTGTATGTACTATCACATCGGGCAGTGCACCGGCGTCTGCGTAGGCAGGATTTCCAAAGAAGAATACATGCGCGTTATTGCGGATGTAATGGAGTTCCTAGAAGGACACACGGACGAACTCGTCAAGCGCCTCACAGAACAGATGGAAGAGGCTGCCGAAAACCTCGAGTTTGAGAAGGCGGCCCGAATCCGTGACCAGATAAGATCGATTCAGACCGTGTCAGCAAAGCAGAAAGTGGTGTCGACATCCCTTGAGGACCAAGATGTGGTAGTAGTGGCATCCGACGACTACAATACTGTGGCACAGATGTTCTTCGTTCGCGCAGGCAAGCTCGTAGGCCAAGAACACTTTTTGCTCGAGAACGCGGGCGGCGAAGATCTTGCCGAATGCCTAAGAGGGTTCATCCAGCAGTATTACGATACAGCCGCGTATGTGCCTAGAGAGGTACTGATAAGTGAAGAGCTGCAGGATGCGGAAGTAGTGGAAGACTGGCTTCGGCAAAAACGGGGGAGGAAGGTCGAGCTGATCCACCCGAAGCGAGGCGAAAAGAAAGCGCTTGTCGACATGGCTCGCAAGAACGCGGAACTTATTTTGAAGCAAGTCAAATTCAAGATGACAACAGATGAACAAGCGCGACTTGAACAGCTCGCCGTACTCCAAGAAGCGATCGGCGCCCCCATTCTTCCCCGGCGCATTGAAGCGTTCGACGTGTCCAATATCCAGGGACAGTTCACCGTGGCGTCCTTGGTCGTGTTTGAAGACGGACAGCCCAACAAATCGCACTACAGGAAGTTCAAGATAAGAACCTCCGAAGGAGCACCTGACGACTACGCGGCTATGAAAGAAGCCGTGCTTCGCAGGCTGACCGGCAGGCTGCGCCAGACTGAGGCGTTCGCAGAACTGCCCGACCTGTTCTTGATTGACGGAGGCAGAGGGCAGCTCAACGCAGCGCTGGAAGCTCTTCGGGAAGGCTGTGAGGACGCTGCCGAGCTGGAGCAGACTGCGGTCATAGGTTTGGCAAAGAGAAATGAGGAAATATATAAACCTGACGATCCGAACCCCATAATTCTTCCTAAGCATTCGAAAGCATTGCATCTAATCCAGCGCGTGCGCGATGAGGCGCATAGATTTGCAATAACGTACCACAGAACCGCCCGCGACAAGGCTATGAAGGCGTCGGTGCTTAATTCCATCCCAGGTGTGGGTCCCAAGCGCCGGCGAGCTTTGATAAGGCACTTTGGATCGGTTGAAGCGGTGAAAGACGCATCCATCGAGGAACTGCTGGCTGTGCCATCCATTGACAAGCGTACTGCGCAGGAAATATACGAGTTCTTCAGGCGCACGGAAGAACAAACAGCGTCTGCCGGCGCAGGTGACCAAGATGGTTGATGTGCTGAATCGTTCGGAAGCGGAAAAGATCCGTTTTGCCGTTATTGAGACAAAATTTGGCTGGCTAGGACTTATAAGTCGGGAGTGCAAGCTCCTTCGCTTGATCAAGCCTCTTGAGTCACGGAATATTGCCCTCGAGAATCTGAAGGTCATGCTGCCTGAGTCGGCCTGTGAAAGCTTGGACTCTTTTGGTGACCTGCCGGAAAGACTGCGCAGGTATTTCGAAGGTGAACGAGTGAGCTTTGAGGACGTTCCGCTCGACCTAAGCGGCTACGGAGGCTTTCAAGCTAGGGCAGTGATGGCTGCGAAGCAGATACCTTATGGCTCGGTGGTAACATATGCACAACTGGCTCGGATGGCGGGCGCAGAAAAAGCGGCGCGAGCCGCAGGACAGGCAATGGCAAGAAACAGAACACCGATAATAGTACCGTGTCATCGCGTCGTGCGGGCAGACGGACAAGTAGGCGGTTTTGCGTGGGGAAAGCACTGGAAAACCGAGCTGTTGGCACTGGAGGGAATCGCTACCCTACCTTCGGCGCTGAACATTAGGGTTTCGCGTGGGCCAGGGAACGATTTGATTTAGACGTCTAGTTGATAGATAGTGAAACTAGTTTGGCAGAACGCTGCTCAGATGGGAAGCAGCAATCGAACTTGCGAACAGGGGTAATGGCCGCATGCTGAAAAGATGGCTTCTGCACTGGCTGGCAGGGTTCTTGGCGGTTTGGATCGCCGTATGGCTTGCCAAACGTGTCGGACTACCGCTTGGATGGCCGAGCGTTTGGCGAATGGTAGTATTTGTGCCGGTGTTGGGATGCGTTAACTCCGTGATAGGGCCGTTTCTCAGACTCATCTCTCTGCCCATAACGTGCTTGACGTTTGGACTGTTCGGATTCGTAGTAAACGCGCTGATTTTCTGGCTTGCCGGCGCCGCTACAGGTGCGGTTATGAATTTCTGGAGTGCTCTTTTCGGATCCGTAATAGTAACGATCACAGGCGGCGTAATCAGTCGGCTGATTAAGGAGATATCTTGAGCAAGGAAAGAAAACAACTAGTCATCATTACCGGAATGTCCGGGTCCGGAAAATCGATGGCGATCAACACGTTCGAGGACCTGGAGTTTTTCTGCATCGACAACCTGCCACCGAGATTGATTCCCCAGGCTATAGAGCTTTGGTCTCCCCCAAACCAGGTGCAGAACGTTGCAATAGTGGCAGACGTGAGAGCCGGCCAGTTTTTCGATGACCTGCTCGAAGTGTGCCGGTCACTGCGGGAAAAAGAGCTGGAGCATTTCCAAAGGCCCGTCGTGCTGTTTTTAGATGCCTCCGACGCCGAACTGATCAAGCGCTTCAAGGAAACACGCCGGAAGCACCCACTTGTTACGAGCGAACGCGGTATAAACGAAGCCATCCAGCTCGAACGCAGTATGCTCGATGATCTCAAAGAGAATGCCGACAAGATAATCGACACGACCAACCTTGAACCGGAGAATCTGCGTCACCTGATCCGGTCGTTCTTCGGTCCGGAGAAGACGCAGGAGCGGCTGATGATAGCCGTGGTGTCGTTTGGGTTCAAACACGGCGTTCCACTGGACGCAGACCTTGTGTTCGACGTGCGGTTTCTGGCAAACCCGTTCTGGGTTCCTCACCTACGAAATCTAAACGGCACTCACCCTGAGGTGGTGCGGTATGTCCTCTCAGACCCATTGACGGAACCTCTGTTGGAAAAGCTTTTCGACCTTACGGAATTCACCATCCCGCAGTACATCCGTGAGGGAAAAGCTTATCTCACCATTGCCATCGGCTGCACCGGCGGAAAACACAGATCAGTTGTGATCGCCAACGAACTCGCGCGTTTCCTGGCAAGCCGGAATTACGTTGTTAGAGTAGAGCACAGAGATTTGCACCAGGCGAGAGGACAGACGGATGCGCGTCCAACAACTATTTAGCAGTCTGAAGTGGCTCTACCCGGGCATGCGGGTGAAACGCTGGCTCTTGTTGATCCCTATCGGGTTGGCTTTCTCCATCGCAGGGGTAGTACTACTTGCGAATATACGCATAGTTGATGTCCTGGGAACCGTGGGACGTGAAGCTTTCAGGCTCTTCGGTCTGGACTTGACGAAACCCGCGGTGCAAATCCCTACAGGCGTCGGGCTTGTAGTCCTTGGAGTACTGTTGGTTTTTGTCAGCTTAAGGCAAGTCGTTCGCTCTATAACCAGCGTGGTAAGCCCGGAAGCTCAAGGCAAACTTGCCGACGTCGTGTTTCAACGCCGGTATCTGGCACAGGGCGAACGAATAGTAGTTATAGGTGGCGGCACAGGGCTTTCCACTATGCTGCGAGGCTTGAAGAAGCATACGTCCAACATTGTGGCCGTGGTGACCGTCACAGACGACGGCGGATCATCGGGGCGCCTGCAAAAGGAAATGGGCGTCCTACCCCCAGGCGATATTCGGAACTGTCTCGTGGCGCTTGCGGATGCAGAGCCCATGATGACCAGGTTGCTGCAATATAGATTCGGCGACGAGACAGGAGGGCTCAGCGGCCATTCGTTCGGCAACCTCCTAATTGCCGCAATGACTCATATAACGGGAGATTTCGAGAAAGCTGTAAAAGAAACATCCAGCATTCTCGCGATTAGAGGCCGTGTGCTTCCATCGACTCTGGATAACGTAAAGCTTCGAGCTCAAATGGCGGACGGAACCATCGTGGACGGCGAGACAAACATCACCAAATATCCTGGAGCAATAAACCGCGTCATGCTCAATCCGCCGGACGTCAAGCCCTTAGATGAAACTCTTAAGGCGATCGAATTAGCGGACTGCATAGTCATAGGGCCGGGAAGCGTTTACACGAGTATCGTTCCGAACTTGCTGGTTGAAGGCATACCCGAGGCAATTCGCGACTCTGATGCCATAAAGGTTTATGTGTGCAACGTTATGACACAGCCCGGAGAAACCGACGGTTACAAGGCTTCAGATCACGTAAGAGCCGTCGCAAGTCACGCAGCGTGCCGAGTTTTCGATTATGTATTGATCAACCAAGAGAAACCTACTCAGGAACTGTTGGACAAATACGCAGCAGAAAAGCAGTACTTCGTAGAGCCGGATGCTGCCGCAGTACGAGAAATGGGCTATAGACCCGTGATAGGCAACTACATCAGTCAGACGGACGTAGTGCGGCACGATCCAGACAAGCTGGCAGAAGCTATACTCAAACTGGTATACTGAATCCCGCACAAGACCTCAAGCGCGTAACGCGAAAACGATCATAGGAGGTGGCAGCCGATAGCTAGGAAGACCGTCGTCCTTGCGTCAGCATCTCCCCGCCGAAGAGAGCTGCTTTCCGTTATCTTTCCCGAGTTCGAAGTGTGCCCGAGCACGTTTGACGAAGCGTGCGTTCCCCAAGAGTTAGGACCGGTTGATCACGTCATCTACTCGGCAAAAAGGAAAGCTGCGGACGTCTGCCATCGATATCCAGAGGCTCTGGTTATAGCAGCGGACACGATCGTGGTAGTCGAAGGACAAATTCTCGGCAAACCCGTCGACCAAGAAGACGCCTGCCGAATGTTACACAGGCTGAGTGCCAAAACCCATCAGGTCTACACTGGGTTGGCGATAGCCGACAAAGGACATATCCAGACTGCCTACGAGTGCACCGACGTAACATTTAGGGAACTCTCTGATGAACTTATTCGACGATACGTGGCAACCGGCGAGCCTATGGACAAGGCGGGAGCATACGCGATTCAAGGCAAGGCATCAATATTCGTAACCGGCATCCGAGGATGCTTCTTTAATGTCGTAGGCCTTCCGGTAAGCAGGCTGAGTCTGCTGCTTGAGGAACTTGGCTACGAACCGATAATGAACGGTTGAACACCTTGCCTAATTGATGGTACTGGACTCCTAAATAGGGGAGTAAGAGAAGATGAAAATGGTAGCTGCTGTTCTGCATTCATTCAACGACCTGCGGCTGGAAGAAGTGCCTGTCCCCGAGATGCAGGAACCAGACGACGTGCTGGTGCGAGTGCGGGCATGTGGGATCTGCGCAACGGACTACAAAGCCATAAAAGGCATCCGCACAAACGTCAGCTTCCCATCGATCCAAGGACACGAGATCAGCGGCCAGGTGGCTGCAGTTGGGTCCGGGGTTAGATACTTCCGAGAAGGAGACCCAGTGATCGTTCAGCCTCTGGGACATTGCGGAATATGTACAGACTGTCGCACCGGCAACACGCACTACTGCCGCAATTCGTTCGTCCTAGGCGGCGACGGTCCGCCCGACGTGCGCAACGGCGGGTTCGCTGAGTATGTTCTGACAAAGGAACATACGCTGTACCGAAAACCAGCTAACATCACGTTCGACGAAGCTGCGATCACTGAACCCTTGGCCGGGGCCTGGAAGGGTGTCATTCGACACAGCGAAATGCGACTAGGGGACGACGTGGTGGTAATCGGAACAGGAAGCATTGGCTCGCTGTGTGTCGCAGTCGCAAGATCGGCGGGCGCGGCGAGATTAGTAGCAGTAGACACCAGCGATTATGCACTAAACAAAGCAGTTGAATTTGGCGCTACGCATACGGTGAACTGCGCAAAAGAGAATGCCAAGTCGCGAATTTACGAGATTCTGCCGGAAGGTCCCGACCTTGTAGTCGAAGCAGCTGGATCTATTGAAGCGGTGCGGTTGATGGTAAGCCTTCTGCGGCGCGGAACGCGTTGGAACGTATTCGGGATAACTACACATGAAAAGTTCGAGCTGGACGGCGGACTTACCCACTTTCTGGAGGCTCGAATGGACTCAAGCTTCGGGACCACGACGGAAGCTATGGTAAGAGCCATCAAGCTACTTGAAGCTGGATTAGTAGATATCGGCAAACTTATTACGCATCGGTTTCCCCTTGCTCAGATCCACGACGCCATCAAGCTGATGGAATCTCCGAATCGCTGTAAGATCGTGGTCAACCCCTAGTCTGCCGACCTGGGATATCGGTATTTTTACCTGTTTTGCCTGAGTCTGCCAAATGTATCCTTGACTGAGCAGGAATGCGGGGATAGACTGAGAACAGAGAGGGCAAGCGTGTCTTGCTGCGTCCAGCTTATACCACGCGGTATTATCACCAAAAGGAGGAGACGAAAGATGTACAGGACTATCATCTTGTGCGGGCTGTTGGGTTGTCTAATGGTTCTGCCCGCTGCCGCACAGGGACTTTTCGCAACAGGATTCGAGCCGCCAACCTACAATGCAGGTGAATCGATCAGCGGAGTCGATGGATGGGCGCTGCTCAGCGGTTCGGCAGGCCAGGCGGTTATCCAGTCCACATACGTTCACAGCGGCACACAGGCGTTAGGAATCCAGCAGCCGCCGACCGGAGGCACCAGCGCTGTGGCTCTGGTGCACGACTTTGCGACCTGGTCCAATGGCGTGCTGGTCGTTCAGTTCTGGGCAATGCCGGCTGACAACACGGACGCTACAGGCGCTTGGATCGCTGTTGAACAGGACCGGAGCACTTCCAAACGGAGTGCGCTCTTTGGATTCCGCAGCGGTGTTCTCGCTTACAATAACGGCGCCGGATGGGTCAATTCGACAACGCCCTACAACCTAGGAGAGTGGTACAAGCTTACGGGCGTTCTGAACTATGACACAAGAAAGTGGGACTTCTACGTCAACGACGTCTTGTTCGCCTCGAATCTCGGCTTCTACCACAGCGCTCACACTGCCGCCAACAATATCAGATTCTACAAGGGCACAAATAACGTAGGGATGGCAGTCGACGATTTGCAGATCATACCAGAGCCATCAAGTCTGATCGTGTTGCTATCAGGAATGCTGGGCGCCGCAGGCTGGCTGCGCCGCAGAGTGTAGCAGGTCGAGCATTAAGCTGATTCCAAGAATGGGAAACCGCCCCGCACAGAGCTGATGCGGGGCGGTTGCAATATATGCGGTGAAGTGGGTTCGTAGTATGTGGAGTAGACTGTTGATGCTTGTGCTGATCGGAGTGATTGGTGTCGTTGGCCACTCAGCGGCTGGAACCGTGACTGTTTGCCAATGCAACATCTATGACGGCGGCAAATGGACTGAGCAGGACAAATCGACGGTTACCTACGACACAGCAAAGCGCTTTGCCCAATGGGTAGCCTCTGTAAACCCGCAGGGTTCAACTTTTCCACCGATTGCCGTGATAGGGATGCAGGAGCTTATGACCGAAACTGACCGCGCGACCATCCAAAGCTTCCTGCAACAGTACACGGGGGCACCGTGGGAAAGTGCACGCACTCCACAAGGGGTGAACGGCACAAGCGGCATAGGAATGTTCTGGCGCACTGACTTGCTCGAATACCGGCCCGAGTGGTATCTGGGAGAAAAGGTTATCGAGACCATCGACAACGGCTACGTAGCCAAGTTCGTGGGCAGACTATTCAAGAAAAGAGATTCGGACGAGGCGTTCGGCTTCTTCACTGGCAAACTGATTTGGGACGATGCAGTCCTAAACGGACACACCATAACCGAAGAAGAAAGACGACAGGAAGCGATACGCCTGAAGACCTGGATCAGGGAAGGAGAACCAGGTTCCCCAGGGATGTCTTGTTTTCCTGGAACCACTCGGGTGATAGCCTGCGATCTCAACTCGGACACCGGTACACTAACTTGGCAGGAGATGGACCAGGAATTCTCAGACCCAGCCAACGAGCATACGCATAACTCGTTCTGGGGCACACTGGCAATGGATTTGTTCGGGAAACGCCTTGACTACATCTGGTGGGACTACGATGCTTTTGCCAAGAGGCCTGGCGGATTCGTGTACGGTCCCCAGCGAAGTCCACATTTCGGCTCTGATCACCGAGCAGTATATGCAACCATAGAGGTTCATCCGGTCGACTTGACTCCGCCTACCGTAACAATCACCCAGCCTGAAAACGGAGCAAGTGTCAACGGCACAGTCAAAGTTTCAGCAAGTGCTTCGGACACATCGGGAATCATGCAGGTGGAGTTCATGGTTGACGGCGTAAGTGTGTGGACGGATACGACACCTCCGTACGAATTCGACTGGGATACCTCAGGATTGAGTCAGGACTATCACATATTGACCGCTGTAGCCACCGATGCATCATCCAATAGGATTAAAGGCCAGTCTGCACCGGTTGTGGTCTGGGTTGGACCCGCCGAAAGTGAACCTTCCATTACGAACGCCCGCTCGAAGCCTAACGGGTCGCTTGTCAGCGTTCGCCGAAAGGTTGTAACGGCTTCCTTCGGAAGTTATTTCTACATAGAAGAGCCGAACCGAACTGCCGGAATCAAAGTGACTAACGCGACTGCAGCCCCAGCTGTCGGGACCGTAGTCAACGTTGCGGGCACGCTCAACACCCTTAACGGCGAAAGAGAGATCAGCGCGACAAGTGTTACCGAAGTCGGCAGCGCAGAGGTCCCTGAACCAGTTGGGCTGACGAACAAGAATCTGGGAGGCGGTCCGGCCGGTCCTTATACGCCCGGAGTCTACGGGAGCCTAGGACCAAACAACGTGGGACTGCTTGTAAGATGCTGGGGTAAAGTTCGAGCCGTTGTCGGCACATACTATATGTATATCGACGATGGCTCCAGGCTGCGAGACGGTTACGGATATGAAGGGATCCGCATCGATATATCGGGGCTCACGGGATGGACACCGCCAAGTATCGGCAAGTATGTCGGCGTGACAGGCATCAGCACAACGTCGATGATATCCGGCAAGATCCAAAGGCGGTTGAAAGTCCGACAGGCGGCAGATGTGCAGGTGCTGAACTGAAGTTGGTTGACCCGCAAGGCGTTGTGGGGTAGAATAGCAAAGGAGGCTGTTTGACAAAGCCTCGGAACGTCCAGAGGGGGAAGAAAAAATGAAAAGACAGTTCTCGCAACAGAACCGCAAAAGTGGCTTCACGCTAATCGAGCTTCTGGTAGTCATCGCCATAATTGCTATCCTGGCAGCTATTCTGTTTCCTATATTCGCGCGAGTAAAGAGGCAAGGACAGAAGACGAGCTGCGGTTCGAACTTGCAACAGCTATACAAAGCCATAACTATGTACGCGAACGACCGCAATGGTCGACTACCTCGTGTTTGTGTCGTCGGGACTGACGGCTCCGAAAATTGGAACTACGCAAACTCGACCCTGCGCTCTTCAAGTGGCATTTATAAAGACCTCCGGCCATACGTCAAGAACGACAGCGTGTTCATCTGCCCCGGCGGAGGACTGAAATGCGATTTCCTCAGCGATGGCACGCGATATGAGATCGACTATCGCTTCAACGAATCTATGAACTACTCCGAGGGAAAACCAGTCCGCACTAAGGGCTTGGACGAGTGCAGGCTGCCAAAGAAGTTCTATGTCGTAAGCGACCGCCACAGCAACCACCACTATGCCTCCAATGACGAGTCCATGACCAACTGGGTAATGCTGATGGTCATGGCAGACGGCCACCTGGCAAGCAACGTCAAGCCTTACGACGACCAGTGGCGCGATTCGCGGAAACAGTTGAAATACAGCCACTGGGACTTCCCCAACTGCCACGCAGCGGACTCGCTCGTTGCCGGCGAGTACTACTAGGCTGAGTCGGCCTCCGGGCAGGGACCTTTGTTTCCCCACGCAGGGGAAGCAAGTAGAGGTCGCCCGCGCGCCGTCTGTGATTTCTTAAGAGCGAGAATAACCGCGTATGCAGAGGACCCGTGTCTCACCGATTGTAGTACTGACCTGTCTCACAATGTTGCTCATAATGGGACAGGCTGGTGAGGCGTCACAGTGGACGCTTGTAACAGTCCTACATACGAATGACATCCACGGCAACGTGGCACCTCGAAACGATTCCGGAGGGTTGGCGCGGGCAGCAACCCTCGTCAGGCAAATAAGAACGGTTATGCCAAACGTAGTGCTGCTGGATGCAGGAGACATTATCCACGGGACACCAGAAGACTACCTCAGCCGCGGCAAAGCAACCATATCGGCTATGAACGCCGCGTCGTACGACGCGGCCGCCACTGGTAACCATGAATACGACTTCGGTTTGGACGCACTTGAGGAAGTCATTTCGACTGCCACATTTCCTTTCCTTGCCGCCAACGTTAATGCGACATCAGGAGAAAACTGGAACGGATTGGCACCGAGCATCGTGCTGAATGCCGGAGGCATAAGGATAGGTGTCATAGGGCTTGCTACGTTGGAAACTGTCTCACTTCACTGGCCCGGCAGCATAAAAGACATTCGCGTGTATGATCCTATTGAGACGGCAAAGCTGCTTGTCCCGAAGGTTAGAGAGTCTGTCGATGTGCTTATCATACTATCTCATCTGGGCATCGATTTGGATCGAATCTTGGCCCGCGAGATTGATGGTATCGACTTCATCATCGGCGGTCACAGTCATACCGCGATCGACCAATGGGAATGGGTAGGCAATACGCTTATCGCACAGACTGGCGCTTACTGCCGCGCACTCGGTCGAATCGACTTCATCGTTCGCAAGAACGGTACTAAAGCTGAGATCTGGTCTGTAAATGGAAAAACACGTCGATGGAACGAACTCCCTCGCCCGCCTCTTGGTCTTAGGTACCCGGACGGCCCGCTTGTTGCCGTGGGAAACTCTATCGAGGAAGACCGGTCGGTCCTACAGGCATATCTGCCCTTCAGAAAGAATGCGGACAAGTACCTATCTCAAGAAGTCGGATTCGCGCAAACAGATATACCTGGGCGTACTGACAGCCAAGACGAGTCGCCTTCAGCAAACCTGATGGCAGACGCAGTCCGAGAGTTCGCACAAAGTGATGTGGCGATAGTCGATGCCAACGCTGTGGGTGCTCGAAAGCTTACCAAGGGTCCGATACGCGTAGAAGACCTC
>JARYME010000103.1 GCA_029907315.1 Armatimonadota bacterium | reverse complement strand
AGCCCGCTCAGGATTACATAGTTGATGTCGATGAACCTAAATGCCTGCAATGTTTGCCAAACGACGCGCAGTTTCGAAACTACAGAGAGGTGTACGATGCGAGGCTGAAGCCTGTAGGTTGGAGTGTTGTGGGTTTTGACGACAGCGACTGGCAGCATGCTGTTCTTGCCCACGAAAACGGTTTGCCCTCTCGCCTGAAGCTGTCCGCAAGGGGAAAGCCACTTCTGCAAGAATGGGAGGAGTGGCCCGTTGGGGTTGCGGAGTCGGCCAACGTTTTCGATTCGAATGCACTACTGAGGAAGCGAGGGGGATTTGCCTCGTTTGAACCGAACTGTGGGAGTTATGTAGTTGTAGACTTCGGCCGGGAAGTTGTAGGTTTTCCAACTTTGCGGTTCCGAGACAGCGGCTTAGCAGTAGTGGATGTTATTTCGGGCATGGCGCTTTCTGATTGCAGTAACCCCTGCGCACTTGACGCGCAAGCTGTTGCGGACAGGGTGATCGTCGATGGTGGCAGACGGGAGTGGTCAACGTTTGGAAGAAGGGCATTTAGGTACTTGCGTGTAATGTGTCGCGCAATCGAGCGCCCAGTCTGTATCGAAAGTGTCTCGGTCAGACGCATCGGGTACCCCCTGGAACAGGTTTCCACATTTGAGTGTTCGGATGCCAAGCTTAATGAGCTCTGGCAGAGTTCGGTTCACAGACTTCGTTTGTGCATGCAGGATACGTTCGAAGAATGCCCGGCTGCCGATGTTCACCCAAGTCCGCCGAGCCTGGCAAGGATTCAAGCTCTTGCAAACTATCATTGTTTTTATGATCGTTATCTTCCGCGCGAGGCACTCCGCCGGTTTGCCCGCATCAGTAAGTCTGATCCAGCTTGGATAGCCATGCTTCACGATTACTACCTTTACACAGGGGACTGCATGTTGGTCCGCGATCTGTACGAATCCGTTGTCTCCACTGTTGATAGCTGGACTCAGATTGCTCCTAGTCACTATGCTGCTCTGCGTGACGCGTCAAAACTGGCTCAAGCCGTCGGCGACGCGGCTCGTGCGATGGGCTGGCACGATCGTGCAGATGATGTTAAACGGCGCCTTGGGCGTCAGGTTTCTGAAGAGCTGCACCCTATGGCGGATATCACTGCGTCCGACTTAATAGATGCCCGCAATGGAGATCCCAGTGTGGTCTACGTCCTTTCTGCAATTGTGTTGGGTGTGAGACCTTCAATGCCAGAGTCGGATGTGGTGATCGTGCAGCCTAAACCAGACAAACTTCTCTGGGCAAAAGGACGCCTTGCCATTCGCGAAACGTACGCTGAGGTTGCTTGGAATGTGTCCGAAAACTGCTTCGTGGTAGAGATTAATGCGCCCGGAGGATTCATACTGGGCTTGCCGGTATTAGGTTTCAAGAATCCAGTGGTCGACGAGATTGATCTGACTCCGGAAACACCCGAACGCCGTGCACGGCGCACATACGGCTGGGGGACTGCTATATGGCGGGACGGCGAAGAACGGGATCCGTATCTCGACTGGCTGAAAGCTCAAGACGAGGAACCGCCGGCTCACT
The DNA here is from genome assembly GCA_029907315.1 of Armatimonadota bacterium. Lineage (GTDB taxonomy): Bacteria > Armatimonadota > UBA5829 > UBA5829 > UBA5829 > CALJES01. The sequence goes on along the minus strand of JARYME010000103.1, from coordinate 10,360 downwards.
ACAAACCACAGCCGCGCTGCGTCATGGAAAGCGGTTACCTGTGGATTAGAAAGGGTGCGAGTCACAAGGTTCGCTACGAGGTTACCGAGTCGAAATAACTTACTCTCAGCGCTGCGTGGTATGTCGGATTTCAGTTGTCACAAAAAGAGGGGGGTGGCAGGGCGTGCAGAGCACGCCCTGCCCAGGTGCAAATCCCAGAGGGGGGAGGATTTGCCCTTGCTGAGGGAGAACTCGCAAAAACTTAACTTGTTTGCCTTGGTGGTGCACACGACTCGCGTACCACCAAGTGCGTAGAAACAACTCGTGCTCCCGACACCCTGCCGGGCGCAGATATTTTCTCTATCAAAAACCGCGCACACTCAGCACCCAAGGCTTCCTTGGGCACGTGAACACTTGTCAGCTTAGGATCGCATTCGATGCATCTAGGTGAATCGTCAAATCCGACTACGCTGATGTCTCTCGGTACCTTCAGACCACGCCTTGCCAACGCTCGTATCACGGAGACAGCGACAACGTCATTGCCTGCAAAAATGGCAGTGGTTGGTTCTCCCGAGTCAAGCAACTCCTGAACCGCTCTTTCTCCAATTTCTACGTAGTCGGTTGTGTCATTCACGGCTATCAACGCGGGAGCCAAGCCGAAGTCCAACATAGCTTCACTGTACGCCCGGTAATTCCGAGCAAACCAGGGAAGCGAAATGTTGGCTGCAAACCTGATGTGTCGGTGCCCCAAGCTTGCCAGGTACCTGATAGCTTCCCGCGTTCCAGGTTGCTCATCGTACCATACAGAGTCAACTTCCGATAAATACGTGCATCCTATTAGGTTATTTCCGAATGCCACGCACGGTACACCAAGCTTCGATATCGCCTTCACGCATTCAATGTGATTAGCTCCCGCAAGAATTGCGCCGTCTACACTGCCTCTGTTTGCAATTATTCTGGGTGGAACCACGGATGCCAAGTTGCCGTCCAGCGGATACCGCCACAGTGCAAAAACCAAGTCCCGGCCAACTTTCGAGCAGTAGCTTTCAACGCCTTTCAACACCAGCGAGTGGAACTCGTGCAAGAAATCCCTGTTCGAAAGCACGAAGCATATAAGATCGGACTTATTCTGCGCCAGCCGGCGCGCCTGAACGTTCGGCGTGTAGCCAAGCTGCCGGATCGCTTGCCGAACCTTTGCGGCGGTTTGTTCAGAAACGCCCGGACGACCGTTCAGCACACGGGAAACGGTTCCCTTCCCGACTCCGGCCAATTTGGCGACGTCAGCTATACTGGGTCCCATTCTTTGCCAAGCCATTCGCAAGAATAAGTCCGAACCGGCGGGCATCCGTTGGAACCGGTTCCACAGTAATTGTGCCACAGCGGAACCCGTATGTCAATAGTATGATTTCACTTCCGCACAAACTTTTCTCAGCTGGTTCTGTCGACTGAGATCAAAACAGTTTCGGCTTCCAGGTCTCAGGTCTCGTAGCAACGTTGCGCAGTTCAGCTTGTACCATACTCGTGCCAGCGAGCAGGTATTCAGGAGATGCTAATCGGACCACAGTGCTGCCGTGACTTGCAGAAGTTGGAGGCTGCCGATTCGCATAGCTGTGACCAGTGCAGGTGCACTAATCAGTAGCTTGGTCGGCGGAGGATCGCGAAGAGTCTGTACAAGGCCAATCTACTCCGGTGTGACTGCGCTGCCGGGTGGTCCAGACGCTGCCAGACGGCAAGCACAGGGCGACGCTTTAGTTATTTCGTGAATGAGCGGTCCGACAAGAGCATGTGTCACACCGGTGCTCAGTGAAAACTACGCCCTCCCACACTGAGTCAATCACTGCCAACAGTTGAACGTAGCTGACTTTGTTAAGGACTGCCCTTCCGATACAGTTGGCAGACGAGACGTTATCGCCTGTGCGGCCTATCCATTCGGTGATTGGTGTATCCCACAGGCGCCCATCCGCAGCCGGTCTCGCCCCATTTGGCGTGTCCATCGAGGTAGACGTAGATACTACCGTCGTTGTGTGGATAGTAAGGTGTGATGACCGGTCCTCCAGGATAGGCTTCTACAGGGATGTCAGGGCCTAGGGCATAGCAAAATGCGAAGATCTTCTTAGATGGCGCTCCGGGTCTGCCGTATTTCGCCTTGTCTGTTCCTAATACGTCGGGGATTAGTCGTCCTACGCCGTCAGGCTGCCCAGTGCCGTCGTCTTTCTCGTACCAGAACGGGGTATCAGGATAGGTTGCTCTATCCTGCCCATAGCCAATTTTCCGCCATATGAAGAACCAGCTGTTTCGATAGCCGTATGCGTATTTCGTGCCATATGGTCCACTAGGGCTGGGACAGATCCACATCTGCTTGTTCTTTGTATACTTAGCCAACTGGATGTAAGCAAACTGGTTAAGCGGGCCCACAGACCACTTTTCGATTCCTGGTGCATATGGCCAGTCGTACTCCCAAGTTTCGCCCGCGAACTTTTGGTACTCTTCGGGTTTGGCGTTGCTGGGAAATCGGTCGTTGTTGTCATCCAAGTACATAAGCATTGCCTGGCCGAGTTCTCTCCCGTGTGCTAAGCACTGCGACTGAAAAGCGTTTTGCCTTGCTTTTGTGAACACCGGGAACAGGATGGCAGCCAGGATCGCAATTATCGCGATCACCACAAGGAGTTCTATCAGAGTAAACCCCTTTCTCATCGTCGTTTCTCCTTAACAGAATGGTAGTATAATCGGATTATACCCCAGAAAAACGTCTGCCGCAATAGCTTCTCAGAGATAACTTTCCACCAACTTTTAGGAAGTTGTGTTACTCATCAGCGATCCCAAGAAGCCGCAGGTTTCGATTCACCTTCTCCTTATCCATAAGTATCGGCAGTTGTCTTCGAATTGCGGAGAGCCTTCTCAGGTTCCGCAACGCGCTCGGCTTAGAAAGCTGCCGCAAAACCAAAAAACGCGTGCCTCGAGGTATCGTAACCCAGCTGCAGACTTATCCGATCTCCAAGGCTCAACCTACAGCCGGCGATTGCACACGGCTTAATCTCCCTAGTCTCGCCTCCATACCACTTCCAGCCGGTAACGTTTGAAACATCGATGTAAGTTGTCTCTTCGACAGATAGACCTCCGCCAAAGATGAACGTCGCAGATTCGGAGCCGATTCCTACCAGACCCTGCACACTGTAGCTGCGCCATCTGGTTACCGTATAGTAATCTTCGTGAGGTATGGTCGCATCTATGATGTCTGTATCTGGACCAAATGAACCCGAAAACCACAATCCTAGGCCGTAGCCCTTGTTCGAGATATACTGCAGCCCGACGGAGGTTCTTCGCTCCGTGTTTCCGGGGGCAACTACGAGGGCAAGATGTGACCTTTGAGCAGTGCGTTCACCATACAATTCGTATCGGTGGGACAACGCTGATGTTTCTCGGACGTATTGCGCAACTCTCGTCTCAGTGGTGTTCGATTCTGATGATGCAGTAGGCAGGGAAGCGACTTGCACTGTATCTGGGTTGTCGGCTGCGCCCGACGCGCTGCTTACCACCGCAGTCAAGAGGGGAACCAAATCTAGTGTCCTTCTGCCGGATAAGTAGCAGTCGCTCCATGTGATCGGACGATACCTCCACCACCGACTGCGCCACAGTTCTTCGAGTTCGACAAGGCGTCTCTTTTCGACTTCCAATCTGATCTTTTCTCGCCGACTCTGGTCGCCTGTCGGCGCGAATTCTTCACTCGGTTTAGTTGTGCGGATCGAGTTTGGCAACGGCACGCTCGTGTCGGTGTGCTTCGACCGCTTTCCTTCCGACAGCGCACTATTGTCTACCTTAGGCGCGGTTTGCGTCTTGGTGTAGTCTGCCGCATTTGTGTTTTTGCTTTTTGGGTGATCCGCCTCTTCGCGCCGTTCGGTTTCTCGACGTGCCTTCTCTTGTTCGTTATTGGCTTTGTCCTCGGCAGATTGAGTATTCTGCACTGCCGACGCTTCAACGGCGGAAGGTGCGCTATCCGCTAGGCACGGCGCCTGCGTCGTCCACAAGAAAATACTGACTGCCGCTAACGCTAACAATTGTCTAATCACTCCAGACACCCCCTTCGACTGCGGCATATTGTTTCCGAATCGACTACAGAGGTTGTTGCTTACTCTCATTGTAAATAGACGCAACCACGGAGCTTGCATTCTTGAGCGTTTGCAATCTCCGGAGCTTGTGCGAACGAGCCTAGCTGGTGGATAGCGGTGAACGCAGTAAATACAGGGGTATACCTAAGCAACGACCTCAACTTCGCGCTTTTTCTCGTGGGTGTCGCGCTGCTGAGATAGAACCTTTCGCAGGAACATTCCGGTGTACGAGCGCTCGTTTGCTGCTACTTCCTCAGGAGTGCCTGTCGCGACAACTTCTCCTCCTTGGTCGCCACCTTCCGGCCCGAGGTCGATGATGTAATCAGCTGTTTTTATGACGTCCAGGTTGTGTTCTATGACAATGACTGTATTGCCGGCATCAACCAGTTTGCCCAGAACTTCCAACAGCTTCTTTATGTCGTGGAAGTGCAAACCTGTAGTCGGCTCGTCGAGAATGTAGAGTGTTCGACCAGTGCTGCGCTTAGCCAATTCGGCTGAGAGCTTTACACGTTGTGCTTCACCACCCGACAGCGTAGTAGCCGGCTGGCCGAGCTTTATGTAGTCCAGTCCGACATCGTGAATGGTCTGCAGCTTGCGGGTGATTTTTGGGATGTGCTTGAAGAACTCCAGCGCCTGACTCACGGTCATGTCCAATACGTCGGCGATATTCTTGCCTTTATACTTGACCTCCAGGGTTTCCCGGTTGTAGCGTTTGCCCTTGCACACCTCGCAAGGCACATATACATCGGGTAGGAACTGCATCTCAATCTTTATGATTCCGTCGCCTTTACATGCTTCGCACCTGCCACCTTTTACGTTGAAGCTGAATCTGCCTGGCTTATAACCGCGCATTCGCGCATCCGGAGTCTGGCTGTAGAGCTCGCGTATCATATCGAAGACGCCAGTATACGTTGCCGGATTGGAACGCGGAGTCCGTCCTATAGGCGATTGGTCTATGTTGATGACCTTGTCGATGTGCTCCAGACCAACGATCTCGTCGTGTTCGCCCCAAACGTGATAGGTGCCGTGGAGCTGGTACATCAGCCGTGGGTACAGTGTTTCTTGGATGAGGGTACTCTTGCCGGACCCTGATACGCCAGTTACGCAGATGAACAGACCCAAAGGAAAGCGCACCGTAATGTTCTTCAGATTGTGTGCGCGAGCGCCTCGAATCTCTATGTACTTCCCGTTCGAGACGCGTCGCAGCGGAGGAACAGGAATAGACAGCTCGCCCTTGAGGTACTTGCCAGTCCAGGAGTTCGGTGCGTTCTCGATGTCTTCAACTGTGCCCTGAGCCACTACTTCGCCGCCGTGTTCTCCAGCGCCCGGACCGATATCGATTATGTGGTCCGCAGATCGTATTGTTTCCTCGTCATGTTCTACGACAATGATTGTATTGCCCAGATCGCGCAGTCGGTGAAGGGTGTTGATCAGGCGCCTATTGTCCCTCTGATGCAGTCCGATCGAAGGTTCATCAAGGATGTAGAGCACGCCCATCAGCCCGCTGCCTATCTGAGTGGCAAGCCTTATCCGCTGTGCTTCACCGCCGGCGAGTGTGGAAGCCATTCGATCAAGGGTTAGGTACTCCAGTCCCACATCCAGCAGGAACCGCAGCCTTGTGCGGATTTCCTTGATTACCTGCTCGGCAATGATGGATTCTCTAGGTGTCAGCGGTAAGTTTTCGAACCACTCATATGCGGCTTTTACAGACATTGCGGAAACCTCGGCGATATTTAACCCAGCTACCGTCACCGCCAAGCTTTCCGGTTTTAGCCTTTTCCCACCGCACGAACGACAAGGAACGTCCGACATATACTGTTCGATCTCTTCTCGAACCAGGTCGGATCCGGTTTCTCGGTAGCGTCGGTCCAGTAGGTTTATGATTCCTTCGTACGATGTGCGCCACGTTCGATGCACAGGTCTGAACCGACTCCGATAGCTTACCGTTATGCTCCTATTTGTGCCGTACAGAAGCGCGTCGAGTTGCTCTGGGGTGAGGTCCTTTATAGGTGTATCCAGCGAAAAGCCATATTCCTCTGCCAAACCTCGCACCAGCGCTGTAACCCACTCGTTCTGGCCTCGAGCGAACGGTGCTATAGCTCCCTGGTTAATGCTCAGGTTCTTGTCGGGGATTACTAGATCCGGATTTATCCGCTTGTGAAAACCCAGTCCGTGGCATTCTGGGCAGGCACCGTAGGGCGAGTTGAAAGAGAAACTTCGGGGTTCGATTTCACCAAGGCTTATCCCGCATTCCGTGCAGGCAAAGTTTTCGGAAAAAACCAGTTCTTCCTGCCCGATTACGTCTATGACGACAACACCCTGGCCCTTCTTCAGCGCTATTTCTACAGAATCCGACAGCCGCTTTTGGATGTCGGGTTTGACTATCAGCCTGTCGACGACGATTTCGATGGTGTGCATCTTGTAACGGTCCATTTCAATGTCGTCGGTGACTTCGTGTATCTCGCCGTCGACCCGGACGCGTGCGAACCCCTCTTTGCGCACGTCTTCAATCAGTTTCTTATATATGCCTTTCTTGCCTCTGACGAGGGGAGCCAGTACCTGTATCCGTGTACCTTCCGGCAGCGCCATTATCGAATCGACCATCTGTTCGACTGTCTGTTGTGCAATTTCTCTGCCGCATTGGGGACAGTGCGGGTGGCCGATCCGCGCAAACAGGAGGCGCAAGTAGTCGTATATCTCCGTCACGGTTCCTACCGTGGATCTGGGATTTCGACTGGTTGATTTCTGGTCAATGGACACCGCGGGTGAGAGGCCCGTGATGTCATCTACGTCCGGCTTATCCATTTGTCCGAGGAACTGCCTTGCGTAGCTCGATAACGACTCGACGTACCGTCTTTGGCCTTCGGCGTATATGGTGTCGAAAGCAAGCGAGCTCTTGCCCGACCCCGAGAGCCCTGTAATGACGACCATTTTGTCTCGGGGTATCTCCACGGTGATATTCTTCAGGTTGTGTTGTCTTGCGCCTCGAACGACGATGGTATCTTGTGCCATGGTTGGCTAGTTGGCGAATGCACCAGACGGTGGATTCGGAGCCTTACTAATGTTGGACCGAAAGTATTGTACCACCGTATATGCAGCTGTTCAAGAAGTTGTGTTCCAGATGACATCAAGTTTTTCGCGTGAACCACGCCGGCTCGGATTGTTGTCGGATCTCGCAATCGCATCCTGGTCCTCGTTCGGATTTTGGCTTATCGGCCGCTAGGGGTATAATACTTGCGGACAAAGGAGGGTCGGTGCCAGTTGAACGAAAACATTCCAGCCGAAGTAATTGCCGAAGTCGAAGATCTGCGTCGGCGTATAAACCGCGCGAACTATCTCTACTACGTTAAGGACCAGCCCGAAATCTCAGACGCCGAGTATGACCGGCTGATGAGGCGGCTTTTGGAGCTGGAGGAAAAGTATCCGAGTCTAGTGACCCCGGATTCGCCTACACAGCGCGTCGGCGCTCCGCCGTTGGATGAGTTTCCAGTGCACGAACACATCGTGCCCATGCTCTCGCTTCAGAACGCCTTCAGCGAAGAAGAACTTCGAGCATTCGACGAACGCTGTAAGCGATTCTTGGACATGCCTCTCGACTCAGATATCGAGTATTGTTGTGAGCTGAAGTTCGACGGCCTTGCGGTTTCGCTGACCTATATCGATGGCGTTCTTGTGACTGGGGCTACACGCGGTGACGGCTACCGCGGCGAGAACGTTACAGAGAACCTTCGCACTATCAGAACGATACCGCTTAATCTACACCATACGAAGGACGAATCCAAACCGGACTTCAAACCTATTCCCAGGCTTGTGGAAGTTCGCGGAGAGGTGATTCTGCGGCACGACGAGTTTCGCCGCATAAACGAAGAGAGAGAAATGTCGGGCGAGCCCACCTTCGCCAATCCGCGCAATGCGGCTGCCGGTTCGGTTCGTCAGCTCGATTCCAGAGTAACGGCCCGTCGTAGGTTGACTATGTACTGCTACGGCATAGGCGCGTGCGAAGGAGTCGAGTTTGAGACGCAGTACCAGATCTTACGCACGCTTGACAGTTGGGGCTTCTTGGTCAATCCGAACATACGCAAGTGCCAAAATATCGACGAAGCAGTGGATTTCGTTAGAGAATGGCAGACCAAGAAAGAGGATCTGGACTACGATATCGACGGCGTAGTCGTCAAGGTGAACTCTATCGACTTGCAGAACCGACTGGGCTACGTCGCGAGAAGTCCGAGGTGGGCCGTTGCTTATAAGTATCCGGCTCATCAGGCTACCACACGCGTGATTAACATCAGGGTGCAGGTAGGACGCACAGGGGCTCTGACTCCGGTAGCTGATTTGGAGCCTGTTGAGGTCGGCGGTGTAACCGTTTCAAGAGCCACTTTGCACAACGAGGACGAGATCAGACGCAAGGACGTACGCATCGGCGACACAGTGGTGGTTCAGCGAGCCGGCGACGTAATACCTGAGATTGTCGAAGTGGTCAAAGAAAAGCGAACGGGACAGGAGAAAGAATTTGTGATGCCGTCCAAGTGTCCCGTTTGCGGCGCTGACGTAATACGCCTGCCGGGAGAGGCGATAGCGCGCTGCACTGGTATTGCTTGCCCTGCGCAGCTCAAAGAGCGCATTGTTCACTTTGCCTCGCGAGAAGGGATGGACATAGAGCATGTGGGTCCAGCACTGGTGGATCAACTCGTAGAGAAGGGTCTGGTTAAGGACCCGGCAGATTTGTACTACCTGAATGTTGAAGATCTGGCGTCCCTAGAGCGCATGGGCGAGAAATCGGCTCGCAACGTTATCGATGCGATAGAAAAGAGCAAATCGGCTCCTTTAGCGCGCTTGATATACGCTCTTGGGATACGCCATGTGGGCGAGCGTACAGCCGCTGCTCTGGCAGAGCGATTCGGCAGCATTGATGCGTTGAAGAACGCGACTGAGGAAGAACTTGCGTCCGTTCCGGACGTTGGGCCTGTGGTTGCCAAAAGCATAGCGACATTCTTCCGCCAGAGTGAAACCGAGGAAGTCCTGCGCAAGCTTAAGGCGGCGGGGATTGATCCCAAGAGCGAGAAGCGCAGGGTGTCCGACGTATTCGCAGACAAAACTGTGGTGTTTACCGGAGGCTTATCGAGTATGACTCGTGAGGAAGCCGAGTCCATAGTGTTTCAGCTCGGCGGCAAACCGTCGTCTTCCGTCTCAAGGAATACAGACCTAGTGGTCGTGGGAGAGAATCCCGGGTCGAAACTCGAAAGAGCCCGCAGTCTTGGCGTCAAGGTGGTTACGGAGGACGAATTTCTCGCAATGTTGAGAGAAGCAGGCGTGGAGGTTTAGGCCGCGGTCCTGGCGACAGCGCAGCACTGCTTAGCTGCGCTGGTCGGTATCCTGGACGAGCGCAAGCATAATGATTGGTAACAATTTTCGCATAGCAAAATGGTTGGCTGGCTGGGGACCAGTCGTTCTATGGATGGCAGTCATTTTCTGGGTATCCAGCCTGACCGACAGACCCGAAACGCCCGGTCTTGGCGCCGTTTCGTGGGATGACAAATTCCAGCATACAACTGCTTATGCAGTTCTGACATTTCTCGTCTGGCGGGCTTTAGGGGATGCACGGCCGATCTGGTTCAGAGCAGCTGCTGCAATTGTGTTTGCGGCTGCGTACGGAGCGCTTGACGAGTGTCACCAGTGGTTTGTGCCCGGTAGGGAATGCAGTCTTGCAGATTGGCATTGCGATTCCGCTGGGGCTGCAGCGGCTGGGGTAGTGTTGGGTATACTAAGTAATGCGGCTGGAGCAGCGAAGTCTGCTCATGGCCGGGCAACGGTACAAGATGCGGAAGATATTCTCGACGGAGGTGATGGTATTGGCAACCGAACCGGAAGAGGAGAGGACTTACGAGGTCAAGGACAAACGCCGTGTCAATCCTGACGGCACCCTGAAGGAAAACGCAGAAACCCAGGCTCAGGCCCAGGCGTCCGAAGACCGGCAGAACGTAGGAACGGCTGGTTCTGCCGCCCCAGAGCAAGAGGCAGCCAACATTCCTCCGCCGAAAGTGTACGACTTGATGCAATTCATGGTTGGAATGCTGGCAGAGCAGGCGTGGGTCCGAATGGGTATTCGTCTAGCTCCCGGACAAAAGGAGCCAGAGAAGGACTTAGTTCAGGCAAAGGTTGCCGGCTACTGCTTGCGGGCTTCTTTGATCAAGACCAGTCCGCCCTTCGCTCCAGGCACTGCGCCTTTGACGGCAATCAGGTTGCGCTCGGCGTCCACCAGCATCACTCGCAGGCCC
>JARYME010000102.1 GCA_029907315.1 Armatimonadota bacterium | reverse complement strand
CGAAGTGTACTTTTCTATACTTTCCAGACATCGACGGGTGTAATCCAGCTGATTACGAGCTAAGACAACAATGGAAACAAGATGATCGCTGCAAATTTGTTCGTGATAATACTCAAGCTCGGTACCGCCGTTCTGAACTTCAAGTTCGTAGCACCGACGGAGCACAGGCGGCAGCGCCCAGTAAGGCTGAACCACAGCGCGCAGATATACTGGAGGGTGAGTGGGGTGAAGATTGCGCAGTGAGCGATCTGTATCCCACTTCTTCCAAACATTCTCGTACCAGCCGGAAAGTAGCTCCTCAGCGTGACTGAACGTAGCAAGCTTCCGAAGGAGCTTTGCGTCCGAACGCGCGTAGCTCAGATGATGGCATACGACAACATCGGGACCAACCAAACCGCGCTTACACTCGCAAACGTTTCTGTTTTGTACGAACTTTGCTCTGCCAACCCTAAGTAACACCGGTGGTTTGAGCTGCTCTCTGGGATCAATACGGTATTTCCAGGATTTCCAGTAGGTGTCCATTTCAACATGCCAGCAGTCTACATCCGGGTGCCGCTGCGCTATCCTGAACAACCGCATCAAATCAGCCGCATCGTAAACCTCGTCTGCATCAATTACGAGACAGTAAGCAAAGTTCTCCTCCTGCAAAATATTCAAACCGGCATTTCGCTGCTCAGCCTCGGATTTCCAACAGCCTTTGACAATTCGAATCTTGTTCAACGTATCGGGGAAGCCAGCCAGTCTGCGAAGTACCGACTCATAGTCTCCGGGTTCTCCAAACCAGGGGCTTTCACTTACAAGCACATAAATTGCGTCGCAGACGTTGTAGACAGACTCTATAGATTCCAAAAGCCAAGAATCGTCGTCATGGATGCAATACACCGCAGCGACACTTGATTGCCTGCTGCCGGTAGAAACGTCGAGTGTTTCAAAAGACTGCAGGGGTTGATACTGTTGTTCGGAGCAATCTGTAGTGTGCTGCTGGGCTGTTGGCTTAACTGCAACGATATTGAGGTTGACTGGATTCGGTTCGTCAGCCCAGCAGACGTTTTCCATGGATACGATCTTGAAGCCAACCCGCTCAAGCAGTTTTTTCATTTTCGGTTTCGTGAAAACATCCTTGTGTATCTGCCCGAGCTTGTTTTCTCGTCCGTAGGCCCCGTGCGTATAGCGAGACACTTCTTCTATATCGAACGTGCATCCATCATTGCCGGGAGCCTTGCTAACGTATGCCTTTACAATCTCGTCAAAGTCAGGGATCGAGTGTATGATCAACTTTCCTCCCGGTTTGAGAACTCGCCACCACTCTGCCAGAGCTCTTATCTGCTCGAAAACATAAAGGTGCTCAAAAACAGCATTTAGGTAGATCTCGTCAACCGATGAATCCTCGAAGCAGCTAAGATCCACTATGTCCAACTTCAAGTCAGCCGCTGGACTGTATAGATCGATGTTGACGTATCCATCGAGAATCTTGTAGCCGCAGCCTAGGTGAAGTTTGAGAGGTTTGTTAGCACCAACGGGTGCGTATTTTGCACTAACCGGCGCCAAGGTTTCGCTTGCGACCACCTTGTCCTGAACAGCCATTGGTTGTGGGCGCAGTAAGGCGCCGGATCTGTAATAACTTCTGGCAGAACCCGTCTTCCGCACGGCTTTTTTGCGCTTACCCATATTTCCTCACCTGTGCACTATAGCTTGAATGTTTCCGCTGGGCTAACGTGATTATCGGAATACCAAATGGGTAAGTGGAGGTAATCACCAAAAAAGAGGAAACAAAAAGGCTCGGCACTAAGCCTGCAAGCCCCTAGTTCGACAGCGGTAACAGTTGATCCTGATTGTCTCGCGGAAGCCAAAGCGCGTGCACGATTCAGTCCGTCTGACCCGTCTGACCACCCTCAAGTATTTTCGTCACGACATCTACACTTGTATCCGAGGCGGCTTTTATGTTCTCATCTCGTATTTGCTCAAGGAGCTCTTTACGATGTACTGGTATTGACCTGGGAGCCTCTATGCCCAAGCGCACCTGGTCGCCGCGAACCTCGATCACCAATATCTCGACGTTACCGCCTATGACGATAGATTGTCCGACCTTCCTAGCAAGCACGAGCATATCGGGCGAGTCCTTTCGCACATCTGCGGATTTATGCTGCTTCTGTTGCGAGCGCGGTTTGATCTTTCCCAGGCTCGGTTTCTTTTTGACCAACCGGGGTCAGCGGCTGGCGCACCGGGTACCTACCGTCCTGTAAAACCACCTGCATCCCGATGAGCTCCTTAGCATTTATGACTATGGGAGCTGCCAGGTTAACCGTTATCTCTTTTCCCCCTTCTCCGATGGTCACGACAGTCAGCACAAGTGCGTCTTCCGCACATTCGAGGCGTAGAGCCTCAGCGTCGGCATCCGTGAGTTCGATGGTATAATCCTCGAAAAGCTGTGACGGATCGACAACAACAAAAGCCAAGGTCGGCTCATCTACCGACTGAAGCCACCGAAAACTTGTATCTGGACGATGCTGAATCAGGCAATAGTTCTTGTAAGCCTCAAAGCCGATCGGACCATTCACCATTCTGATGACGGACGAGTCATCGATTTCTACCACACCGAACCTTGTAGTTGCGATCTTCATTCTGCCCTCCGCCCCTTCGTTAGATCGATGTCATTATTTCAGTGCCAGATTGGCCAGTGATATGTCCAAAATCCTTGAGCTAGTCAACAGCGCAGCTTGGTAGATATTCTCGTAAGATTTCAACTCGGTTATCGCCTTTGCCAGGTCAATATCTTCCGTATCGGACAACATTTCCTGCAGGCGCATCTTGGTATCAGCCAGCAGACTTTGGGCCCTATCCATTCGGGCCAGCCACGAGCCTAGTTTTGCACTGCACGTAAGCAGGTTATCCAAGTTCGCATCGATATTGCTGAGCTGGTCGCTCACGGCTTTGGCATCTCCGCTGGCTATCGCCTCTTTCAACCTGACTACCATAGAGAACAGATCTGTCGTACCCGGCCCGGCACTGCCGTCGAAGTTAAAAAGCGTGCTGCCAGGAACGTTGATGGGCTGGCTAACCCAGCTCAGGATCTGCACCCGCCTGGTTCCAACGTCACCACCATACACGTAGTTTCCAGAGGCATCCTGAACAATGGCCGGGGAATCGGTAGCAGTACCGCTGAATAAGTACTGGTCCATATGTTTTGTATTCGCCAGATCCAGCATCTGATTTAGAATATTGTCCAACTGGGCAATATAGTTCTGTCCAGATCCACCAGTTACGTCGGGACTAGCCGCAGCTACGGCTATGTCCCTTACCGATCGAACAGCTTCCACAAGATCCGAAACTGCATTTTCAGCAGCCGATAAGAACGGTTTGGAGACGGTTATATTATCGGCAAACTGATCGGTCTTACTTATAGCCGTCCGCAGGCTAAGGGCACGGTTCGTCCCAGAGACGTCTTCAGATGCCCGAAGTATTCGCTTGCCGCTGATCGTATGTGTCTGTGCTTCTGAAAGCTTTGTAACTGCAGAGTTAATGTACGCCAGTTGATTCTGAATCTGTTGGGTAAGAGAGGTTCTCATTCACTTACCTCCCCACTGCGCCCGTCTTGCTGACAAGAACATCGATCATCTCGTCCATCACCGTAATCACGCGAGCCGCTGCGTTGTAGGCCTGCTGGAACTTGATCAGGTTGGTCATTTCCTCGTCAAGCGAAACACCAGATACCGACTGCTGCTGAGTGGTAAATTGGTCCAGTGAAAGCTGCTGCGCAGTTGCCTGCCGATCCGCAATCGCCGCCGCGCCGCCTATGTCGGCAACCAGTGTCCTGTACAACTGGTTTAGAGTCATACTGCCCTTCACAGGATGACTCTCCAAACCGGCTATTGCCAGCGCAATCTCGTTGTTTCCTACCGATCCAGTGCTGGAAGCAGCTATCAATTCAGGATGATCAATAATGGAAGGGTCCAGGGATATGTTTGCAGCGGTCGTTCCGGCTTTGAAGAAGTCCTGCCCGTCAATGCCAGTTAACGTTTTGCCTGTTCTATGAAGCGCGTTGACTTCTTGGACCAGTATCGACGCGAATGTGTCTAGTTGATCCAAGTACGATGGCACGGCTTCATCTCTGAGCCAAAGCAAGCCGTTCAGCTCGCCGCCGTTTATTCGAACCTCCTGTCCGTCGCTTGCCCACTGTATTTGCCGCTTACCGCCCTCGACTGTAACACACTTGAGTAGGTTTGCCTGCCCAGCCTGAACCAACACTCTACCGCCTATGGAAATGGTTACTCCCATATCGCCTTCCTCGTGTTGGTTAATAGCAACGAGTTTCGAGAGCTCCAATACGAGAGCGTCTCGTCGATCTTGAAGCGCATTTGTACCAACCTGATTGGGCTCAAGCGCACTGATTTGCACATTCAGCCGAGCTATTTCTTGGCTGATATCGTTAATGAGGGTAACTTTGTCGGTAACGCTGGAGTTCAGATCATCCGCAGTGCTTTTGAGTTGCGCGTAGATATATTGGATACGCTGACAAAGGGCTGAGGCGTCTTCCAGTAAGGCACTGCGAATAGGCAACGATTCGGGGTTTGACGCTAGTTTTTGCCAAGAAGCCCAGAATTTGTCGAGGTCAGATTGCAAACCACTGTCGCTTGGCTCTGCGAAAATCGCTTCGATCTGCTTCATGGTTTGCGCCCTGTATTGCCAATCTGATGCAGCCTGGGCAGCAGTTCGCAATCGTCTTTCGACCAGCGCGTCGCGCACGCGCAGAACGTCACCTGCATTTACACCCGTTCCAAACGGCGAGCTCCCCAAGACCGTAGCTTCCTGGGCTTGCGCCAAGACTGCACCTTCCACAAGTACGAGCCGCTGGCGCTTGTACGTAGGGTCATTGGCGTGGGCGATGTTGTAACCCAGAATATCCATCGCCCGCCTTTGAGCGTTCAACCCAGACTGCGCTACAGTTAAACCGAAAAACGTGCTCGACATCGCTGCTACCCTTTCGAGGTTAGCGCACCGCGTACGGCTGATACGTGCCCTTTACTCACTACTTGGGACAGATGAGACCTAAACCTTTCGATCAAGACTCAAAACTATGGGAGTTGATTCACTTACGGAACCTGCCGGCGAATAGGCACTGGGTCCCGGATCGCTGGCAAGTGTTCTAAGACAGCAAGCTACGATTTCCAGACCGTTTTGAATAAGGATGCGATTGATTTCATGCTGTTCTTGAAGCTGCTTCGCCAACCGATTAATGCGATTGATCTCTTCTTCCACCAACGCAGAATATGATTCCGGCAGGTACTGCCAGACCTGCGCCGAATGTTCACCGGAAGGATCTTTGCCGCTGTCACCCTCGCCCAACAGCGCGGCAGTTATGTCCCCTGCGAGCCTATCCAGCTCTATAATGCGCTGAAGTATGTCGTCTTGAGCCCGACAAGTCGCCACCAATGCTGCAGGGTCATTGGCAACAAGCGCATCTTGCTCCATCCTTGCCTGAACATTCGCCTTGTCGAGCAAGCTGGAAATATCTCGGAGACACTGAAGCAGATTTTTCGCCAGATCAGTTTTCGCAACCATAGCCTTACTCCGACATCCCCAAAGCACTCTTGATTATCTCGGCGGCTATCTGCTTAGACTCGGGTTGTTTACCGCTCAACAGAGCCTCTCGTTTTTCGGCAACAAGATCCTCTCTGACAGCTGGCAGCAACAGGGCCTTCGCGCGTCCTCGCTCCACCAATTGAGATAACTTCGAGATCGCAATGAAGTCGCTGCGCTGCAGTTTTGTTGTCGCGTCTGTGCGCGCAGTGTTGTATACCTTGTGCAAGTGAACGCCCAAGACTTGATCAACGCGTTTCGGTTGGATCAACATTGCTTGTTACTCCTTGCTTCGAAGATTGTCTTGAAGGCAAACCTTCATCTGACCTGGCAGCGTTTTCCGATGCACGGTCAGATCCGGGCTTCCTAAACCACGCTTTGGACAACTCGCGATAGAGCATATCTGCTATGCCAATTGATTCCGTTCGCGACGCCACGGAACAAATTTCGGTGTCAAGCATATCCCTGAATATTTCTTCTTCGCGGCGAGATCCGAATAGTTCAGACTCCTGCACCGTCCTGCGCATCGATTTCAACAGGTAACTCAGGAAAATGGCTTCCATATCGCTGCAGGCTTTCCTGAGTTTGCGTTGTTCGTCGGACAACTGGTTGGAAGCAACGGAATTTGATGTCTGCGCCACCTTCATCTCTCTTAGATCAGCTCCAGCTGCGCTTTCAGTGCGCCAGCCTGTTTTATTGCCTGCAGAATAGCAATCAGGTCTCTTGGAGTCACCTTGAGAGCATTCAGTGCTCTAACCAACTCGCTGACAGTAGAACCGCTTATCTGAGCCAAAGCACCCTTCTCCTCGGTGACTTTCACATTCGTCTGCGGCACGACAACGGTCTGGCCTCCCGAAACCGGAGCAGGCTGGCTCACCTGGGTCTCTGTCGAGATCTCAACCGTGAGATTCCCATGAGCAACGACAACAGGATCGATACGTGCCTGTCCTCCAATTATGACCGTGCCGGTGCGCTCATTGACAACTACCCGAGCAACTGTATCCGCATCAACTTCTACTTCTTGTATAGCTGCTATGAGGCCGACAGTATTGTCCTTGTATTCCGGAGGCACAGAAACGGATACTACGTTTGCATCAACCGCCTTCGCGTACGAACCCCCAAGCTTCGCATTGATTGCAGCAACGGCCCTGGAGACGGTGACGAAATCAGCTTCGCTGAACGTTACATTCACTGAGCCGTCAACAGCCAAATCGGTTTTGGTTTCTTTTTCGACAATCGCCCCGCCGGGAATCCGACCGACCGTTGGATGGTTCTTTGTGACAGACGACCCACCGGCACCTGCACTCATTCCGCCTATTGATATTGGTCCCTGTGCTACGGCGTAAACGACACCATTTGCCGCTCTCAACGGCGTCTGAAGCAGAGTGCCACCCTGCAGCGACCTGGCATCACCAATTGAGGACACAACAACGTCTATGGTAGTGCCTTCTCGTGCAAATGGCGGAAGATCTGCTGTTACTACCACGGCCGCAACATTCTTTACTTTCATCTTGTCGGCAGGAACACTGATTCCATATGACTCGAGCAAATTAGCTACTGAGCGAGTAGTAAACACGGTCTGCTGACTGTCGCCGGTTCCATCCAATCCGACAACCAATCCGTAGCCGATAAGTTGATTAGATCGAACCCCTTGTATCGTTGCCAGATCTTTGATACGAGCCGATTGGACTGAGGCCATCGCGCCACTGGCGAGAATCAGTAGTGTTGTCAAAGTCGAGAAAGCTCTTCGAGTTCCCATGGCTTCACCACAACGTTCACTTCCAAAATGCGCAGCCTAGAACAGAATCCTCAACAACTTCGTAACTATGCCTTCTTTCTGGCGACTGCTGACGGGTCCAGAGCCGGTATGTGTGATTTGAGCATTTGCTATAGCTGTAGAGTAAACGCAGTTGTCCGGCGAAATGTCTTGGGGACGTACAACACCGGTAAGCTTGATCTCTTCTTTGTCGCGATTTGTCTGGACCACTCGAGTGCCTTCAATTTCAAGATTACCGTTCTCAGTAACCCTCTTGACGATTACTGTCATCTTGGCAACGAACTTGCTGGTTCTCGATGTAGCGCCTGAAGCCTTGATTTGATCCGAACCTTCGTAACCGAGGGCTGGAATGTTCTTGATAATAGGCCCTGTACCGGGACCAACCTCAGTCTGAGTGCTCTTTTTGGCATCTGTCGATGCCGAGCTGCTGGAAGAAGCTGACTCAACAATCAGCACTGTCAGTGTGTCGCCGACTTTCGATGCTTTCCTATCCGCATAAAGGGAAGCTTGTGAACCCGTTTGCCACAAAGATTCACCATTGGACGCCACACCGACCGAGACCATTATCGCAACCACACTAACTACAAAACCTATTCGAACCATACTTTCCAACCTCGCTACATTTCGATCGTCACAACGCCAGGTTCAACCACTCTAGCCTGAATATCTTGACTCGACATCGAAGGTCGCACGCGAACTAAGTCCCCGACCCTGCCGTCCTGTTTGACCTCAGCGACCGTGTGAAGTGCGACCTTCCCACACTTGACATTAACACTCACCGTGTCCCCTCGTCTAACCACAAACGCCGGCGCAACATCGACAATGGTCAACACCGTACCTGCATCTATACTGCGCTTAGCCACCCAGCCATCAACGCAGCCAGCCTCTGGTTTTATCGGTGATTTGATCCGAGTGATATCTCGGATCTCCCAGCACGTGTTGTCGGGGCTGATAGTCTCACCTTGTCGAATGCTCCTTGTTGAAACCAGAACCTGGCTAAACTCGCGTACCATCAAACCTACACTGGTCGTTGCCGAGACCCTGTCGTCAACAACAATGTCAACTGCTACCAATTTTGGACCCGACCCGACAGTTGGGTTCAAAACCCTCGCTCTCAGCTCGCAAGAATTGCCCGCTGCCACAATCAGGTCACTTGGAACACGGTTTACGGATACCTCATAATGAGACGTGCCGGTTGCTGTAAGCTGCGACTGCATGTACTCCTTGGCAAACACGGCCAGCTCAGCGCTCTTGAAGCAAAGCGATTTGCCTACAAGTGTGGTGTTTCGTGCGCCATTGATTTCCACAGGAAAATGCAGCTCCGCCTGGATGCGCTGGCGCAGTTGTTCCGAGTCAAGGTCTACCGCCCTGGCGGGTAGCGGGCCTAGCGCAATCGTAATCGCCCGCGCCTTCTCGACTACATACGCAGGTCCCTGAACCTTCGCCACGTCGCCCAGCTTCACCGGCTTCGCGCACTGTACCTCAACACGTGCCGGCAGGCATATTTTCAGCACCGCCGATCGAGACTGCTCGGCCGAACAAACCGATGAACCCAAGAGCAACAGCAGAATCAGCATCAAAGACTTAGGCACTCGCATAGCTAGCTATCCTACCGGCGAATGTTGTTGGCGATGCTCAACATTTCGTCCGCAGTTTGGATCGTTTTGGAGTTGACCTCGTACGCTCGCTGGGCAAGGATCATATTGACCATTTCTTCCACGACCTTGACATTGGACATCTCTAGGAACCCCTGGGCTATTGTGCCCAAACCGTCTTGCCCTGGAATGCCCGGTATAGGTTCGCCGGAAGATTCAGTCTTGGCGAAAAGGTTTCTTCCTAGGCTTTCCAACCCAGCCGGATTAATGAAGTTGACAAGCTGGATGCTGCCGACTTCTTGCGGCGTGCTCTGTCCAGCTACGGTAACGGACACTGTGCCGTCTTCACCGATATCAACTTTCTCTGCCCCAGGAGGAATCGTTATTGCTGGTTCCAACGGATAGCCATCGGAGGTCACAACTCTGCCCGAAGCATCTATCTTGAACGAGCCGTCGCGTGTGTAGGCCAACTCGCCTGACGGCAGTGTCACCTGGAAGAACCCAGGTCCTTCGATCAATAGATCCCAAGAGTTGCCTGTTTCCTGAAAATCGCCTTGTGTGAAGACCTTTTGGGTTGCAGCGCTGCGCACCCCCAAACCCACCTGTATGCCTGTTGGGACTCGCAATCCTTGCGCCTGTGTCGAACCGGCAGCGCGGAGGGTTTGGTATAGCAAGTCTTGAAAGTCGACCCTTGATCGTTTGAAAGCGGTTGTATTGACGTTAGCCAAATTGTGAGCAATTATGTCCATGTTGAGCTGCTGTGCTTCCATGCCCGTTGCCGCTGTGTGTAAACTGCGAATCATACACGTCCCTCCGTTCGGATTGCCGTTTCTTCAAGAGTTCTCGTCATTGCAACAGAGCGCCCGACTAACCTGCACGACTAGACTCGTCCGGCTTCATTAATAAGCTTGTCCAGGGTATGATCAACACTGGTGACGACTCTCTGGTTTGCTTCGAACGATCTCATGTTGACGATCATATCCGCCAGCTCTTTGACCACGCTAACGTTGGACTCCTCAAGAGCACCCGAGATCACCCGCGTCTTCCCTTGACTTGCGCCAACGATTCTCAGTCTGTCGACCTGCTGACCGTTGACAAGGATACTGCCGTCTGAATAAATCTCAATGGCACCGTTCGGCAAGCGTATTGAGCCGGCAGATCCTTGAACCTTTGCTCCATCAAGGGTGCACAATTCCCGCTGTGAATTCAGGGTGAAGTTACCGGCTCGGGTATACCTGACGCCGTCCGGATACGCCACTTCAAAGAAACCTGGACCGTCGATTGCCAGGTCGAGAGGATTATCAGTGGGTCTGATGGACCCCTGCGACATGTCTACCGATTGGTCAAGAGTCGTGAGTACAGGTTCTACGGCTGAGCTCGGATAAGATTCCAAGTCTTTCGATTTTCCAAAAGCAACTTGGCGTCTGAAGACCTCGGCGAAACTAACTTTTGTTACACGCTCCCGTTTGAAACCTGGAGTCTGGGCGTTGGCAATGTTGTTCGCGATCACATCCTGTTTGTTCGCCTCAGCCACCAACCCGCTAGCAGCCGTGTACAAAGCGCGTATCATAGCTTGCCTCCATAGGACGTATCGACCCAATGGCGGGAAGGCTTTAGCATTTAGTGGAAATCCATTTGTGAGATCACCTGTCTGTGGGCTTCTTGCGCAACCGCGTCAAGCAGCATAAAATAAACTAATCCAGGGCATAACGTTTTGTTATAAGCAGTGCTACTTAGGGAGGACTGACATATGAAGCTGCAAGGCACGTGGACGGCCATAATCACTCCTTTCACGTCTGATAATGTGATTGACTGGGATGGTCTGGAGAAGCTGGTCGAATTTCAGATCTCTCAAGGGGTTGACGGAATAGTACCGGTCGGAACCACAGGCGAATCGCCCACCCTAGATTGGAATGAGCACAACGATGTGATAGATCGGGTGATAAGATTATGTAAGAACCGGTGCGGCGTCCTCGCCGGTACAGGAAGCAATTCGACCGAAGAAGCGGTAGCAAGCACTCGTCACGCAGTTGAATCCGGCGCGGAGGCTGTACTGCTGGTAGACTGCTATTATAACGGACCATCTTCTCAGGAACTTCGTGACGAGTACCATGGTGTAGTGGCAAGGGAGTTTCCGAATACCGTAGTTGTACCGTACGTGATCCCAGGTCGTACTGGCACTGCACTTTCCGTCGAAGACTTGGCTATCCTGCACGCTTCCTGCCCCAACGTCGCCGCCGTGAAAGAAGCAACTGGGGATCTTGAACGCATGGCGCGTACACGAAAGCTGTTGGGCATTGATTTCTCGATAATGAGCGGCGACGATGACATAACGTTCAGGATGATGACAGATCCCCAGATCCGAGCCGACGGTGTTATTTCAGTAGCATCGAATGTTATTCCCGGAGCGGTGAGCAAAATGGTGAATCTCGCTGCGAAAGGCGATATTGATGGGGCTCGAAAGGTCGCTGACACGATCTCGCCTCTTCTGGGTATCGTTACGGTTAAGGTGGACAACCCGAGGCAGTTGCCTTCCGGCGAGACAGTAATCGTAAACGATAGATACCGAAACCCGCTACCCATAAAAACGCTCATGGCTGGACTAGGTATGCCGTCCGGAATGTGCAGGAAACCGTTGGGTAGAATGACGCGTGCCGGTGTGGAAGTCGTGAGAGCAGCGGTTCGCAAAGTATGGGAGTCGAATCCGGATGTCTTAGCCCCCATCGGAGACTTTTTCGGTATTGATATTGAATCCAAGATTCACGACGATGCTGTGTGGTCTTCACTCGCACGGTGAACGGCTGCGCAGAACGACACCTGGAAGAAGCAAATACAGGTTGTGCTTCCCCAGCGCGGAGGCCAAGGAATGGCTATACGAAAGATTCTGGCTGTGTTGGCGATACTTCTAATCCTGGTAGGCGTATCGCAGATTGTCTTCGGTCGCTGGTGGATACGTCACCTACCGAAGTGGGTAGAGTCGCCTTCGTTCTACGTGTGGGGCATCGTACCGCTGCTTTTTGGCGTGCTGCTGCTCGTTGGCGTGTTGGAGCACGCTGTG
>JARYME010000101.1 GCA_029907315.1 Armatimonadota bacterium | reverse complement strand
GGCTCCATGACTGCCATCGGCCAAGACGGAACGCCAGAGTCCGTCACGCCCGCGTCGGGCGGCAAGATCACTTTGCCGGACGGCCGAGAACTGACGCTTGTGAGCGATGCGATAAAGGTGACTCACGAGGCGGCGGGAATCGAGGGACTGCCGGACGGCGTCGAGCCTGTGCTTACTTCCCAGGGCAGGTACAGCGTGGACCTGCCGGGCGGGATACGGCTGGAGGTGTATCATCGCGACCGGATCGCGGCGATCATCAATCCGTCAGGCGCAATCGCTGTCCTGGGGATCACCAGGAGCGAAGGGATCGGCGAGGAAGTGCAGGTGCGGCTTATCTCAGGCGGAGCGAAGAGCTTCCGCTGCATGGAAAGCGGGCACGCCGGAATGATCGAGACAAGCGGTACGATACACCTGTCGTTATCAAGCGGCCTTGATCTTGTGATCCGCTTCCCCGAAACATCTCCCGGCGGTGACGATGACGGTTCCGGCGCTGTGTGCTTTAACTGCGAGGAGCTTGACTGATGAGCACGGATTTTCTTGGCAAGGGGCTGAGGTTTCCTTTTGCATTTGCCAGGCGCTCGGGCGGCGCGCAGGTCTCGACGATCACGTCGACGGACCACGCGCATATTCACGAGAGCATTCTGCAGATACTCGGCACACGGCCGGGGGAGCGGTTCATGAACCCTGAGTTCGGCTCTCATGTGCGTGACCTGGTCTTTGAGCCGAACGGCTCGGTCCTGAGGGGGTTGCTGCGCCACTACATCATCGATGATGTTGAGCGATGGGAGAAGCGGGTGATAGTCACGGACGTGTCGTTCGATGAGTCGCCGGAGGCAATCGATGAGCATACATTATATATACGCATCTCTTACCGGGTGATAGACACGCAGGTCGCGGGCAACCTGGTTTGGCCGTTCTGCCGGGAGGAGATGACCGGGTCGTCCGATAGCGGAGCAAGGAGAGTGGCGGTTGGGTAGAGCGAGCATATCATATGCAAACAAGGACTACGAATCACTGCGGCAGGAATTGCTCTCGCGTGTGCCGCAGCTTACCGACCGCTGGACGGACTTCAATGAGTCCGACCTTGGAGTCGTGCTGCTTGAACTCTTCTGCGGTGTCGGTGATATGCTCGCATATTATCTTGATGCGCAGGCCTCCGAGGCGTTCCTGCCAACGGCGCGCCAGCGGCAGAACGTTATCAACCTCTGCAAGCTCATAAACTACAGGCTCGATACCCCGGTCGCGGCCACAACAACCCTGCGATTCAGTCTTTCATCGGCGCTTGGTGGCGACCTCGCGATTCCAGCAGGGACCGTATGCAAAGCCCGGCTTGAAGACGGCGATGTCGATTTTGAGACCGTTGAGGACGCCGTGCTTCCGCGCGGGCAGCTTTCGGTGGACGTCGGAGCGCGGCAGGGAACCCGCAAAAGCGAAGAGTTCTCCGCCGCCGGAGACCGCAGCCAGAAGTTTTCGCTTTCCTCGACAAGCATCGCCCAGGGAAGCGTGCGGGTCAGGATAGGAGACAGCGGTTGGGAGGAGACAAGGTTCTTCATTGACAGCGCGTCGGACTCGAAGCATTTCCTGGTCGAGACCGATGGACTGGATATTACGCATATTGCTTTCGGTGATGGAATCCACGGCGCGATTCCACCCGAAGGCGAGATGGTAACGGTCGAATACCTTGAGACTCTCGGCTCGAAGGGCAATATCGGCAGGAACCTCGTCACGGAGATAGTGACTCCTATCTACCACAACGGCGCGCTGGTGATGCTATTCGTCACCAATCCCATCGCTTCCACAGGCGGCTCCGACCGGGAGACTCTGGACCATGCGAAGCTGCAGGCTCCGGCGGAACTGCGCTCGCTCTGGAAAGCGGTCACAAAAGATGACTACAAGGCTCTTGCAGAAGGTTTCCCGGGTGTGGCGAAGGCGCAGGTTCTCGATTCAAACGACTGCGCTAACATCCGCTACTACCAGGTCAATATGGCCGTCGCGCCCGATGGCGGCGGGCTGCCGTCTCCCACGCTGAAACGTGAACTTGCCGAGTTTATAGAGTCTCGCAAGGTGATCACCATCGAGGTGAACCTTTTCGATCCCTGTTATCGCCCGGTCTCCATAAACGCGGAAGTCTATGTTTACCCGACCGAGGATAACGACGACGTCCGAAGACGTATCGAGGTGGCGCTTCAGACATTCTTCTCATTCGACAGGCTGGCATTTGGTCAATCCGTATACTTCTCTGACATCGTCTCGCTTCTCGATGGAATCCGGGGCGTGAGCCACGTGACGATGTTTTCGCCGCAGGCGGATGTCGAGATAAAGCCGGGCCAGATTGCGAGTCTCGGCGAGGTATGGCTGGACATTCGGAGGGCGACCTGATGCCCGGTTACTTCGAGGAAAAGCTCATAGGTCTACTGCCGCCCGTTTATCGGGAGCAAGATGCCAGCGGCGATCTTCAGGCGTTCTTGCGCATACCCGCCGAGTCCCTGGACGAGTTCAAGGAGCTTATCGACCGGCTGCCGGACATCTTCGATATCGACCGGTGCGACGTAAGGTTCATTCCACTGCTTGCGAGCATCACCGGATACTCGTTCGATCCTACCCGCGATCCTGACACTCAGCGGCGGGAGATACACGAGGTCATAGAGTCCTACCGGCGCAAGGGTAGTATTCCAGCCATCCATCGTTCCCTGGTCAACACCGGTTGGAAAGGCGAGATAGACGAGACGTTTCGTTCGGCGCTTCGGCTCAATAAAAGGTCCCGCATCGGCGTCAAGCTTCCGGGGCGCATCCACAGCCTGGGTGTCTATCGCATCGAGTGCCGAAACCTCATTCCCGGCGTGAGAAGCGCGCTTGCAAAACATCATCCGGCGGGGATGAAGGTCTTCTTCCTGCAGTGGCTGTTCTCACAGGAGTCGATGGAGGATGACTTTGTTGCGGTGCTCTCGAGGAGTGTCGACCTGCACTCGACGGGCCGCATCAACGATGTGTTCGTCATCGGCCGAAGACTCCTGAACTCCGACTACAGACTCACGAAAAGGCAGACTACCTGGGCGTTCTGGCGTGTCACCTGTCAGAGCACGCTCTCGCAGGGTTTTGAACGTGCCGGAGTGATCATCAATCGATGGCGCGGGCGCGTATCCGGTCACAAGCTGAACGCCTTTGCCCTCAACGCGGAGCGGCTGCTGAATGTCGAGCTTTCTGAAAGGGGGCTCGCTTTTACATGCGAGGTCCAGACGACGGAGCCGAACGCAAAGCCTATCGTCTTCCGGCTCGTCCGCGAGCGTCTGAACAGCTCGAAGCTTGCATATTCGACGCCTTTGTGCATGTTCATATTCCGGCAGAGGGATCTCACGGAGTCGACAGTGGCCGGTCTCTCGGCTGCGGCAAACCTTTGCACGGTCACCCAGTGGCCGCAAGATTAGGAGACAGGTATGGCAATTCATCTTTTTAAAGACGCTGAGCTTACTCAGCAGGTGTCCGAAGGGTCGATGACCAGCCCTGATTCGGATACCTATAACGGCACGGACGGCGAGTCGAAGGATCGCGAGCTTTTCCTTGCAAACGAGCAGACAACTCTGGCGTCCGCCATAAGCGCGGCAGCGACCGCCATTGCGCTTTCGGAGCCGCGCTTTGCCGATGGTGAGACCATTATCATCGGCGGCGAGCAGATGCTTGTCGTTAGCGGAGGAGGAACAGCCAGTCTGATCGTTGAGCGCGGCTACGCGGGCACTGCCGCAGGCAACCACTCGTCCGGCACGAAGGTCTACTCGGCATACAATTATACGGGTCTGCTTATTCAGCCCATCGATAACACCGGATCGAGCGAAGCTTCCTGGGTGAAACTCGCGACGGACCAGGCGGGGCTCGATGCGGCGGTTGCGGGTGAGTCCCTCATTCTTGGAGACAAGGCTCACAACGCCACACTTTCTTTCTGGCGGCGCGTGACCGTACCCGCAGGCACTCCGGTGCAGAACAAGACCGACATAAAACTGCGAGTCACAGGTACCGAGTCTCCGGTGATTTAGAATCTGCGAGGAAGACAATGGCATATCACAGCGTTTCAGGCACTGCTAACAATACAGCCGACATGCTAGTCAGGCTCAAGGATTTTCTGGTGACTACCTGCGGCTGGACACTGCACGACGACGGCTCGGCGCTCTCTGATCCCTACTACGTGCTTAAGTCCGTCGGCGAGTCGGGGATGGAGGACATCTACATCCAGTTTATAAACGATGCCAGTGCTGATTGTATCTCGGTTAAGGGCTACCTCTACTGGAATGCCTCCACGCACACCGGTGTAAAGATGGCCTACTCGTCGGGCACGACTGTGATTTCCACTAAGGACTCCGCTCAGTTCCTCTACTGGCTGTATGGAGATCTTGATCACGTGTTCGTGGTGACAAAGATCACGGCCACCTACTACGGCCACTACAGCGGTATCATCAAGCGTTACTGGTCGGGGGCGGTGGCGATCACGCAGGCGGCGGTGAATGCGGGAAGCAGTGTTGTTATCCAGGTAAACGACGCCTCGTTGTTCAATTCGGGCAGCTATTACATCATTAAAGACGACGCCAATATTGAGCGAGTGCAGGTCACGGCCAGGGATACCGAATCGACGCCCAACACAATCACGGTCGCGTCACTAGCTGCCGCCTACGCAAGCGGCGCAAAGGTCGGCGAGGACCCGCAGCCTGTCATCATCGGCCGAAACAACGTGCCCGGCAACTTCTATGCTCTGAACAAATGGAACGGCTGGACAAGCGCCTCCGGGCAGACAGGGAACTGCGGCGCTGCGAATGGCGGGTTTTCCGGCTATGCTGACCCCGACGTGCGTTATGGCCTGACGATCATGTTCCCCTGGCTTGTGGCCATGACCTCGACCGGGAACGAAGAACTGCGCGGCGAACTTATCGAGGTTTATTCAATAGGCTCGGGCGCTGGTGACTCGGAGGATGTGCTGGATTTGGGCACGGCGACCTACAAGATGTTCAACCTGTCCAATGCCGGATGGTGTGCGATTAAGGAGTAAGCTGTGGCAATAAGGCCGGGAAAGAAACCGAACATTGCAGTCCGAATAGCCGTGGTCAGACCCCAGTTCAAGCCGTTCAAGACCACCGGCAGGCCGCATGCCATCAAGGGGAGGCTGAAACGTGGCCGTCCGTAAAGGCCGAATGAATGTGCTCAACCTTTCAAGGGGCACCGTCACACCGCTCAACCGAGCACTGGGCCCCATTGGAAAAGGCGTCATATTCGAACTGCCGGAAGCCACGAGTGATGTTCGGACGGTCGCGAGGACGACCGATGTGTCGGCTGTAGTCGTTCACGAAGTGGCTCTATCGACCGACCTTGGGATTACGATAGTTGCTTTGCTGGACAAAGCGTTCGACACCGGCGTCATATCGGTCAGAAATGTAAGCGCCGGCGTTGATGTGTGGCTGCAGGTAGACCATGTGCTGGACTTGGATTCCGACGCCATGATGTCCATCTTCCGGCACATAGAGCAGCCGTTCGACTGCTCACTCGTCGTTTTGCACCGGCTGATGTCGGATGCGGATGTGAAGCAAAGGATTTACGTGTTCCTCCTCCGGGAGAGCCACGTTGTTCAAGTCTGAAAGGAAACCAACATGTCTCTTGGACTCATAACACGAAGCGGCCGAGTGCTTACCGCCCGGCTACTCAAGGGTGACCCAATTGATGGGATAACCCACTGCGCCATAGGCGACGGCGATGAGACGTTCATTGACCCGATGAACCCGCCGGATGTGAGCGTGGATCAGACCGCGCTCAAACACGAGCGCGCAAGGAAACGGTGTTACAAGGTCGCGTTCCTTATCGAAGACCCGGAAGGGACGCTGGAAGTGAACGGCGTCCGCTACTCCGAGAGTGGGCTGGAGACTCAGATGATCGGCGTCTTCTTCCGGTTCGAGGAGGCTGAGGCGAACGGCATCACCATCCGCGAGTACGGCTTTTTCGGCGGCAATGTCGAGTATGTCGATGGCCACCAGTCGGACTATGCCGAGGGCGGTGTTTATCACCCGGCGACAAATCCGGATGGACAGGTGAAGGTGCCGGGCTATCTCTACGAGGTGAAGAATATCCCCGATTTCAACAAGACATCCGACACGCGTGTCGAGCTTGTCGGGGTCATCAAGATATAGGCATAAGGAACAAGAACGGAAGGGAGGCGTGCGCCATGACCATATCACGAAATACATTTGATGCCTCAAGGAATTACAAGCGGGTCAGGTATCATCAGGACAGGGACCTGCTGGACTCGGAACTTAACGAAGCCCAGGAAATAGCTCTCCACGAGCAGAGGAAGATCGCCGATCTGCTCTTCAGGGAAGGAGCTATCATTGGCGGGCTTGTGCCGCAGGCGGCGAACAACGTCTTGACGCTCTCCGTCGGAGTGGTCTACATCGACGGGCATATCGAGCAAGTCCCCGGGGGAGTGCTGACATACGATCCGGCGAAGACTTCCGGCGTGGACTACATCTATGTCGAACTCCTGAAGTACAACTACGGCTATACTCAGGATGCGGGGCTGATCAACCCGGCGACCGGAGAGCCTACCGCCGAACGTGAGAAGTGGGTGCTCTCCTTGAAGGAACGAGATACTTCGGGCGATAGCCTCCCGAACAACGTTACCGAGCGCAAGGTAGTCCCCATCTACAAGTTCGACCGCGAGACCGGCGAGGTCACAGCCACCGTCCAGGACAAGTCGAACCTCTATCTCAAGGACTTCCTGGGCACTCTTCCCGGCAGCAGAATCACGGTCGCATCCATTACCGAAGATCAGCTATCGTTTGCCGCCGCCGAGGGGCTGAACTCGCTACTGCACAACTTGGCGGAAAGAACTTACGATCAGGCAGGCAGCTATCTCGTCAAAGGGTTCGACAGCTTCATCGGCGGCAACGACGGCGCGAGTGTGCAGGTCATCACCAACGCGGGCCGCGCATACATCCAGGGTTTCCGGCTGCAAAAGGACCTCCCGACAACCACAACGGTGCCGAAATCGGTCGCCACAAAGAGCGTCCGGGGAGAGCAGAAGACCTATAACATAAACGAACGCAGGTATGCCCTGAACTGCGCACCCCTCAAGGAAACGACTCAGGTCGAGGCGATAGTCGAGATAGTCTCCAACATCACTCGTGGCTCGGTCGGAGGCGGCGAGGACCTGCTGGTCCCGAACCCGGTTGTGGACATTATAGAAGTCAGTCAGGGTTCTACCATTTACCAGGAAGGCGTCGATTGGCAGCAAAGTGGCAATTATGTCGACTGGCTGGGTGTAAACGAGCCTGCGATAGGGACGACCTACACAGTCCGCTGGACATACGTGAAGCAGATGGTCAAGGGCGCGGACTACGTTGACGGCGGCTGGTTCGGCGGTGTAGGGTATCCGGTCGCAGCCGAATACTTCTATCTGGTCACGGCGCTTTCGGCAGCGGGTGAGACCGAATACTCAAGCGGTCGTGTTGTCTCACGTCAGACCGGTACGGGAGAGGTCAATCTCATTACATGGAGACCGATCAATGGCGCGACCGGCTATCGTATATACCGCGCGTCGCCGAACACAGGCCGGACCAGTTTTAGGAGACTCAAGGAAGTCGGTTCGGGAGTGACATCGTACGTTGATGATGGCGTGGATGAGACCACGACAAGTACTCCTCCCGCAGCGAATACCAGCGGACTCTCACAGCTGGTGCCGGAGATAGCCCTGGGGAACACAAGCATCATAAACTTCGGCAGAACGGGTGTCGGCAGCGATCCCGTGAGCGGTTCAAACTGCAGCATCGATTATGACTACTACCTCGGCCGAAGAGACATCATCTACGCGACAGCCAGGGAACTCAAGCGTATCGAGGGCGCGCCATCCGATTTCCCAAAGCTGCCGATAGTGCCGGAAGGTAGTCTCGCGCTCTGCAGCGTCGATTGCCCGGCGAATTCGGTCGCGATGACGGTCAGAAACTTCGGCCTTACCCGGATCACGATGTCGCAGATCCACCAGGTGATCCAGGATGTCGAGGATCTCAAATACAACGACGCGCAGTATCAGATGAACAACGAGCTTCAGAACCGGGACGCGCAGACCAAGAAGGGCATCTACTCCGACGACTTCTCAAACGAAGCTCAGTCGGATATCTTCCATGCAGAGTGGAGCGCGCGTGTCGACGGTATCAGGAAGTTCGTCGCCCCCGCGAGGGTCGCTACTCCGCGCGTTCTTCAGATCGATCAGGCACACAGCAGTGCGCTTTTCAGGGGAAGCCTCGCGCTGCTACCGGCAACTGAGAAGGTACTTATCCAGCAGCTCGATTGGTCTGAGGAAAAGAATATCAATCCCTACGCGGTGTTCGACAAGCCTCCGGCGACGGTCGAGGTCACACCGAACATTGGCAGGCGCGGGCAAACGGGGATCGCCGTCACCGGATCGAACTTCACGCCGTCTGCCACCAACATCACCGTCCGCTGTGACGGGATAGTAGTAGCGACCGATGTCGATGCAGACGCAGCGGGGCGAGTCACAGCAGCTTTCACCATCCCCGACAATGCCAGGAATGGCAACCGCATAGTCGAGATGACAGACGGCACATATTCGGCGCAGACAATGCTGCAGGTGAACGATCCGCTCGTTATCACCCGCGTCGAGCGCGTCGAGGTAACCAACACCATTGTTCAGCAGCAGACTATCGTGCAGCAGCAGACGATCATCCGGGAAGTTGAGCCTCGAATCGTCCGAGTGGAAGTCGAGCGAATCGTCTGGCGCACAGTGCCTGTGGTGGTCCGGCGCGACCCGCTTGCGCAGACTTTCAGCTTCACCCAGAACAGGATTATCTCTGCGATGGGGCTGTACTTCACCCGCAAGGACGCCTCGATCCCCGTCACTGTCCAGATCCGTGGAGTCACCACCGGTCTTCCGAACGAAACAGTGTTTGCGGAAAAGGTGGTCGCC
Source organism: Armatimonadota bacterium (assembly GCA_029907315.1). Taxonomy (GTDB): domain Bacteria; phylum Armatimonadota; class UBA5829; order UBA5829; family UBA5829; genus CALJES01. The sequence continues at coordinate 3,071 of JARYME010000101.1, read as the reverse complement.
GCATCGGAGATACAACTCAACACCGAGACCAAAGTGACTTTTGGTGACCCGTTCTACGTGCCCGCCAACCAGAGCTTTGCCGTAGTAATCCTCACCAACTCTACGAACTACCGCGTCAGGGTCGCGAGCCTTGGACAGATGGGGCAAAATGGCGTCATCACCAGGCAGACGTATGCGGCTGGAGTTCTCCTTGAAAGCTCGAACGCGGAGACCTGGACACCGCTGAACGGCTCCGACCTCACGATGCGGATATACGGCTATGACTTCGCTGGAAGCGGAGAGGTGCGTTTCCAGCCGATTACAGGCGTGCAGTTCTCCGAGCTGAACCTCGACGAATACTCCTCGATTCCGCAGGGCACTTCCTTGACCTGGGACTACTCGACTGATGGCGGCACGACCTGGGACGCGATAGTACCTGCCGAAGAAGAGAGGCTTCCGAACATCGCAACGCAAGTTGTTCTGCGCGCCAGATTCACAAGCAGCGCCGCTAACGACTCTCCGGCTTTGAACTACAAAGACGTGAACCTTATCGGTTATCTCAACAATCCGGACGGCACGTATGTCACCAGGGAGAACGAACTCACGCAGGGCGTGGAGTCGACCAAGGTCTACGTCCAGATGAACATTCCGAGCGGCTGCACCCTAAACTGGTCCGCCTCGAATGACGGCGGAGAGACCTGGGAACCTATGGCTCTCGATACGACCAGGGAGATTGACCAGACATGGACGGAATACGTCTTCCTGCGGACCTTCACGAACCCGTCCGGGAATCGTGTGCGCTACAAGGCCGTGATGACCGGCAACAACCTTATCTATCCGCGTATCCACTCCCTGGGCGCGACACTGAGTTGAGGTACGGGAGATGATAACAAGACGCAGCGGCGGGATGACTGAGTTCATCCCGTCGCCCTCCGAAAAGCGAGACGGCGTGATTCGAAACCATGTCCTCGATCTGCTCGCGAACCTTGATGCCAGGATCCGGCAACTTGAACACGCCGCAGGTGTTTCCCCCGATCTTGCTGACCAGTTCACCGACATGATGGCTCTTATAGAACGTGAAGAAGCTCACGTGCAGCGACTCAACGAAAGGCTGCTTGATGCGGGCGTGATCCATCCTGACCATTCCCACGTCCCCAATACCACGTAAGAACACTATTTCTGTTGGAAATTGCCTGAATGCACTTGCAAAATCCGTCGGTTCGAGGCATTCATTGGATGCGAGCAGAACAGATGTTCTGCTTAGCGACTAGCGGAGGTAGCATCCTATGCAGATACAAGAAGTCAGATTCGGAATTGAACTTGAAACCGTGTCCAGAGACCGAGGCACGGTAGCACGTGCCATACAGAGTGTGGTCGGAGGCGAGGTTACTCACGTGGGAGGAAGCGGGTCGTTCGATCCGTGGAGAGTGGTGGACGACAAAGGCAGAACGTGGAACGTTGTCGCCGACGCATCGCTTACAAGCGTACCGGCGAACCTGAGGGCGGAGGTGGTTTCGCCAATCCTGGGATATGATGACATCCCCGAACTCCAGAACGTGGTGAGGGCCGTCAGACGCTGCGGAGCGGCCACGGACGACTGTACAGGCATCCACGTTCATCTCTCGCATCCCGATATCACGCCCAAGGCACTCGCGAATCTCGCCAAGCTCATCTACAAGCAGCAGGACATCATCTACGCAGCCCTCGGCGTGAACCAGCACCGTATGGACCGATACTGCAAACCGATAGATCCCGCGTTCATAGAGCGGATCACAAAGAACCCACCGAGAACGTTCAGGCAGCTCAACATCCAGTGGTATGGCCGGTATGTGGAGCACCCACAGCGCTATGACTCCAGCCGCTACTCGATCCTAAATTACAACGGGTTCTTTCTAAGGAATGCCCTGGAGCTAAGGGCGTACGCAGGAAGTCTCCACGCAGGCCGTGTTAAAGCCGTAATCCTCTTCAGCATGGCGCTGCTTGCGCGGGCGATGAACTGCCGTGGAGCATCGGCGAAGAAACGAAAATACGATCCGGCGTCGGCACGATACGATATGCGGGTCTTCCTCATCTCCGCGCTCAAGATGAACGGGCCAGAGTTCAAAACTGCCCGTATGCATCTCCTGAGACTCATGTCAGGAGACTCGGCGTGGAAATATGGCAGACCAATGCCTAAAGCGAAGAAGCCTGCGGACGAGAATGCCGCCCCCGTGGAGGTGTGCTGTGGAGCGTAAGAAGATAGAAGTGCCCGCCGGAGTATTGGCCGGTCTGGAAGCCGTCAGGCTTTCCGGCAAAACCAACATGCTGGATGCGCCCAGAGTGATCGAGCTCGCACTGGAGATGGGACATGAGGAGGCAGCGTTCTGGGTGTATGAGAACCGCAGCCTTTATGCCCACAGCATATTCCAGGGATTCGCCGCAGTGGCCTCCCCGGACAAATGCCACCCCTCGCGCCACGGCGCGCAACACGGCGCGTCTGGCCAGATGGTCGACAAACCGTCCGATGAACGCAGGCCCAGCGATACGCGCGAGGGAGGTGGATGCTGATGTGCGGCCAGCTTGGGATCATATTCGAGAACGGAGAACGCGACAGAAACCAGATCGAGCATCTGACCGACATCTTCACTGAAATGCTTCTCCTAAGCGAGACGCGCGGCTTTCATGCCACTGGCATCGGATGGGTGAATCGTGATGGCCAGCACCGGGTTTATAAGCAGCCGGTCCCGGCACATGAGTTCGTAGTTGATACGGCTTTTGAGGATATGCTCGCGCAGGTGGACAACCGGACGACTATCCTGATGGGCCACACTCGCTGGAAGACCCGTGGCAGCCAGCAGGATAACGCCAACAACCACCCTCAGGTAAGTCGCCATTGCCAGGGTACGCACAATGGACATATAGGCAACGCTGACTACCTTTTTCGTCACTTCAAGCTACCCCGAAAAGCAATGGTAGACAGCGAGATCATCTTCCGCATCGCCGATAGCGCGATTGTCAAAGGACGGATTGACACCGACCGACTGAGCAGCCGACTGTCGCTATGTCGCGGTCAGATGAGCGCGGTGATAACCACGTGGTTGGACCCAGAAACA
>JARYME010000100.1 GCA_029907315.1 Armatimonadota bacterium | reverse complement strand
AATAAGCCCACTATGTCCACGCTTCCCAGTGCGCCGGATGCAGCGCCGGCCACTAGGACGAGTGCGAGGGCCAGCACAAGAGAAGTTCCCCTACTGGCAGAGATCGCTTTCACTTTCATTTTTCGTTGCCTCCGTTGTTCTCGCAAGTTCTTGTCGAAGCATAGGCACGAATGCCACTAGGTATGGATGCAAGAATCGTACCAATGCTGCAGACTCAGACCAGGCCGAAACCGATACGAAGTACGGCCGAAAGCTTACAGCCCATGTGTAAGGTCTGATTGACACACCCTCCACGTGTCACTATGCTATTAGTTGCCGTTGGGAACATATATCCTGCAATACTTTCTATTCCCTGCGACGATTTGCTGTCTGCACTGGTTCCCAATAGAATGACAAGCCAAAGCAACACAGACAACTGTACGAGCGATGCCTCATTAAGCATGCCGGCCGCGGAGTGCCAATCGGCAGCTCTGAATACCGATATTTCTGCCATATATTTCGGCGGTAGACAAGTCTCCCAACCTTCTCTGCGGACCAATTTGTCCTGGACTCTCTTGGGCAATTTGGTATATGCAGGCTGCCAGTGGTCAATGTTGATGGTAATCGCCAAACTGGGCACTCCCCAGTTGGTTGGACGCTTTTCCTTAGGATTGGCAATCACAGCACCGGTGATAACCTTGGCTTCCTGTCAGCTGAGAATGGTACAGGCGACTGATGCAAAGCACGACTACAGCTTCTCAGATTACTTCACGGCTCGGCTACTTTGCCTTGCCGCGGCGGTGGTTGCTATATTTGCTGTGACCGTTGTGACCCAGCACAATCCAGCCGTCATAGCGGTAGTAATGGCGATAGCAGCTGCAAAGGCCTTGGAGTCGGTCAGCGACATATACTACGGCTCGATGCAGCAGCACGAACGCATGGATTTGGTATCCAAGTCTAAAATTATCAAGGGTTTGTTTTCCTTGGGGGCGCTTGCTGCAGCTATCTACTTCACACGAGATGTACTGCTCGGGTCGCTGTCTCTGGCGCTAGTGTGGGGTGCAATACTTATAGGCTACGACGTGCGTAATAGAGCGCGCGTTGTGAAACAGTATGCGCAAGGTGAGAACTCGCATTTCGCGTCGTTGAAGAACTGGCGGTCTGCTGCGGCGCTTATCTGGCTTGCCCTACCACTCGGAATATCTGGACTGCTTAACTCGCTGCGCACCAATATCCCGCGATACTATGTGGTCGCGTGCCGCGGCGAGGCCCAGCTTGGCGTGTTTTCCGCCGTGACTTATGTAATGGTAGCGGTTCTCACGGTGGTCTACGGGATCGGGGAGTGCAGTGCGCCGCGGCTGGCAAAGTACTACGCGGAAAACAGATATAAGGCTTTTATCGGCCTGCTGCTCAAGCTTGCTGCGTTGGCAGTGTTTGCTGGTGTCATTGGGATAGCGGTGAGCCTACTTTGGGGAAGCAAAATCCTGTCCATCCTGTTTACGCCGGAGTATGCCAGAGCCGCCAATGTGTTGGTTTTGGTAATGGCTGCTTCGGCGGTTACGAGCGTGGCAGCGATTACAAACTATGCGATGACGGCGACAAGAGACATCGCCGTTCAGCTGCCAATATTCGCCTTGGTATGCGGTGCGACGGCGGCAGTTTGTAGCATTGCGGTTCCGCGGTACGGAATAAGCGGTGCAGCCCTGGGGTTGCTCGCCGGCGCTATCGTGCACCTGATACTCGGTTCTGCGGTAGTGGTTAGAGGCCTAACTTTATCGATGCGAAACAAATAGGTTGGATGGACTGCAGTGAGCAAAGAGTTCGACTCGGCGCGAGAACTGACGAAACCGGAAACCTGGGACCAAGCCTGGCGAAAATATCGGGGGATGGGGTCGCGCAGGTTGGCGGTGCGCGAGCTAGACAGATACCTTGCCCGCGTCTTGGCTCTGGTGCCTGAGTCGGGAAGTGTGGTGGAGCTGGGAGGTGCACCAGGCCGCATAATCGAACGTATGCACAAGCTGCGCCCAGACTTACGATACGACTGTCTGGATTTCAGCTCCACAGGACTTGATAGGGCTGCAGAGTTATACGACGCCTATGGAATCCATGGAGACTTGATTTTGGCTGACCTAATGACTTGCGAGGAAAAACTCGGGCATTACGATCTCGCATGTTCCCACGGAGTCGTTGAGCACTTCGAAGACGTCGGTGCTGTGGTGGCTCGCCATTTCGCGTTCGTGAAGCCAGGAGGATTGGTGTCCATACTCGTGCCGAACTACGCAGGGTTCCCGGTGGCGCATCTGATCAGGCTATTCTGTAAGCGCACTTTGGAGACCCACAACCTGGAATGCATGTCTCCCAAAGTACTCGAGCGGGCTGCCGAACGCTCTGGTGGCATTGTTTTGGAAGCCGGATACGCCGGTGCCGCGATTCTGCCGTGCTCTGGGACCAACAACAGCCTAGCGGGGCAAGTCTACGGCTTGACAGCCAGAATATGGAATCTCCTCAATTCGTTCTCGGGACTGGTCAGTGGTGACAGATTGGTTGCGCGTTTTTGGCGCCACCAGGTTTATGTAATCGCACGAAAGCAGACTGAGCAAAATGGCTTGTAGCAAGAGATCCGCAACAGCCGTGGCAATCAAGTGGTACCCGGTGTGCCTGGTAGTGCAGGGTGCCGTTGTTATTGTACTGCTTTCGCTTACGTTCGTCTTCCAAACGGATGCAGTCGACCTCGAAGGGTTCATTCGTCCGTTAAGCTTTGTGTTCGTATTTACAAGTCTCTGGTGTTTGTGGTCCTGGTATTGCGTGAGGGGTTCGTTTCTTGACGTCTACAGTCTCTTCTTTCTAGCGGCGGTTGCGTTTAACGGCGGACAGCTTTTTCTTGAGGTGCTCGGCATAAACGACAGCGGTTTGCTGGATAACCGCTTTTCCCCAGACGTGCTGGTGCCGACAATTCACTTGGTGCTCACGTGCCTTGCGAGTATGCACCTTGGGGCGCTAGTTGGTGCAGGGCTTCGCCAGCAGAGGTTGCAGTCCCAAAGAGACCCGGATGAGGTGTTGCTGAATGCGAAGGCTGCAAGATGGGTGGGATGGTCTTTGATGGCATTGTCGGCAGTGCCTACTGCTGTTTATCTACGTCAGAACCTATCCACTGTTCTTGCTAAAGGCTATGCTGCCCTGTACTTTCAAGGAATACCGGTGGGAATTGAGTCCGTGTGGAGAGTGTTGTCCGTATTCTTTGTTCCGGGCGTGCTTTTCTTGCTCGCCGGCAGCAAAGGGATGCGGGCCAACACTGCTGCAGCTGTAGCAGCTGTCGTCACGTATGCCCTCGCCAACCTTCTCATAGGCGACCGCGGAGGCGCGGGATATACGCTGGTGGCTTTCGTATGGTTATGGCACAAGAGTATAAGGCGTTTTTCGCCTGTGGGAATAATCACTGTCTTCCTTGCGATAGCGATTGTGCTGCCTATAGTGGGGATCACTCGGTCGCTAAGTGGGGATCAGCGACTTTCGGCAGATCTGGTCGGGATGCTGTTTTCCTTGGACAACCCCATCGTCGCGCTCGTTAAAGAACTCGGCACCACGATGCGCACTGTTGCTTATACTCTAATTTTGGTGCCTGGCGAGCGATGCTTCGATTACGGGTTGGGTTACCTGAGGGCAACAATGACGCTGGTGCCTTCGCTCTACTGGGTTACCAGCGAAACATACTCGAGCTGGCTGGTGTGGACGGTGGCTCCGGGGTTTGCGAAGATGGGCGGCGGGTTGGGCTTTTCGTTCATAGCGGAGGCCTATGCCAATTTCGGTTGGCTCGGCAGCGTACTTTTCACTTTGCTTTTGGGATACATGCTCGCGCGGCTTGCCTTATGGGTGGATGCGTCCGGAGAACCAGCGCGGGCAGCCCTGGCGGCTGCATTTGTGGCTTTCACGCTGCAGTACGCCAGAGGAGAATCAGCCGGAGAAATAGGAAGACTGTTCTGGGCTGTTTTCGTTCCATATCTGGCAGCGAAACAAATAATGATTATGGCAAGGCGCCCACGCGATGAAAGTCGTATGTGTAACGGAAAAGCGATATTACCGAACGCCTGATGGGTCTGTTTGGACCTCCACCGGCAGGTCATACAGTTACTGGAGCATATATCTGAAAGCTTTCGACCAGGTCAAGGTGGTGGCTCGCGTGCTGAATGTCGAGGCGCGCGAGGATAGCTGGCTGCGGGCTGACGGAGAATCTGTCTGTTTCCATCCGGTACCGCATTACTTAGGACCTAAGCAATTACTTCTGAGCTTCGGTAAGGTGAGACGAGCTGCGACTAGTGCGATAGAGCTCGGAGATGCAGTGGTCTTGTATGCGGGCGGGCCGATGTCGGGTCTGGTTGCGCCTTACTTGTGGAGGCTAGGCTACCCGTACGGTGTATACGTGGGCGGTGACCCTTACGATACCTTTGCCCCCCGTGCGTTTAGGCATCCCTTGAGGCCTATTCTAAGATGGCATTTTACTCGCCAACTGAAAAAGCAGTGCCTCAGGGCATGTGCAGCGCAATACGTAACGCAATACGCTTTGCAGCGCAGATACCCGTGCCCGGGCTTGACCATTTCTGCAAGTGGTGTGGAGCTTCCGGACACAGCACTCGCTGAAAGACCTAGGCAGTATGACAACACCAAGAGACCTGTGAGGATTGTTACAATCGGTACGTTCGATGTTATGTATAAGGCTCCGGACGTCCTGATAGAAGCAGTGTCAACTTGCGTGAGGGATGGGCTCGACTTGGAGTTGACATTCATCGGAGATGGCGTGCACCGAAAAGCAATGGAAACCCTTGCCGCCGCACGCAATATCGGCGACCGGACGAGGTTCCTGGGCCGGTTGCCTTCCGGGCAGGCGGTATTCGCAGAGTTGGACAAAGCAGACTTGTTTGTGCTTCCCTCGTATTGTGAGGGACTTCCCCGGGCAATGATAGAGGCGATGGCACGGGGTCTTCCGTGCATCGGAACAAATGTGGGAGGTGTTCCAGAACTCCTGCCGTCGGAAGATATTGTAGCGCCGGGAAGTGTACCAGCACTGGCCCATAAGATTGCGGAGGTTGTAAGTTCACCGGAACGAATGACCGCGATGTCGGCAAGGAATCTGGAAAGGGCTAGAGATTTTACCGACAGTGTTATTGGGGAGCGACGACTGCAGTTCTATACTCATTTGAGGGACAAAACCCAAGAGTGGATTGCCGGAGTCCGAAGCGAGCCGCGGATCTATGGAGCGTAGAATCTTGGAGCATTACTTCATCGCGTCGCCTAAGGTTTTGGGCGTCAAAACAAATCTGCCGAGTTTCAAATGGTCGTTCGGTATGCACACTCCGCCATCTACTGCGGAGGAGTATGATGCCTGCGCGCTACGTATCAGGTTGGATGTGGTTCCCGACAGCGAGTTCGGCCAAAACGGTCTGCTACCCAAGAACGCCCAAGTTGGCAAGTATCACTACTTCCGTGCGGTTCCTGGACAAGACAGTATTATTTATGAGCGGCCTTTTCTCTTTTCTTCGCAGCTGCTCCTGCAGGTCAGCGGGCTACTCTCGGGAGAACCGCACATACGAGCCAACCGCAGCTATCATAGGTATGTATCCCACCGGTTCATGAACCTGCATTCGGTCTCGTACATCGTGACCGATATAACCGCGCTCGCACTTCTTAGAAAAGGCTTCGCGGCTCTGCACTGCTCAGCGTTCAAGGTCGGTGATCGGACCGTTGTTGTCTTCGCACCGCCGAATACGGGCAAGACACTGACCACTATGACGGCTTGTATGGACCACGGCGCGGATTTCTTGGCCGAAGACCTGGCAATAAGCGACGGTGTGATGCTGTATCCGGTTCCCTGGACAAGTACTTTTCGGTACTATTCGAAGGTCGAAACAAGTCTTGGTGCGCGGCTCGGCAACGCATTGACCAAACTGGTTCCGATTGTCGAGCTTCTGCCTGTGGGAAAACGTAAGCCTGTAACACACTATATTGACAGCACGAAAATAGCTCCGCCGTCACGAATAACCGACGTAGTGGTCTTAGAACGAGGCGACGAACAAGTCGTTCGCTGTTCGCCTCAAGACGCTTTGGGTAAACTTGCGAACCTGAATCGGTTCGAGTTTTGGTACCACAAGTCACCTCTAATAACAGCGTATGAGTATTTCAACCCTGATTTGGACGTGGCAGGCGCGGCACAGACTGAGAAGAGGCTGCTGCTGAAGATTGCGGAAAACGCTCGGCAAGTATTGGTCGTCCGTGCTTTGGATCCTAGTAGGTTCGCCTCGCTGACGCTGGATGCACTCGGTTGACGTTGACTCCAAATAACACCGGCGCATAGATCGGGGATGGGAATTGACTCGCGAACAGAAGACAAAGCCGACGTTGCTGCTTCACGTTGTCACGGTTCCCGAAACGTTCACGTTCTTGGGACCACTTGTCAATTACACGAGGTCCAGAGGTTGGGAGGTTCGCGCAGTTTCGTCGCCGGGGGAACAATTGGCTGCCCTCGCGAACAGTTTGGGCGCGCCGGTGTATACCGTGGAGATGATGCGTCAGGTCGCTCCCGGCAGCGATCTGAAAGCCCTATGGCGATTGGTTCGGGTTATGCGAAACCTGCGGCCCGATGTGGTTCACGCTCACACGCCGAAGGGCGGCCTGCTGGGGACTATGGCTGCTCGTCTTGCTCGCGTGCCAGCGGTTATCTACCACATTCATGGTTTGCCGTCCCTTACTGCAAGCGGCTCAAAACGAATCTTGCTTCGGGCCAGTGAGAAGATTTCCTGTTGTCTGGCGGATCAAGTTCTTTGTGTCAGTTGTTCGTGCAGGGATGCAGCGGTTCAGGTGGGAGTCTGTGCTCCAGATAAGATTTGTGTTCCCGCAAACGGAAGCATCTGCGGTGTAGATGCTCAGAGCAGGTTCAATCCTGACAGGCTGCCGCGTGAGCTGCGTTCGGAGGTGCGGGACAGGTTGGGGATCCCGGGCGAGGCGCTGGTGGTCGGGTATGTCGGGCGCATAGTTCGGGACAAAGGCATAGCGGAGTTGGTGCGAGCTTGGGAATTGCTCAGAGAAAAGTATTCGCAGCTTCATTTGTTGCTCGTAGGCCCGTTCGAGCCGCAGGATCCTATACCTGCCGCGGCCGAAGAAGTACTTCGCAACGATCCACGCGTGCATCTTGCCGGTCTAGATTGGGATACGCCTAAGTATTATGCCGCAATGGATATATTCGTGCTCCCGAGTTATCGTGAAGGTTTCGGTTTGGCGGCACTTGAGGCTGCTGCAATGGCTCTTCCAGTTGTGGCTACGGATATACCGGGCTGCAGGGATGCTGTCCAGAGCGGGGTCACAGGGAAGTTGGTCGAACCGAAAAGTGTCGACCAGCTTACAGCGGCGCTGCAGGCGTACATTGACGACCCTGAGCTGCGATATGTCCACGGCCAGGCCGGCAGGGCTAGAGCAGCGCGTGACTTTCAGCCTGAGCAAGTGTGCGAGGCTACTTTTCGGGAGTACGAAAGGCTGCTGGCCCGAAAGCGCTTTCAGGAGACATAGTGCTGCTAGGATAAGCCAACGATGAAGCGTGCTTTCGATATCATAGGCTCGGCAGTGCTGATTATTCTGTTATCGCCTTTACTGCTCGCGACAGCAGTAGCGGTGGCGGTTACTATGGGTCGACCTGTACTGTTTCGTCAACAGCGGACCGGTCTTGGAGGGAAGATCTTTACCTTGTACAAGTTTAGAACAATGACCAACGCACGGGACGAAAGCGGCAACCTGCTCCCGGACGAGCGCAGACTCACCCGCCTTGGGAAGTTCTTGCGCGCGACCAGCATAGACGAACTGCCGGAGCTCTTCAACGTGCTGAGGGGAGATATGAGCCTAGTCGGGCCGAGGCCACTGCTGCCGGAGTATTTGCCTCGTTACAACGCCTTTCAAGCTCGAAGGCACGAGGTCAAGCCTGGAATAACGGGTTGGGCACAAATCCACGGCAGGAATCTGCTTTCGTGGGAAAAGAAGTTTGAATACGACGTATGGTATGTGGACCACCGGTCGTTTTGGCTTGACATCTGGATCCTGCTGCTGACGGTGGCGAAGGTGATCAAGCGAGAAGGAATATCTGAGAAGGGCATGGCAACCGCATCACCATTCCTCGGCAGCGATTCGTCGGACCGAGAGGTCGCTCAGCAGGAGGAGCTGTAATAGTGAAAGCCATCTACATCTACGGTGCTGGAGGTCACGGCGCCGTTGTTGCCGAGATTGCACATCTTCTGGGATACGACATACTGGGTTTTGTTGATGACAACTCTGCACTCACCGGCAAGAGTGTGCTTGACTGGAAGGTGCTCGGCACAGGGGATTTGATACCTGATGGTGCCACTGTCGCACTGGGGATAGGGGATAATGTTACGCGCGCCGCCTTGACGCAGCGCGCTCGAGACCGCAAGTGGTCCCTGCCCGTGCTGGTGCATCCGAGCGCTATAATCTCTCCCAGTGCAGTGTTGGGTGCGGGAACAGTGGTTATGGCGCAAGTTGCAGTCAACGCGCGTGCCAGAATCGGAGAAGCTTGTATACTGAACACCTCGTGTTCAGTTGATCACGACTGTAGTATAGGCTGCGCGGTGCATATTGCACCGGGTGTGCGGCTGGCCGGTTCTGTAACCGTAGGAGATCGCACGCTTGTCGGGATTGGCAGCTGCGCTCGACCTGGGGTCTGTATTGGCTGTGACTGCATAATCGGCGCAGGGTCAGTTGTTGTGTGCGACATACCGGACTACTGCGTTGCCTATGGTAACCCCGCAAGGCCGCGCGCTTAACCATAATCAAACTAATGCGAAGGGGGAGCAACCGAGTGTTATCACAGCGATCAGATACTGAGACGCGAACTACAAAGTCTTACCCGCTGATTCGTCCCACGCTGCCGGACCCGGACGAAATCCTCGACCAGGTCCGCACGGCAATGCAAAGCGGACGAGTAACCTGCGGTTCCAATGTTGAAGCGCTAGAAAAAGAGGTTAGCAACCTTATTGGTGTGAAGCACGTGATAGCCGTATCATCGGCTACCAGCGGGCTCGTGCTCCTGTTCCGGGCGCTGGGACTACAGGAGGATTCGGAGATCATTACTCCTTCATTCACCTTTGCCGCCACAGCTCACGCGCTGCTTTGGAATCGTCTCAAGCCCGTGTTCTGCGACTGTGAACCCGGCTCCTTTACGATGGATGCATCCCTCATTGAAGCCGCGATTACGCCGCGCACTCGCGCCGTATACCCTGTGTGCGTCTTTGGGGTCCCGGGCGACCTTGAAGCTTACGCATCTGTGGCTGAAAAGCATGGCTTGCTACTCGTCTACGACAGTGCGCAGGGACTGGGGAGCAAATACAAGGGGCAGTGGCTGGGCGGTTTTGGCGCGGCCGAGGTATTCAGCATGAGCCCCACCAAGGTCGTAACCGCGCTCGAAGGCGGGTTGGTAACCACGAATGACGACACCCTGGCAGAGCGCATCAGGTCAATGCGTGACTACGGCAAAGGTCCTGACGGACAAGATATGGTCCACCTGGGGCTGTCCGCGCGGATGTCGGAGATCAACGCAATTGTAGCCCGCTGGTCTCTAGCCCGAGTCGAGCAGTGGATAGCTGCAAGGGAGACGCTGATAACACGCTATCAACAGAGACTTGCCGATCTTCCGGGGGTTAGGTTTCAATCCATTCCTGAGTGGTGCAGGTCCTCACGGAATTATTGCGTGATTCTTATAGATCCCGACAAAGCACCGGTAACACGGGACGAACTGCACGACGCCCTGGCGGAAAGTGGTATCCAGACCAAACGATACTTCTATCCCCCACTTCACCATCAAACTCTCTACAGGGATATGGGGCTGGCCGCGGACGTAGAGCTTCCGGTTACTGAGCGAATTTCGGCATTGAGTCTGGCTGTGCCTTTGTATTCGCATATGAGCGTTGATGATGTCGACTGGATATGTGATCGGATAATCTCCATTTTTTCGCATGCAACCAGGTCCTAACGCTGGGTGAAACTAGATGCTGACTTCGCTACTTTCCTTGACGGCTGCAGCGATATTGTCCTCTGCAACTGAGCCTTACTCCTACATAGGTCCGACTAGGATTCCCTTCTACACCGGCAACTTGAGCGTTACTCCTTTTATGCGGTACTGGGGCACGGCGAGCACGCAGGGAGACGACTGGGCGAGCCCTGAGCGTATACGTCTTCTGAAACGAATCTCGTGCGTGGCAGACTGCGATTACCAGTCCTGGGCTCTCGCTGAACCCGAAAGGGAGCGTTGGGATTTTTCCTTATACATCAAGAATGCGGACGCACTGCACGAGGCTGGATTCAAATACGTGGTATTCTGCTGGGTGCATTTTCCTCCTCGGTGGTTCCTAAACTCGCCGGAGTTTGTGCCCTACAGGTGTGCTGAGCACGGCGAAGAACTTATGCAGTTATCGCCGTGGGCGCCGAACATATGGGACATCTACCGCAGGTTCTACCGGGCTCAGTACAAGGCGATGGGCGACAAGATCGATTGGGTGCGCGTTGCTGTTCCGTCCGACTATGGCGAGATCGGATATCCCGCAGCTATGACGTCGTGGATCGTTCCCCAGAAACACGCGCACCCCGGTTATTGGTGCGGTGATCCCTACGCGCGTGCCGATTTCCGCGCCGATATGCAAGCACGTTTCAGAAAGCTCGATGTACTTAATAAGCGGTGGGGCACGTCCTTTCAAGCCTGGGAGGACATAACCTTTCCGGACCTTAGGGATGAAAAAGCCGCCCAGATCGCGCGCGAATCCGGCAAACCTACGGACCGCAGACGCTGGTTGGACTTCGTAGATTGGTACTACGGAGAATGGCTGGAGTTCACACCGAAACTAGCATCTTTAATTCGCGAGTTCTACCCCGACAAGCCTCTGATTGTGAGTGTCGGCTACGCGTCGGAGGTTACGAAATTCGGAAACGACTATTCGGCTATACCGAAGATGGCTCGTCGCCACAATCTGGCCGTGCAGGCTCCCAGTAACGTCAGCTACTACGCTGTGAAGCGGATCTCTACCGCGTGCAGGTTCTACGGCTGCCCGTTCTACACCGAGCCGCCGGGCGATGTGCCGCCGGAAGCTGAAGTGGCGCGAGTCTTCACTGATGCGTCGTCCGGTGTGCAGACTTACTTTGAGTACCCGCAGAACTTGGAGCGGGCTGTTGCCCAGCTCCGTAAATACAAAGATCATCTGACCGGGGCGCAGCCCGAAGTAGAACTGGCGATATTCAATCCGACAATTGAGCACCGCCTGTACTGCGGTCGCGGGAATTTCCCCTTGAATGCGTACATGCTTGCGGAACGTGGCCGGGACTTGTTCGATTATGACGTGGTCGACGAGTTTCTCATTCGAGATGGTGCCCTTTCGAAATACCGAGTGCTCATATACGTTCAGGGAAGTGTGACGGAGGAGTTTGCTCTGCGCCGAATTGCAGATTGGGTGAAATCGGGCGGGACGCTTGTCACATGCAACATGGGACCGGTCGAGACTGTGGAGGGCGATCGTTCGATCTGGGAATCGCTCGTGCCTGTTGGGACTGCGAATTCGGAGCAGGTTCAAACGCGCCAGATTGGTAGAGGATTAATCGTCGTGTTGCCATTCAAACCTGAAGAGCATGAGCAGCTCGCGCAAGAAGTCGCTAAAGCCATTTACAACCTCAGCAGGTTTGAGTCGGGACAGAGGGATATCTGCCTCATCGATGGCGAGTCGGACAACGTATTTGCCACATTGCTCCCGGATCGGATCCTGTACTTCAATTGCTCCGACCATCCTGTAGTCAAGCGAATCCGACTACGGCCTCGAGACTGGTCCGGTAGGCCTGCTGTGCCTGAAAAGATGGATTACGAATTGAACCTGGCTCCTCATTCCATCGAGGCATTGCTGCTTAGGCCGGCAGCTGGACGCTGAGAAGTGCTGGTAGCGGTGATCAGGTATGCCGTCGAGGGAAAGTCGGGGCTCACACCGTTTGTAACTTGCCCGAAGGTGTGCAGGGCATTGCTTAGTCGTGCACTGGGTTCACCCTGCCAATGATAACTGGGCGACGACCAGGCTCAACGTGAGAAACGCTGCGTGCACAGCACCTAACTCTTTTGAACTTCAGCGCCCTCTTCAGCGTTTTCCTCAAGGAACTGAGGTGGGCACTTTGGAAG